>NZ_CP049905.1:2387500-2708750 GCF_011305535.1 Diaphorobacter sp. HDW4B
CGCACCGCCGATCAACAGGGTGGGCAGCGAGATCTGAGCCAGTGCCGCCGCATTGCGCTGAAAGCTGGGCAACGCCTGCAGTGCATGGCGATAGATCAGCGGGTGCACTTCGGTCATGGCGTGGCGAATCAGGCGGACGCCCTCGGGCAGCGCCTTGCTTCCCGTTTGCAGGGGAATGATGCGGTCGGCGATCTGCTCCATGTTCAGGCCTTCATCCAGCGCGGACAGGCGCGTGTCCACCCAGGCCTCGCGTGATGGCTCATCCAGTGGAGGCCCGCCAGCACAGAGCACCAGTCGCTTGATATGGCTGGGATCGCGCATCACCGTCTCCAACGCCACCATGGCACCCAGCCCGTGGCCGACCAGGGTGACCTTGTTGACCTGCAACGCATCGATCAGCGCCAGACAGCTTTGGGCCAGCGCCTTGACGCTGTAGGGCTCGCTCGGCGGCGTGTACCCGTATCCGGGCATATCGACGGCCACGGCGCGGTAACCCTGACTGGCGAGCGCCTCCACCGAAGGGGAGAAAGTCAGGTGCCCACCGTCAGCGTCGTGCAGCATGATGACTGTATGGCCGTGGCCGAGCATCGAAAATCGGGGAAGAATTGCCATGCAGTGCTCTCTTGTCGAACCCTTTCGGCAGCAGGCCGATCAGTTGCAGACAATAATAGCCCAGTCATTTCATCCAATATCCCGACCTTGTTTTTGGTGCCAAGCGCCATGATTTCGTGAATCGCAACTCTTCTTCGCTCCACCGCTCGGCCGAGGCTCAGACGCCCAATTTCTCGTCACGTGATTTTCGTGATGCGCTGGGCATGTTCGCCACGGGCGTGACCATCGTCACCGCACGCGCCAGCAATGGTCAGTTGATCGGATTGACGGCCAACTCGTTCAACTCCGTGTCGCTGGAGCCACCGCTGGTGCTCTGGAGTCTGGCGCGCAAAGCGGCCTCCATGCCCATGCTGTGCGAGGCAACGCATTACGCGATCAATGTGCTCACCGCAGAGCAGCAAGGCCTGGCTGAGCAGTTTGCGCGACGTGACATCGACCGCTGGGCAGGTGTGGATTACCGCTTCGGCAAGAGCGGCGCGCCCTTGCTGCCCAATGTGGCTGCCACTTTTGAATGCTTCAATCGCAGCCGCTACGACGAGGGCGACCACATCATCTTCGTGGGTCAGGTGGAATATTGCAGCCACCACACGGATTCGTCACCGCTGCTCTATCACGGGGGGCGCTTCTTCACCGAGCACCTGCTGGCCGACGCAGCCGTGGCGGACGAGAAGGACACGGCGCGCTGATCGGCAAACCGCCGGACTGGCTCCGCACAAAGACAAGCGAGCCTTGGCATGGACTGCCAAGGCTCGCTTTTTTCATGGTCCGAAGCAGCTTACTGCGCAATCACTTGGCAGGAGCTTCCGGCAATTCGATCTTCACTTCGAGCACTTCGAGGTTTTCCTGACGTTCCAGGTGCACCTTGATGTCGTCGGCGTTGATCGACACATATTTGCTGATCACGGCCACCAGCTCGCGTTGCAGCGCAGGCAGATAGTCGGGCTGACCGGCGTTGCGACCGCTGCGCTCGTGCGCGAGGATGATCTGCAGACGCTCCTTGGCGACCGAGGCGGTTTTCTTCTTCTCCCCGAGCAGGAAGGACAACAGGGACATCACGCTTACCTCCCTCCGAAGATGCGCTTGAAGAAGCCTGGCTTCTCGGCATCCGTGAAACGCATGGGCTTTTCTTCGCCCAGAAAACGGGCAACCACGTCCTTGTAGGCCTCGGAGACATCCGTGCCCTTCAGGTGGATCGCGGGCAGGCCCTGGTTCGATGCCTGCAGCACGTTCTCGGACTCGGGAATCACGCCGATGAGCTGGATGCGCAGGATGTCCTGAATGTCGGTCAGGCTCAGCATCTGGCCGTCTTCCACGCGGTTGGGGTTGTAGCGCGTGATGAGCAGATGCTCCTTGATGGGCTCCAGCCCCTCGATGGCGCGCTTGGTCTTGCTGCCGAGCATGCCCAGAATGCGGTCGGAGTCGCGCACGGACGAGACTTCCGGGTTCGTCACCAGCAGTGCCTCGTCGGCAAAGTGCATGGCCATGAGCGCGCCGCTTTCGATGCCGGCGGGCGAGTCGCAGACGATGTATTCGAAGCCCATGTCGGCCAGATCCTTGAGGATCTTGCCCACGCCTTCCTGGTTGAGCGCATCCTTGTCACGCGTCTGGCTGGCGGCCAGCACGAACAGGTTGTCGCATTGCTTGTCCTTGATGAGGGCCTGGTTCAGATTGGCCTCGCCCTGAATCACATTGATCAGGTCATAGACGACACGGCGCTCGCAACCCATGATCAGGTCCAGATTGCGCAGGCCGACGTCAAAGTCGATCACGGCGGTCTTGTGGCCGGCAAGCGCCAGGCCGGAGGCAAAGGCGGCACTGGTGGTGGTCTTGCCCACGCCACCCTTGCCGGAGGTCACGACGACGATTTTGGCCATGTTATGCACAGTCCTTGCTTCGGTTTTTTGAAATTAAAAAGGGGTTCGGTGATTGCCAGCGCATATGGATGGGCTCCCTCTCACAATGGTTCGATGATCAGTTTTTCGCCTTCCAGACGAACCTGCGCAGGCTTGCCCAGCACGTCGGGCGGCAGATCGGTCTCGATGGCGCGGTACATGCCGGCGATGGAGACGAGCTGCGCCTCCATGCAGGTGCAGAAGATGCGGGCATCGGTATTGCCGCGTGCACCGGCGATCGCGCGGCCACGCAGCGGCGCGTAGACGTGGATGTTGCCATCGGCGATCACCTCGGCACCAAAGCTGACCATGGCCATGACGACCAGATCGCCGCCACGTGCATAGACCTGCTGACCGGAGCGCAGCGGCTTGTCGACCACCATGGTGACGACGCCCTCGCCCGGCACCTCGACCGGGACCTGCACCTCGCGCACCACCTCGACCTCGCGGATGACTTCGCGCACCTCGGGTTTGGCGGATTTTTCGCGCTTGGGCGCGTCGGGCGCGGCGATCAGGCCCGCCTCGTGCGCGGCCTGCATCTGCTCGCTGCTGCCGCCGCGCACAGCAACGGGCTGGGTATGGTGCTGGCGCAGCTCGGCGATGAGCGCGGCAAAGTCGATCGGTTCGTCCGACTCGCGCAGGGCGGTCAGGTCGATGAGAACCGGGTCGTTGTCAAAGAATTCGGGATCGTCGGCCAAGCGCGCCGCCAGATCGGCAGCAAAAGCGGAAACATCCGGGCTCTTGAGCATCACGGCCACCACCGGCAACTGAGCGCTCTTGAGGTCAAAACTGGTGCGGGACTGCCCCGCAGTATCAACGGCCATGAACAGAAGTGGTGGGAATCACGATATCGGCACTTGCGCGCGCAACAAAGAGGCGATCTGCGCAGTCACCGGGAGGTGAATCTGCTTGCGGACTTTGCGGGGCGAGCTGATGAGCCCAGACAGGTCGCCAGACCACGAAAAGATCGCAAACAGGCTCATTAATGGCGAAGTGTACAGTGCGCGGCGCTGGCGGCTGCATCAGTACGTTTCCCGACGAGCACCGAATGCAGGTTTCCTGATCGATGGAAACAAGCCATCACGCTGGTTGTCACGATATTGACATGGCGCGCGGGCAAATTGCATCGCTTTGCAACCAAAGGGCCTTGTCGGCCTGCTCCGCCGTGAAAAGTCCCCGTCCCTTCGCCCCGAGCGCCACGTCTGCGGCCGCGCTGCTTCTTCTGGCTTCATCCGTCGCCGTGCCGCTGGACTCCTGGGCCGCGCCCTTTGCCAGCGGCAATTTTGTGGCCTACCGCGTGGGTGCGGAAACGGGAGCGCGCTCGGTCTATCTGGATGAATACAGTGCCGATGGCACGCTGGTACAAAGCGTGGCACTGTCGTCCACAGCGGTCGCCTCGCTCGCCGCCAGCACCACGGGCTCGGAAGGTCTGCTCAACCGCTCGGCCGATGGCAAATGCCTGACCGTGCCGGGTTATGCGGCGCAAGCCGGTGCAACGACGCTCAAGGCCTCGACCACCACCGTCGCACAACGCGCCGTGGCCGTGGTCGGCTCCAATGCCGTGGCTCCGTCCGCGCTCAGCCTGATGGGTGCAACGGCCTTCAACACGGATTCGATCCGCAGCGCGATCAGCAGCGACTGTGCGGCCATCTGGGTGAGCGGCAACGGCGACAAAAACGGCAAGGGCGTGTGGTTCACCACCCAAAGCGGTGCCACGCCCAAGATTCTGAACGCCACCAATGCGCAAGGTCTGTCGATCCAGAACAGCCAGTTGTTCGTTTCGCTGGCGGGCGGCGGCACGCTCAACCAACTGGGCAGCAACCTGCCGCAAACGGGCACACCCACGGCCACCCCCGTGGCAGCCCTGCCCGCCAACAACTTTCGCGGCATTGCCTTTGTCAAACTGAATTCGCAGTCCTCCAGCGCCGACACGCTCTACGTTGCCGCCAATGACGCAAACGCGCTCCAGAAATACCGCTGGAGTGGCAGCCAATGGATTGCCAGCGGCACGGCGACGCTCAGCGGCGTGCACGGTCTCGTTGCCATGCCCACGGGCGAAGGCAATGTGATGCTGCTCGCCACCGACAGCAGCGGCCAGCTGTTCCGTCTGTTCGACACCTCGGGCGCACAAGGCTCCCTGAGTGGGACGCCTGCACTGGTCACCAAACCAGCCACTGCTGGCGAAGCCTTCTACGGTCTGGCACTTGCACCCGAATCCGCGCCGCCCGCCAACGTGCCATCCGCACCCACCGCCGTGAAGCTTGCAAGCCAGAACGGCAACGGCGGCACCATCCAATGGACCGCTCCCGCCTCCGGCGCGGCCGTGGCCTTCTATGTGATCGAATCCTCGCGCGATGACTTCACGACCATCGACCAGAGCGCCGTATCGACGAAGACCAGCGCCGCCTTGAGCAATCTGCAAAGCGGCAGCCAGAAGGTGCGCGTGCGCGCTGTCAACAGCCTGGGCGGCAGCGCGAGCGCGGCTTCCGGCAACTTCGTGATCGGCGAACCGCCCGCAACCACCTTGCTGGACAACACGGCCTATTCCGGCGTGGTCGGCGATGCCAACGATGCGCTCGCCACGCAAGGCATCCGCTTTGGCGTGAGCGACCCCAAGGGCAGTGCCGCCTCGGTCAGCGTGACGGCCACCTCCAGCGCGCCGAACGTCATCTCCAACATCACCGCCAGCAACGACAGCGGCACCATCACGCTGAAGCTGACGCCGCAAGGCGTGGGCTATGCCGACATCACGCTGACCATCACCGGGTCGAGTGGAGCCGGTATCACACGCACGATTCGCTACGCCGCGTCGGCCAGTACGGCGGCCACCGCTGGCACGCGCTGGTTTGCGGGTCGCTCGGATGCGTCTTCCGCGCTCATCACGTCGAGCGGCGACATGCTGGTCGTGGACGATGAAGCACCAGCCAAGGACGCCTCGGGCAATGCGCTCGCGGGCGGCAACGCCGTGTTCGGCTACAGCGCGCAGAACGGCGGTTTGCCGGTCAGCCAACTGGTGCCGGATGCGTCGCTCGGCCTGTCGAATGCGGCAAGTTGCAGCAACAGCGGCTTCACCGGCCTTGCCAATTGCAGCGCCGATGGCGAGGTCGACCTGGAATCGAGCATCCTCGTCGGCGACCGCATGTACTTCGCGGGATCGCACTCCAACAACAAGAATGGCCGCTCGCGCCCCGACCGCTGGCGCTTCTTCGGCGTCGATGCAGCCAGCGGCAGCGTGACCGGCTACTACCAATGGCTGCGAGAGGATCTGCGCACCTGGGATGCGGGCAACGCCCACGGGCTGGGCGCGAACTATCTGGGATTGGTTTCCAGCTCGGATGGAGGCGACAAGAACCCGCTCAAGGCCCCCGAGACCGACACGCTGTCGGGCTTCTCGATCGAAGGCAGCACGACCAGCCCCGACGACGGCCAGCTCTGGCTGGGTTTTCGCGCACCGCTGGTCAGCGCGCCCGGCCAGCCTGCCGTCACGTCCGATGTGGCCACCAACCGCACGCACGCGCTCATCATTCCCGTGGGCAACTACGCGGGCATGCTCGGCGCGAGCGGCGGCACCAAGGGCTCGGCGCAGATCGCCGCGCCGATTCGCCTGGACCTCGGCGGACGCGGCATCCGCGAGATCCGCAAGAACGCGAATGGTGACTACCTGATCATCGCCGGTCCGCCGAACGGCGCCAACGGCACGGCACCGCGCGACTTCCGCCTGTTCTCGTGGGATGGCCGCGTGAGCAGCAACGGCTTGGCGCTCAATGTGCGCGTACTCGCCGCCGATGTGGCCGCGTTCACGCCGCCGAAAACCGCCTGCTCCGCCGAAGGCATCGCCACCCTGCCCGCGCAGTTGGCGCAAGGCGGTGCAGCCACCATCATCAGCGACTGCGGCGACGCGGACTTCTACGGCGACGGCAGCGCAGCCAAGGACCTCGCCTTTGCAGCATGGAAGAAATTTCGCAGCGACAGCGTGAGCATCGCCGCCCTTCCGTCCGTCACATGGACCCACACGGCCAGCGCCACCAGCAGCGCCGATTTCTCGGCACAAAGCGCGCAGGCAGGCACGCTGTACGCCATCGTCCTCGCCGCCAACGCGCCCGCGCCGAGCTGGGAACAGGTGAAGGCGGGCCGCGATTCCACCGATCAAGCGGCTTTGTGGAGCAGCCCCGGCACGGCCCTCACAGCCAATCAGCCCGCCAAGCTGCAGGCGAGCGGGCTGGCGACCGACTCGGCCTATGTCGCCTACAGCGTGATCGTTGCCGCCGATGGCTCGGCCAGTCTGGTCGCCAAAACCGAGTTCCGCACGGGCGCAGTCGTCGTGGTCACGCCGACCATCCAGTTCGCCGAGCAGCCCAACCGCACCTTGGGCAGCGCGCCCATCACCGTATCGGCCACCGGCAATGCGTCCAACAACCCGGTGCAGTTCGCCAGCCGCACGGAGGCCGTCTGCAAGACCGGCGGAGCGCAGGGCGCAACCGTCACGCTGCTGACCAAGGGAGTCTGCACGCTGCGCGCAACGCAGGATGGCGCGAACGGCTCGCCCGACGCCACGCCCGTGGAGCGCAGCTTCCAGATCGAACTGCCCGCCACCACCGGCAACACCTTGCCCGGCGGCGATGGCAGCAGCGGCTCAGTGAGCGGCAACGGCTGGCAGTTCGCGGGCAACTCGGCGGGTTCGGCGCCCAGCGCCTCCCTGCCGCCTTTGCCAACGGGCTATCGCTTTGTGCTGCCTTCGGGCTTCAGCTTTGTGCTCGCGGGCGGTACTGCGAATGGCCCAGCCAATGTCACCTGGCAATGGCCGCAAGCCGCGCCCAGCGGAGCGATGCTGTGGAAATTCGGCCCGACCCAAGCCAACCCGACACCGCACTGGTACGACGTGAAGGGCCAACTCAACGGCGCGCGCACCAGCGGCAGCTTTGCGATCACCGATGGCGGCGACGGCGATGAGGACCAGCGTGCCAACGGCGTGATCGTCGATCCGGTGTTCCTGGTGGCACCCTCAGCGGTAGTGGAGCCCACCCACACCACCGCCGTCCCCACGCTGTCCGACATCGGCAAGGCCTTGCTCGCACTGGCGCTGGCAGGCGCAGCCGCCCTGAACATGCGCCGTCGCAGGTCGTGAAACGCACGGGGACAGCACGTCCCCGGATTCACACAACGACGCCAAGAAGTGGTCAGGCGGTTCGAATCACCAGCCACAACGGCAAGACGGGGTCTGAGACGAGGCGCTGCCGACGCAGACAGTACTTCGGTACGGCAAGAAGGCACAACGAAGGATCAGACCCCGTATTGCCGCCCTTGCACGACTAACCAATCAAAGCCGCAGGCTTTGCAGTTCCGAAAAGAGCAAAACCGAAAGCAAAAAGGCCCGCAGATGAAAGTCTGCGGGCCTTTGCATTTGGTGAAAACCAAACTCAGAGCTTGGGAATCTTGATGCGGCTGATCATCAGGGAGCCGGACAGCGCAAAGATCAACACCAGCGGATGCAGCGTGAACCCGGCAATGATCACCTTGCCGAACCACAGATGCTCGCGCACCGCGCCCATCGAGGCGGCAATCCCCATCAGCAGCACCAGCACGAACGAAGTCGGGATGGGAGTGCCTTCAAAGAACTTGACCTTGCCCGTGCCTTCGGACATGACTTCGGCGGTCACGTTGTAGCGCGCCAGACGCGAGACGCCGCAGGCCACGAAGAAGGCCAGCAGGATGCGGTCGTACAGCCCCTGCATGCCGCAGGCATAAGCGATGATGGCGGGCGCCACGCCGAACGAGATCACGTCGGCCAGCGAATCCAGCTCGCGCCCCATCGCGGACGATTTCTGACGCCAGCGTGCGATGCGGCCATCGAGCACGTCGAACACCAGAGCGGCAAAAACCAGCGCGGCGGCGAAATAGATATGCCGCACATCGCCGGTTTCCAGAAAAGACATTGCCGAAAACAGGGCTCCCACCCCACTGACGGCATTTCCCAGCGTGAACCAGTCCGCGAGGTGAAACTCGCGGATCATCGAGAAACGTTTTGGACGATCGGTCATCTTCCTATTATGAAGCTTTACAACCTCGCCCAGCCAACTAGCTTGTGCGGCCGTCTTGAGATGCTCACTTTTTAAGCATCCCGACGCCCGGACTCACTGGAATTTCGGCGCACGCTTCTCGATAAAAGCCGTGACGGCTTCACGGTGATCGTCCGTTTTGTGCGCAATCGCCTGAAAGCCTGCCGACATTTCGAGCAGCGAGGCCAGCGACGCCAACTGGCCTTCGCGCAGCAGGCGCTTGGTCATGCGCATGACCGCGCCGGGGTTGGCGGCGATCTTGGCGGCGAGCTTGTTTGCTTCGGCCAGCAGTTGATCGGCAGGCACGACGCGCGAGACCAGACCGCAGGCCAGCGCTTCCTGCGCGTTGATCGCCTCGCCGGTGAACGCCATTTCGGACGCCTTGGCCAAGCCCACCGCGCGCGGCAGCAGCCAGGCACCACCGTCGCCGGGGACGATGCCCACGCGCACAAAGCTCTCGGCGAAGGTGGCGTTGTCGGCGGCGATGCGGATGTCGCACATGCAGGTCAGGTCCAGCCCCGCGCCGATGGCCGGGCCGTTGACCGCGCAGATCACCGGCACGTCGAGCTGGTACATGGCGTTGGGAATGCGCTGGATGCCCTGGCGGTACTCCTCGCGGATCATGTCAGGCGTGAGCGCGTCGTCGAAGAAGCGTTTCATGTCCTTGACGTTGCCGCCGGAGCTGAAGATCGGGCCCGCGCCGGTCAGGATGATGACCTTCACGCTCGGGTCGCGGCGCACGTCGTCGCAGAGTTTTTCGAACTCGTCCACCGCGGTGTTGCCGGTGAGGGCGTTGCGGGTTTCGGGTTGGTTCATGGTGACGGTGAGGATGGCGCCGTCTTGTGTTGTCTGCAGGAATGGCATTTTGTTTGTCTCCTTGCGGTGGTGGGTTCTTTGGTACTTTTCAGTACCTGCTCGGTTGTTGATTGTGGATGCCGGGACTGCCCCCGGCGGGGCAATCACTTTTTGCTTGCGCGCAAAAAGCAATCAAAAACGCGCTTTGAAGTCATCCGGCAGAACTCGCTTCGTTCCTTCGTCACTCCGCTCGGACAACCGCCGGAAGTCAGATTGGAAGAGATATTTTCGGCACTTCGCGTTGCTCGTGCCTTGCGCCCGACTTCGGGCGCAATTTTTGGGCACGCTTGCTGCCGTTCTTATGCTGTCTCCACGTCAGTGATGTTGCGGATCACGTCGAGTGTCATGCCGTTGGCGTTGAGCAGTGCTTCACCTGCCACGTTGTGCCAGTAGCTTTCGCTGCCTGCGGTCTGCCTCCATGCGTGCAAGCGGCGGGTGAAGAGTTGCAGGTCATATTCTTCCGTGAAGCCGATGGCGCCGTGGATGGCGTGTGCGGTTTCCGACACTGCCAGCGCGGCTTGGCTGCAGCGGGCCTTGGCGGTGGCGACGCGTAGGCGGTCGGGCGTGGTGCCGTCGCCGCTGCAGCCGAGTTGGGCGGCCATGCGGGCGGCGAAGACATGTTCGCTCATCACGGCGAGTTGGTGCTGGATGGCCTGGAACTTGCCGATGGGGCGGCCAAACTGTTGGCGCTCGTTGGCGTATTGCAGCGTGCGGTCGAAGACGGATTTCAAAGCGCCTGCCATTTGCGCGGCGACGACTGCGGCCTGCGCGGTGCGCAGGTCGGTGGTCGATGGCACGACGGGTGCTGCCTGCCATTGCGCGGCGGTCCATTGCACGCCTGCGTCCAGTGCCAAGGCTTGTGGCGTCAGTTGCGCGCCGTTCAGGTTCAACAGACGGCATTCGCCATCGACTTCGAGCAGCACGGATTGCGCGACGCGGGCGTTGCGCACGAGGGCGGCGTTGACGTTGTCGCCCACACGCACGCCGCGCGCCAGCACGATGCGGCCTTCGGGCTTGTCCACGTTGGCAGCGGCGAGCATGGCGCGCGCCAGCATGGTGTCGGCCAGCGGCAGGGGCAGCGCGTGTGCGCCGCATTGCTCCAGCACGCCGAAGACCGCGCCGAGGCCGAGGCTTGCGCCGCCCTGCTCTTCGGGCAGCATGGCGTCCGCGAGGCCGGTGGCTTCGAGTTGGGCCCACAGCGCGGCGGTTTCGGGCGCGGCGTTGCCGTGTTCTTCGATGGCACGCACGACGTTGGGCGTGCATTGGTCGGCGAGCACCTGGCGTGCTGCGTCGGCGAACAGATCGTTGTCCGTATTGCTCATTGCTTTGTCTCCTCTTCGATCAACGCAGACCCAGACCACGCGCGATCATGCCGCGCAGGATGTCGCGCGTGCCGCCGCGCAGCGAGAACGAGGGCGAGGCCTCGGTCACGTATTTCAGCGTCATCAGCAGCTCCACCGGCACGTCTTCCGCGTCGCGCGAGAACAGGTCTTCGGCGATGGCGGCGGGGATGAATTGCTCCAGCGTCGTGCCCAGTTCCTTGACCAGCGCGGCTTCCACGATGGGACTTTCGCCGCGGGTGAGCTTTTCCTGCACCGACACCGACATGGCGCGCAGCGGTGCCAATTCCGTCAACACGCGACCCGCGAGTTGCTGTGCCGATGGCGAGCGGCCTTGCGGCGTGCGCACGTAATCGAGCCACTGATCGAACAGCACGATGGACGAGAACAGGCGCTCCGGTCCGCTGCGCTCGAACGCGAGTTCGGCGGTGACCTGCTCCCAGCCCTGACCTTCCGCGCCGATCAGCGCATCGGAGCCGAGCTGCACGTTCTCGAAGAACACTTCGCAGAAATGGCTGTCGCCGGACAAGTCCTGAATCGGCCGCACGGTCACGCCCGGCAGCGACAGATCGACGATCACCTGCGACAGGCCCTTGTGGCGGTCTTCGCTCGTGCCCGAGGTGCGCACCAGCGCAATCATGTATTGGCAGTGGTGTGCGTTGGTGGTCCAGATCTTCTGGCCGTTGAGCAGAAAACCTTTCTCATTCGGAACGGCCTTGGTGCGCACGCTGGCGAGGTCCGAGCCGGAATTGGGCTCGCTCATGCCGATGCAGAAGAACGCCTCGCCCTTGCAGACCTTGGGGATGTAGAACTGCTTTTGCGCTTCGGTGCCGTATTTCAGGATCAGCGGCGCGCTCTGGCGATCGGCAATCCAGTGCGAGCCCACGGGCGCGCCGAAGTTGAGAAATTCCTCGACCAGCACATAGCGCGTGAAGGCGCTGCGCCCACCGCCGCCGTATTCCTTGGGCAGCGTGACGCCCAGCCAGCCCTTGGCACCGAGCTTGTGGCTGAATTCGCCGTTGTAGCCGCCCCAGGAACGCGCGCGGATATGCGCGGGCATGTCACGCGTGGCTTCGGCGAGGAAGGCGCGCACTTCGCTGCGCAGCGCCTCGTCGGCGGCGGGAATGCGCGTGAGGCTCAATGAACCCAGACTGCTGTTGCTGCTCATGCGAGAACTCCCTTGTCTTTCAGTGCGGTGATCTGTGCTTCGGTCATCTGGAGATGGCGCGCGAGCACGTCGTCGGTGTGCGCGCCCAGCTCGGGGGGCGAGGTGCGGTAGCTGACCGGCGTGTCCGACAGACGGATGGGACTCGCGACGATGGGCACGTCGCCCGCCTTCGCGTGTTCCATGGACAGTTGCATGCCGCGTGCGCGCACCTGCGGATCGTCGAACACGTCGCGCACGGTGTTGATCGGGCCGCAGGGCACGGCGTGCTGCTCCAGCAGCGCGACCCAATCCTTGGTGGTCTGGCTCACGGTGATCTGGCGGATGCGCTCGATCAGCTCCACCCGGTTGGCCAACCGCGCAGAGTTGGTCTGAAAGCGCGCGTCCTGCGCCCATTCGGCAACGCCCGCTGCGTTGCAGAAACGCGCGAACTGGCCATCGTTGCCAATCGCGAGAATCATGTGACCGTCGGCCGTCGGAAAGTCCTGATACGGCACGGTGTTCGGGTGCGCATTGCCCATGCGCTGCGGCAGGTTGCCGCTGTAGAGATAGTTCATGCCCTGATTGGCAAGGCAGGCCACCTGCACGTCGAGCAGCGCCAGATCGATGTGCTGGCCGCGCCCGGTGTGCTCGCGCGCCTGCAGCGCCGCGAGAATCGCCGTGCTCGCATACAGCCCCGTGAGGATGTCGGTGAGCGCCACGCCCACCTTCACCGGGCCGCCGCCGGGCTCGCCATCGGGCTTGCCTGTGATGCTCATGAGCCCGCCCATGCCTTGGATCAGAAAGTCGTAGCCCGCGCGATGCGCGTAGGGCCCGCTGTGGCCGAAGCCGGTGATCGAGCAGTAGACCAGACGCGGGTTGAGCGCCGACAGCGTCTCGTAGTCGAGCCCGTACTGCGCGAGGCCGCCGGTCTTGAAATTCTCGACCAGCACATCGCACTGCGCCGCCAGATCGCGCACGATCTGCGGACCTTCGGGCTGGGTGATGTCCACCGCGACCGACTGCTTGTTGCGGTTGGCGCACATGTAATAGGCCGACTCGCGCGTGCGCTGACCGTCCTTGTCCTGCACGAACGGCGGGCCCCAGGCGCGGGTGTCGTCGCCGATGTCGGGGCGCTCGATCTTGATGATTTCCGCGCCCAGATCGCCGAGCGTCTGCGCAGCCCAGGGGCCTGCCAGAACGCGCGACAGATCGAGCACCTTCACGTGTTTCAAGGCACCGTGGTTGCTGCTGTTCGTGCTCATTGCAGCGGAACCTTGGCCTGCACCACGATGCGCTTCCACAGCGCGATCTCGTTCTTCTGGAACTCACGCATCTGCTGCGGGCCGCCGGTCATCGGGATCGCGCCGATGCGCTCGTAGAAAGCGCGGGTTTCGTCCATCCTGGAGATCTGCGTGAGCAGCTCGGCCAGCTTGGCGGTTTCCGCTGCGGGCGTCTTGGCGCTCACCATCGCGCCCACCCAGGTGTAGGCCTCGAAGCCGGGCAGACCGGCCTCGGTGAATGTCGGCACATCGGGCGAGGTGCCCACGCGCTTGTCGGATGCCACGGCAAACACCTTCACGCGGCCGCCCTTGGCGAGCTCCTGCACGGCGGTGACTTCGGCGAATGTGAAATCCACCGTGCCGCTGGCGACGGCGGTGGTGGTCTCGCCCGCGCCCTTGAAGGGAACGTGCACGGTCTGCACCTTGGCGACGTCGTTGAGCAGCTCGCCCATGAGCTGGTAACCGGCCGAGCCCGCACCGAAATTCACCTTGCCGGGGTTGGCCTTGGCATAGGCGAGCAAGCCCTTCAAATCCTGATATGGAGCGCTCGGGGCCACGGCCAGCATGGCGGGCGAGCGCATCATCATGGTCAGCGGCGAGAAGTCGGCGACTGGGTCATACGGCAGTTGCTTGAACAGCGCCGCATTCACCGCGAGCGTGGAGTTGCTGCCGATGAACACCGTGTAGCCATCGGCCGGGGCGGACAGCACCTGCTTGACGGCCATGAAGCCGTTCGCGCCGGGCTTGTTTTCCACAACCACGGCCTGGCCGGTCAGGTCCTGCAGCTTCTTGGCGAAGTAGCGCGCCGAAGTGTCCGTGCCGCTGCCGGGGCCAAACGGCACGACGAACTTGATCGTCTTGGAGGGAAAACTGTCGGCGTGCGCGAAGGGCGCACCCACGGCGGAAAGCGCCAGCAAATTGGCAGCGGCGAGCGTGCGCAGGGCGGACCTGCGGGTCTTCAATGGCATGTCTTGTCTCCTTGGAAGACTCTGGCTTCCGACTGGGCCTGTGTGTGTTCAGCCCGAACTTGATTCAACTGGAGCCCCCACTCTAGGATTCACGCACTACGCTGTCTAATATTACTTTTTTCAAAATCGATACTGATTTAGTATTGATCCATGAATCTCCGCCAGCTCCGCCAATTCGTCACGCTTGCCGAGACCGGCAATTTCCACCGCGCGGCCGAACAGTTGCACATGGCGCAGCCGCCGCTGTCGGTGTCGATCCGCAAGCTGGAGGAGGAACTGGGCAGCCCGTTGTTCGAGCGCACCTCGTCCGGTGTGCTGCTCACGGCCGCTGGCGAGGCCATGCTGTGCGACGCGCGCACCACGCTGCTGCACGCCGAGCGCTGCCGCCACGCGGTGCAGGACACGCGCTCGGGCGACGGCGGGCTGGTGCGCCTTGGCATCATCGGCTCGGCCACCTATGCGCTGCTGCCGGAGCTGATTCCGTCACTGCGCGCACGCTATCCCAAGATCGAGCTGGAGCTGAGCGAGGCCACCTCGTCCGAGATTCTGGAAGGACTGGTCACGCGCCGCTTCGACGCGGGCCTGCTGCGCTACCCGGTTCTGAATCCGAGCGGCTTCGAGATCCTGCCGCTGGATCGTGACGACTTCGTGCTGGCCGTCTCGGAGAAAAGCCCGCTGGCCGAGCGCGATGCGATCGCGCTGTCGGACGCGGCCAAGGAGCCGTTCATCATGTACCCGGCCGACAAGGTGCCGGGCCTGTCGGCGTTGGCGATGCTGCGCTGCCAGTTCTCCGGCTTTGTGCCGCATGTGGCGCAGGAGGCCATGCAGGTGCAGACCATCATGAGCTTGGTCGCCTCGGGTCTGGGCGTGGGGCTGGTCGCCAGTGTGGCGCGGCTGATGATGCCCAAGGGCATCAAGTGCCTGCCACTCACCGACAACCCACCCGGCTTTCACGTGGGCATTGCGCTCGCGCTGCTGCCGGGCGGTGGCAATCGCACGGTGGAGAAGTTCACCGAGCACGCGCTGCGCTTTTCCAGCGTGCCGCGCGAAGACCGGACGAATCCGGATCGCCCGGTCTGAGCAACCGTGCTCAGCGCGTCATTTCCTTCACGCTGGTGATCGCGTAACGCTTCTTGTCGAGTTGCTCGCCGGGGTTCTCGATGCCGTATTCGGGCCAGCTTGCCAAGTCTTCGTTGAGCACGATGCCACGCGCTTCGTCATGCCATTCCCAGTCGGTTGCTTCCTGCGGAATCGGTTCGCCCTGTGGCACGACGAGATGGGAGAACTTGCCGTTGGCTTCGGCGCGGCGGAAAACATCTACGAGCATGGGTGCATCCTTGAAAGTGCTGAAAATTTGAGCAATGTCCGCTTCACTCTAACCCCCGCTCGCCATCGGTTCTGTAGGAGAAGGTCGGCAAGCCCAGCATCCCGCCTTGACTCAAGGCAATGCGATGTCTTGTCATGCGTCACACAATGCAAGCGCGTTTTGTGTTTTCCAAAGATGCCCTCATGACCTCGACCGACCTGCTCTGCGCCCCCGCCACCCAAGCCACCGCAACCGACTGCGACGTGCTGATCGTGGGCGGCGGGCCGGCGGGGCTGTCGCTGTCGATTGCGCTGTCGCAGGCCGGCTTTTCCAGCATCGTGCTGGAGCAGCAAAGTGCCAGCACGCTGGCCGCGCCACCCGAAGACGGACGCGAGATCGCCCTCACCCATCCAAGCGTGGAACTGCTCAAGACGATGGGATCATGGGCCGAACTCGCCACCCACGAAATCGGCCGCATCCGCGAGGCCCATGTGCACGACGGCCCGGTGCGCGGCACAGCGAGCATGAGCCTCGATGCGCTGGGCAGCGGCGAGGAACACCTCGGCTGGATCGTGCCCAACCACGCGCTGCGCCGCTCGGCCTGGGCCGTCGCCTCGCAAAGCCCGCGCGTGCAGATGCTCGACAACGCCAAGGTGCTGGGCGTGAGCACATCGAAGCACTGCGCCACGGTCGAATACCAGCGCGCCGATCAGCCCAAGGCCACGCTGCGCGCACCGTTGGTGGTGGCTGCCGACAGCCGCTTTTCCGCCACGCGCCGCCAGCTTGGCGTGGGCGCGCAGATGACCGACTTTGGCCGCACCGTCATCGTCTGCCGCATGCGGCACGAGCGGCCACACGACGACATCGCCCACGAATGCTTTGGCTACGAGCGCACGCTGGCTGTGCTGCCGCTGCAGGACGATCCGCTCACCGGCGCGCACCTGTGCTCCGCCGTGGTGACCGCCGACAGCGCCGAGGCGCTGGAGCTCATGAGCCTGTCGCCTGAAGCCTTCACCGCCAAGGTGCAATCGCAGTTCGATGGCCGTCTGGGTGCCATGCAACTGGTGGGCGAGCGCCATGCCTATCCGCTCGTCGCCGTGTACGCGCACCGCTTTGCCGGACACCGTTTTGCGCTGCTCGGCGACGCCGCCGTCGGCATGCATCCCGTCACCGCGCATGGCTACAACCTCGGTCTTGCCAGCGTGCGCGAGCTGAGCGAAGCGCTGCAACGCGCCCGCAAGTTGAAACAGGACATCGGCCACCCCGCTCACCTGCAGCGTTTTGCCCAGACCCACCACCGCCACGCCTGGCCGATCTTTCAGGGCACGAACACCGTCGTGCGCCTGTTCACCAATGCCAAGCCGTTGCCGCGCCTGTTGCGCCAACTGGTGCTCAAAGGTGCGAATGTGCTGCCGCCGGTGAAGGCCGCCATCGTCCAGCAACTCACCGGGCGCGGTCTGTTCGCCATCGGCGCGGGCGGGTTGACGAGCCACGGCAACACCGCGCGCACCCACCTCACCAACCGCTGAAAGCGCGCGCTCACACTCCCGAAACGGGAAATTTCCTCTTCATTGTTTCTATTTTCGCAACGATCAGTTGTCCGGGCGGTGGTTTTTCTCGGTTTGTGATCGGAATACAGTTCATCCATCGATTCGACAAACACGAACGACAGATCGATGGAGCGAGAAAAGGCAGTCACCAACCTGGACGCCGGGCTCCATGCAAAACCCATCAGGTTGAAGCCAAGAAAAGGAAAGAACATCATGAAGAACGTCATCCGCTCCGCCGCCGTAGTCGCCCTGATGAGCCTGGGTGCAGTCGCCGCCCAAGCACAGGTGCAAAGCGCAGAAGCCGGTTTCGCCCCTGAAATCGCCAGCGCACAAAGCACCCTGTCGCGCCAACAAGTCAGCAACGACTTCGTGCAAGCCCGTCAGGCGGGCAAGCTGCAACTGGCCGGTGGCAACACCTTCAAGCCAGTCAACGACATCAAGTCCCCATCGCAAGTGAGTCGCGCTGACGTGAAGGCTCAGGCCATCGCCGCCAACCAGCACGGCCACCTGCTGTCGCAAGAAGGCTCGGTGCAATAAGCGACCGGCATTGGGCACCCGCCCTCTCCTTCTGTTGAAAAGCCCAAGCGGGCGAGGCCTTCGGGTCTCGCCCGCTTCTGCTTTGGGGGCTTGCGTCATGGTCGCGTCACACACGCTACCTAGCATGCGCTGGAATTCGTCCACCCAAAATCCAGTCACCATGCAGATGTCCAACCGAATCCTGAGCGTTCTCACCCTCAGCGCCGCGCTCTTCCTGCCCAACGCCCACGCAGCCGAAGAAGGCGTGCTCGACATCTACATCGTGCGCCACGGCCAGACCCACTGGAATCTGGAAAAGAAACTGCAAGGCTCCACCGACAACGCGCTCAACGAAACCGGCACCAAGCAGGCCAAGGACCTCGGCGACAAGCTCGCCGGCGTGAAGTTCGACCAGATCTACAGCAGCGGCCTGAAGCGCGCCAAGGACACCGCCGCCGCCTTCGCTGGCAGCACCAAGGTCACGCCGTTGCCCGAACTCAACGAGCGCTCGTTCGGCAAGTTCGAAGGCATCTACGAAGACGACCGCAGCGCCGTCGAATTTGCCGAATTCGGCAAGCGCGTCACCGTGCTCGACGACAGCCTCGACGGCGGCGAATCGCTGCAATCCCAGGCCAACCGCGTCAAGACCGCCGTCGCCACCATCCGCCAGCAACACAAGCAAGGCAACATCGCCATCGTCGCCCACGGCGGCGTGAACCCGCTGGTGCTCTCGGCCTTGCTCGACATCCCCGTCGCCGAAGCCGTCTCGCGCATCAAGCAAGGCAACGACGAGGTCTACCTGGTGCGCGTGCGCGAAGGCCAGGCCCCCAGCGTATGGAAGCAGGTGGTGCGCGGAACGCTGGAGCAGCTCTGAGAGCTCTGAGCCAGCACGCATGACAAGCCCCTGACAGGGCACACCAAGGGCGCAGCGGGGATAATTCCGCTCCGCCCTTTGTTTTTTCGGCGGATTTTCCAGACTTCCAAGCCCGCCGCCATGCCAGCCAACACTCAGCGTGTGCTGTCCATCATCCCCCCGATGACGCAGCTGAACACGCCCTATCCGTCCACCGCCTACCTCACGGGTTTCCTGCGCTCGCGCGGGGTCGATGCTGTGCAGGAAGATCTGGCGTTGGCGCTGGTGCTGCGTCTGCTCTCCAAGCCGGGCCTGCAGGAAGTCGCCGAGCGGATCGCGAAAATTCCGACCAAGCTGCACAGCCCCGCCGTGCAGTTCTTCGTCGAGCATCAGGACCGTTTTCTCGCCACGATCACGCCCGTGATGGCGTTTTTGCAAGGGCGCGACACCACGCTTGCGCATCGCATCGCAAGCCGCACCTATCTGCCCGAAGGCCCGCGTTTCGCCTCGCTCGACGTGTATGTCGATGAGGAAGGTGGCGATCCGCTGGGCTGGGCCTTCGGCGCGCTGGGCCTCACCGATCGCGCCAAGCATCTGGCCACGCTGTATCTCAACGATCTGGCCGATGTGCTGCGCGATGCCGTCGATGAGCGCTTTGAATTCGTGCGCTATGCCGAATCGCTCGCGGCGAGTCAGCCGAGTTTCGATCCGCTCGCCGACGCGCTGGCGGCTGCGCCGTCGCTGGTGGATGACCTGCTCGCGCAACTCACCATCAAGGCATTGGAAACGCATCAGCCCGATGTGGTGCTGCTGTCCGTGCCCTTCCCCGGTTCGGTCTATGCGGCGTTCCGCATCGCGCAGACGATCAAGCGCTTTCGCCCGCAGATCAAGACCATTCTCGGTGGTGGCTTTGTGAACACCGAACTGCGCGAACTCGCCGAGCCGCGCGTGTTCGACTATTTCGATTTCGTCACGCTCGATGCGGGCGAAAGGCCGCTGATCGCGCTGCTCGAACATCTGCGTGGCGAGCGCGGCGCATCGCGTCTCGTGCGCACTTTCCTGCGCGATGCCGAGACGCGTGAGGTCCGCTACGTCAACATGATGGAAGCCGACATCGCGTTCGCTGAAATCGGCACGCCGACATGGGACGGCCTGCCGCTCGACAAGTATTTGTCGCTGCTCGACATGCTCAATCCCATGCACCGTCTGTGGAGCGATGGCCGCTGGAACAAGCTGACCGTGGCGCACGGCTGCTACTGGAAGAAGTGCAGCTTCTGCGACGTGGGGCTCGACTACATCGGCCGCTACGAAGGCGCAGGCGCCGACGTGCTGGTCGACCGCATCGACGCCATCGTTGCCGAAACCGGCCAGACGGGCTTTCACTTCGTCGACGAAGCCGCACCGCCCAAAGCACTCAAGGCCCTCGCGCACGAACTCATCGAACGCAACACCGACATCTCGTGGTGGGGCAATGTGCGCTTTGAAAAAACCTTCACACCCGACCTTGCGAATCTGCTGGCCGACAGCGGCTGCATCGCGATCTCGGGCGGGCTCGAAGTGGCGTCCGACCGCCTGCTCGAACTCATGAAAAAAGGCGTCTCCGTCGAACAGGTCGCGCGCGTGACCAAGGCGTTCAGCGATGCGGGCATCTTGGTGCACGCTTACCTGATGTACGGTTTTCCGACGCAGACCGTGCAGGACACCGTCGATGCGCTGGAATACGTGCGCCAGCTGTTTGAAAACGGCTGCATCCAAAGCGGCTTTTTCCACCGCTTTGTCTGCACCGTGCACTCACCCGTCGGCCAAAATCCCGAGGAATACGGCATCGAACTGCTGCCGCTTCCCGACAGCAATTTCGCGCGCAACGACGTGGGATTCGTCGACCCGACCGGCGTCGATCACGACGCCCTCGGTGCCTGCCTTAAAAAGGCCATCTACAACTACATGCACGGCATCGGTCTGGAAGACGACGTGCGCATGTGGTTCCCGTTCAAGGTGCCGAAGACCACCGTCAAGCGCGACAAGATTGCGCGCGCTTTGCAGGCTCGGCACTGAGTCCTCACGAAGGTGCTTCAGTCCACCTTCGCGCCGGAGAACTTCACCACTTCGCCCCACTTGAGGATGTCGCCCGCGAGCTGCTTTTCGAACTGATCTGCAGTGCCGCCCAAAGGCGCGTAGCCGAGGCCGACAAGGCGGTCGCGGAAGGCAGGCGTCTTGAGCGCGGCGTTGATGGTTGCGTTGATTTTCTGGCGCAGTTCGACAGGCGTGTTCTTGGGCGCGAGCAAGCCGAACCAGGTTTCCGACACCAGCGCTGGCATGCCGAGTTCCACGGTCGTCGGCACATCGGGCATGAGGTCCGCGCGCTTGTCGGACATGACGGCGATGGCGCGCACACGGCCATCCTTGGCGAACGGCGCGGCCGCCGTCACGCCGGGAAAAGCCAGTTGCAATCGACCCCCAACCAAGTCCGTGAGCACCGCGCCGGGCGAGGTGTAGGGCACGTGCTGCATGCTCACGTCCTGCGTTTTCTTGTACAGCTCGCCGGACAGATGGTAGGAGCTTCCGCTGCCGGTCGAGCCAAAGTTGAGCGCGCCCGGATTGGCCTTGGCGTATTGCGTGAGTTCGGCGGGCGTCTTCACGTTCAGCGTCGGGTTCACGATGATCACGTTCGGCACCGAACCGATGAGCACGATGGGGTCGAGATCCTTCTGCGGATGGTAGGGCTTGGCGTTGTAGAGCGTGATCGCGGGCACGAGCGTGCCGGTCCAGCTGAACAGCAGCGTGTAGCCATCGGCGGGCGATTTGACGACCGATGCCGAGCCCACATTGCCGTTGGCACCGGGGCGGTTTTCCACCACGAAGGATTGGCCGAGCACACGCGCCAACTCTTCGGAAACCAAGCGCGCCAACGGATCGGCACTGCCGCCCGGCGCTGCGGGCACGATCACGCGCACCGGCTTGCTCGGCCAAGTGTCGGCCTGCGCGTTCTGCATCCACGCGGCCGAAACGGCGAGCATGGCGGCTGCGGCGCACAACGTGCGGCGACGCGTCGAGGCTGCTGGTGTTGTCATCATTTTCGTCATCTCTTGTCTCCTTCTTTTATGAAATGGTGTGTCCGTGAAGTCCCGTGAAAACGGTGCGCCCGACACTCAATACTCAATACGACTTCGGCATGCCGAGCACGCGCTCGGCGATGTGGCTCAGGATCAGTTCGCGGCTGACCGGGGCGATGCGCGGGATCATGATTTCGCGCAGGTAGCGCTCCACATGAAACTCCTTGGAGTAACCCATGCCGCCATGCGTGAGGATGGCCTGTTCGCAGGCCCTGAAGCCCGCTTCTGCCGCAAAGTATTTGGCGGCGTTGGCTTCGGCTCCGCACTCGCGGCCGTTGTCGTAGAGCCATCCGGCTTTGAGCATCAAGAGCTGCGCGGCTTCGAGTTCGATCCAGTTCTTGGCCAGCGGATGCTGAATGGACTGGTTCTTGCCGATGGGCCGGTCGAACACCACGCGCTCGCGCGCATAGTTCGATGCCTTGTTGAGCGCCGCCCGGCCCACGCCGATGGCCTCGGCGGCGAGCAGAATGCGCTCGGGATTCATGCCGTGCAGGATGTACTTGAAGCCCTTGCCTTCCTCGCCGATGCGGTCCTCCACGGGGATCTCCAGACCGTCGATGAACAGCTCGTTGGAGTCCACGCATTTGCGGCCCATCTTCTCGATCAGGCGCACGTCGATCTTCGAGCGATCAAGGTCGGTGTAGAACAGCGTGAGCCCATGCGACTGCTGGCCTGGCGCGAGGTCTTCGAGCGCCGTGGTGCGCGCGAGCAGCAGAATCTTGTCGGCCACTTGCGCAGTGGAAATCCACACCTTCTGCCCATGCACGACGTACTTGTCGCCTTGCCGCACGGCGCGTGTCTTGAGCTTGGTGGTGTTCAGCCCCGCGTTCGGCTCGGTCACGCCAAAGCAGGCCTTGACCTCGCCGCGCGCAATCGGCGGCAGCATGCGGCGCTTCTGCTCCTCGGTGCCATAGACGACCACCGGCATCAGGCCAAAGATGTTGATGTGCACGGACGATGCGCCGCTCATGCATGCGCCCGATTCGGCGATGGTCTGCATGACCACGCAGGCCTCCTGCACGCCGAGGCCCGCGCCGCCGTATTCCTCGGGCAGCGCGGTGCCGAGCCAGCCCGCGTCGCCCATGGCGCGGTAGAAGTCGTGCGGGAACACGCCGTCGGCGTCGCGCTCCAGCCAGTAGCTTTCGGGGAAGCGTTTGCACAGGTCCTGCACGGCCTCGCGGATGGCTTCTTGTTCGGTGCTGAGTTCAAAGTTCATGATGTGTTGGCAATGCTTTCGTCACGTGGGCATCAACGGCCCTGCCAGCGCGGCGCGCGCTTTTCGGCGAATGAGCGCGGGCCTTCCTGCGCGTCTTCGCTCAGGTAGACGGGCTCGAAGAGATGCTGCGCGGAACGCAGCGCGGCAGAGCGCCCCATTTCGGTGGACAGATAGACCAGCTCGCGCGCGGCCTTCACGGTGAGCGGCGCGTTCGCGGCAATCGTGCGCGCGAGGTTCAGCGCGCAGTCACGCAGTTCGGCCAGTGGCACGACCTGATTCACATAACCCAACTCCAGCGCGCGCTGCGCCGTCAATGGTTTGGCGGTGAGCAGCACTTCCATCACCACGCGCTGCGGCAGCATGTGGATCAGCGGCGCGGCCCACGGCATGCCGCGCCCCACCTTGGCTTCGGTGATGCCGAAAGTGGCGTGGTCCGCAGCCACGCACAAGTCGCACATCTGCGCGAACAGCCAACCGCCTGCCAGCGCCAGACCATTCACCGCCGCGATGGTGGGCTTGCTCACATGTTCCACATCGCCGAGCACGGGCAGCATGTCGCGCGGCGGCACCTTGAGCGCCTTGGCTGCAGCCTCTTTCAAATCCATGCCCGCGCAAAACGCCTTGTCGCCCGCGCCGGTCAAGATGCCGACGCGCAATGCGCTGTCTTCCTCCAACCTGCGCCAGGCCATGCGCAAACCTGCGGCCACGCCGCTGTTGATGGCGTTGCGCTGCGCGGGGCGGTCGATGGTGATGACGGCGATGCAGCCGTCCACCACTTCCCATGTCACTTCGTCGGTCAGGCGTTCGACTCGTTCGATTGGTTCCATATCGGTTCTTCTTTCTTCACGCAGCCGATGCGGCAGCCGCTGCCACCATGGCCTGCACCTGCGCCTCGCTGTAGCCCAGTTCGCGCAGCACTTCGGTCGTGTGCTGGCCCAGCGTGGGCGCAACGCGCGGCGTGGCGGGCGGGTGGTTCTTCCACTTCACCGGATTGCGGATCGACTTGATCGCGCCTTCGCTCGGGTGCTGCACTTCGGCAAAGAAATCCGTGGCGACGAGGTGCGGGTCCTGCAGCACGCTCTGCAGGCTGTGCATGGGCATGAAGGGCACGTCGGCGCGCTCCAAAATCTCCATCCACTCGTCGGTCGAGCGCTCTTCGAAAATGCCTGCGAGCACGTCGTACACATGGTCGATGTGCACCGTGCGCTGCGCATAGCTGGCAAAGCGTTCGTCGTCGCGCATCAAGGTCTCGCGGCCGATCTCGGCGAGAAAGCCGCGCCACTGCTTGTCGGTGTAGACCAGCGCGCAGATGTGGCCGTCCTTCGTGCGATACGGGCGGCGCTGCGGCGAGAGCTGGCGCGCGTAACCACCGCCATCGAGCGGCGGCTCGAACGTGAGCCCGCCCATGTGGTCGCCCATGATGAAGGCCACCATGGTCTCAAACATGGGAATGTCGATCTTGTCGCCGCGCCCGGTGCGCTCGCGCGCCAGCAGGCTGGCAAGAATGGCACCCACACCAGTCAGGCCGACGATGCGATCGCACAGCGCATTCGGCACATAGCGCGGAATGCCGCCCGAGGCGCGGGCGATCAGATCGGGCAGCGCGCAGGCGCCCTGGATCAGATCGTCATACGCAGGCCGCGCTGCGTATGGGCCGTCCTGCCCGTAGCCGAACAGGCCCGCATAGATGATGCGCGGGTTGATGGCCTGCACCGCCTCGTAGCTCAGCCCCAGCCGCGCCATGGCTTGCGGGCGCACGTTGTACATGAGCACGTCGGCATCGGCGATCAGCTTGCGCAGCGCGTCCATGCCGTCGGGCGATTTCAGATCGAGCACCACGCTGCGCTTGCCGCGATTGGCGTTGAGAAATACCGGCCCCATGCCGGCATGGCGGGCCGGGCCGATCTGGCGCACGAGGTCGCCCTGCGGCGCTTCGATCTTGATGACGTCCGCGCCCATCTCGCCAAGGTTCTGCGAGGCGAAGGGCCCCATGAGCACCGAGGTCAGATCGATGACGCGCACGCCCTGCAACGGGCCACCCGAAGACTGGTTTTTGTCGAAATCATTCTTGTGCATGAACAAATCATACGCACACATGAACAATTTACCAGTATGCTAGCCTCCATGTTTTCCCTGAGCGGCTGGAATTTCCCGCCGCGAACACAGTGACCACCGTGAACGTCAAACAAGCCGCCAACGTCCTCGAACTGCTCGAATTCTTTGCCGCGCACCAGCGCCCGGCGAGCTTGGCCGAGATCGCCAAGCATTTCGACTGGCCGCGATCGAGCACCTTCAACCTGCTGGGCACGCTCGCGCAGCGCGGCTATCTGTACGAGCCGCGTCCCAAGGCGGGCTACTACCCCACGCCCGCCTGGGCCTCGCTGATCAACCGCATCGAGCAGGCCCAGCCCATGCCCAAGGACATGCTGGCGTTGCTGCAGCAACTGGTCTCCGACACCGGCGAGACCGCCGTGCTTGCGGCGGTGAGCGGAACGGATGCGCTGTTCGTGGAAACCGTGGAGTCGCCCCATTCCGTGCGCTACGCCGCGCCCGTGGGCAAGCGCGTGCCGCTGCACACCACGGCGACCGGCCGCACCCTGCTCTCGCAGATGCGGGCCGACGAGCGCGCGGGCGTGCTGCGCAAGGCGAGCTTCGACCAGTACACCGACACGACGCTGATGAGCGCCGAAGCGGTTGAGGCGGAAATCGCGCTGTCGATCAAGCGCGGCTGGTTTCAGGGCAATGCCGAATTCACGCAGGACCTGGGCGGCGTGGCCATGCCGCTCGCGCTGGGCGAACGCCGCTTTGCCGTGCTGGTGGCCGGGCCGATGTACCGCGTGGCGCATCGCATTCCCGATCTGGCGCAGACGCTGCGCGCACGCCTGGACGCCTACCTCAAAGCTCAGGGCGACCATCCGGGCTAGGAATTTCACCAACACCACGCGCGCAATCCCATGTGATGCCCTACCATCGCCGCACTTTTTTCAAAATCTGTAGCGGGAGCGTGCAATGGGATTCTTCAACTGGACCGAAAGGTCCCCACAGGTGCTGCAATCGGGCGGCGTGATCGGGCCTGACGAGCGACTGCCTTGGACGCAGACGGGGCTGATGGGCATTCAGCACGTCATCGCGATGTTCGGCTCGACGGTTCTGGCGCCGATCCTCATGGGGTTCGATCCGAACATGGCGGTGTTCATGAGCGGCATCGGCACGCTGATTTTCTTTCTGATCACCGGCGGCAAGGTGCCGAGCTATCTCGGTTCGAGCTTTGCCTTCATCGGCGTGGTGATCGCGGCGACGGCCTATGCGGGCAAGGGGCCGAACGGGAACATCGGTGTGGCGCTGGGCGGCATCATTGCCTGCGGTGCGGTCTACACGCTGGTGGGCGTGATCGTGCAGTTGGTGGGCACGCGCTGGATCGAGCGCTTCATGCCGCCGGTCGTGACCGGTGCCATCGTGGCGGTGATCGGTCTGAATCTGGCCAGCATTCCGGTCAAGAACATGGCATCGAACAATTTCGAAAGCTGGATGCAGGCACTCACTTTTGTCTGTGTCGGTTTGGTGGCTGTGCTCACGCGCGGCATGATGCAGCGCTTGCTGATTCTGATCGGCCTGCTGATCGCCTCGGTGCTGTACGCGGTGTTCACCAACGTGATGGGTCTGGGCAAGCCGCTTGATCTGTCGGGCGTGATCAATGCGCCCTGGTTCGGCATGCCGAGCTTCCATGCGCCGGTGTTCGAAGCCCAGGCCATGCTGCTGATCGTTCCGGTGGTGGTGATTCTGGTGGCCGAGAACTTGGGCCACATCAAGGCCGTGACCGCGATGACCGGCAAGAACCTGGACCAGTACATGGGCCGCGCCTTCATCGGTGACGGCGTCGCCACGATGGTGAGCGGTGGCGTGGGCGGTACCGGAGTGACCACTTACGCCGAGAACATCGGCGTGATGGCGGCCACCAAGATCTATTCGACCGCGGTATTCCTCGTGGCCGCGCTGATTGCGGTGCTGCTGGGTTTTTCGCCGAAGTTCGGTGCGCTGATTCAGGCAATTCCCCTGCCGGTAATGGGGGGAGTCTCGATCGTCGTTTTCGGCCTGATCGCGATCGCCGGAGCCAAGATCTGGGTAGAAAACAAGGTGGACTTTTCGCAGAACAAGAACCTGATCGTGGCGGCCATCACGCTGATCCTCGGCACAGGTGATTTCACTCTGAAATTCGGCCAATTTGCGCTCGGCGGAATCGGCACCGCGACCTTCGGCGCGATCATTCTTTATGCCCTGCTCAACCGCAGCGAAGACTGAGCCGAATACGCCGTCGATGCGGCTGTCAGAGTGACGTAAGGCTAGGGTTTCCACCTGAATCCAGTGGAATGCCTGATAAGATTTACATCTGATAACTAGCCAAGAGCGATATCAGCTCGAACAGAGGGGGCCCTGCCAAGGTGCCCCTTCTTGCATTTTCGGAGTCAAGTTTCCATGTTGTGTCCTACGTCCCGCATCCAACATCCCGAACTGAAGAAAAAGGTGATGTCAGCCAGCGAAGCCGCTGCGCTGATTGAACCGGGATCCAACGTAGGCATGAGCGGGTTCACCGGCGCGGGCTATCCCAAGTCGATTCCGCAGGCGCTGGCCCAGCGCATCGAGCAAGAACATGCCGCCGGTCACCCTTTCCGCGTGAGCATCTGGACCGGCGCTTCCACCGCGCCCGAACTCGACGGCGCGCTCGCCAAGGTCGACGGCATGGCGATGCGCCTGCCCTTCCAGTCCGACCCGATCTGCCGCGAGAAGATCAACACCGGCAAGATGCACTTCACCGACATGCACCTCTCGCATGTCGCGCAGCACGCCTGGTTCGGCTTTCTGGGCCATCTGAACGTGGCCGTGATCGAGGTCACCGCGATCAACGCGGACGGCAGCTTCGTGCCGACCATGGCGGTGGGCAACAACAAAACCTGGCTGGATCTGGCCGACAAGGTCATCCTCGAAGTCAACCACCGTCTGCCGTTCGAGCTCGACGGCATGCACGACATCTACTACGGCACGGCGATTCCGCCGCAGCGCAAGCCGATTCCGCTGTACGGTCCGCATGACCGCATCGGCGAGCCGCATCTCAAGTGCGACATCGACAAGATCATCGCCATCGTCGAGACCGACAGCCCCGATCGCAACTCCGCGTTCGCCGCGCCCGATGCGAACTCCGAGCTCATCGCCGGTCACATCATCGACTTCCTCGCGCATGAGGTGAAGGTCGGCCGCCTGCCCAAGGAACTGCTGCCGCTGCAGTCGGGCGTGGGCAATGTGGCCAACGCCGTGCTGGCCGGTCTGCTCAAGAGCCCGTTCGACGGCCTGACCGGCTACACCGAAGTGCTGCAGGACGGCATGCTCGATCTGGTGCGCGCGGGCAAGATGAAGTCGGCCTCGGCCAGCGCGATCTCGCTGAGCCACGCGGCGCTCGACGACTTCGTCAAGAACATCGACTTCTACCGCGAGCGCATCGTGCTGCGTCCGCAGGAAATCAGCAACCACCCCGAAGTGGTGCGACGCCTCGGCGTGATCGGCATGAACTCGATGATCGAGGCCGACATCTACGGCAACATCAACTCCACCCACATTCTGGGCACGGGCATGATGAACGGCATCGGCGGCTCGGGCGACTTCGCGCGCAACAGCTACCTGAATTTCTTCGTGACGCCCTCCATCGCCAAGGGCGGCAAGATCAGCTGCATCGTGCCGATGTGCGCCCACGTGGACCACACGGAGCACGACACACAGGTCATCGTCACCGAGCAGGGCCTGGCCGATCTTCGCGGCCTCTCGCCACGCCAGCGCGCGCAGGTCATCATCGACAAGTGCGCCCACCCCGACTACCGCCCGATGCTGCAGGACTACTTCGACCGCGCGCAGCAAAGCGGTGGCCAGCACACGCCGCACATCCTCGGCGAAGCGCTGTCCTGGCACGACCGTTGCCAGAAAACGGGCAGCATGATGGCCTGATCACCGCGCGTTCAGATGCACCAAAGCAAAGGGCCTCATTCGAGGCCCTTTGTCATTGTGGCGCGCTGCTGCCGGATCAACCGATGAAGCGGCCCGTGTTGCCCAACACGCCCAGATCGATGAAGCGCGAGCCCACATAAGGCGCGGTGCCGCTGTAGTCGACCACGAAGCCGCCCAGATCCCAATTCTTGATGCTGGCAAGCGCCGTGCGCAGCTTGGCGGGCGATGGGTCCTTGCCAGCGCGCTCCAGACCTTCGGCCAGCACGCGGGCATTCACATAGGCTTCGAGGCTGCCCTGCGAGAACTCGTTGTGACCCTTGGCGCGCATGGCGGCCTGGTAGTCGCGCACGAGCTGAATGCGTGGGCGGTTCGGATCGGGCACGATCATGGTCAGCGCCAGACCGCTGCCGTCATCGCCGAGCTTGAGCTGCGCATCGCCGGGCATGGTCACGGAAAGACCGGCCATCAGCACGCCGGGCACATGCTTCTTCATGCCGCGCACCAGATCGACCGACACGGCACCGGCGGTTGCCAGCAGCACGGCCGATGGACGGCCTGCTGCGACCTTGGTGAACACCTCGTTCAGATTGGAGCCATTGGTCGCCACAGCGGCTTCCACGGCGGGCTTCATGCCCAGACTGTCGAGCGTGCGCTGCGCGTCGGCCAGCGCTTCCTTGCCGTAGCCGTTGTCCTGGTAGACGACGCCGATGCCCTTGAGCCCCATGCCCGCCAGTCGCTTGATCAGACGCTGCACCTCGTCGGTGTAGCTGGCGCGCACATGGAACACGTTGCGCGAGCCCTTGCGCAGCGACGAAGCGCCGGTCACCGGAGCCACATAAGGAATGCCCGCCTCGTCGATCAGCGGCAGGATGGCCGTGTTGTTGGGCGTGCCCACGCAGGACAGCAACGCCAGCGCCGAGCCGTTGCCGAGAATCTGCTTGACGTTGGAGAGCGTACGGTCGGGCACGTAGGCGTCGTCCATCATCTGCAGTTGGATGCCGCGGCCATGCACACCACCCTGCGCATTGATCTGCGCGAACGCCGCGCCCGCGCCCTGCGAGATGTCGTTGCCGAAGCTCACCAGCGGGCCGCTCATCGCGGCCGAGCAGCCAATCGTCACCGACTTGGCACTCAGGCCGGGCACTTCCTGCGCGGCGGCACTGCTGATGAAAGCGGGAGCGGCCGACAAGGCTGCCACACCGGATGCGAGCGATACAAATTGGCGACGTTGCATGATCCAGAACTCCTTCGATCTCTACTACAAGGCAACATGTGTCTCCAACGTGACTGGCCTGTGAAACCGGTCTGCCGTGACACACATCAACAAACGTGAATTTTTGTTAATACCTTCCAAAGATCGCGATTCTGTGTCGCATCTAGTTGCCAGATGCGCCAAAACACTCGCATTTCACGCCAAAGCAGCACGCACGTTCAGCGATTGGTGCAAGGGCGACTATCTCGGAGGATTCAAATGTCGCCATGGCAAACATTTGGAAAAAACCCTTCACCCTGGACATGGCCAACCGCACGGGCGAACGCACCGCCACCAGCCATCTGGGCATCGAAATTCTGGAAATCGGCGACGACTACATCCGCGGCCGCGTGCCCGTGGACGAGCGCACCAAGCAGCCCTTCGGCCTGCTGCACGGCGGCGTGAGCGTGGTGCTGGCCGAGTCTCTGGGCTCGCTGGGCGCTTTCTACGCCGCCCCCGAGGGCTGGGGCGCCGTGGGGCTGGACATCAACGCCAACCACCTCAAATCCGCCCGCAGCGGCTGGGTGACCGGCACCGCGCGTCCAGTGCACATCGGCAAGACCACACAGGTCTGGGCCATCGAGATGGTCAACGACGACGGCGAGCTGACCTGCGTCTCACGCCTGACCATGGCGATGCTGGCACCGCGCGGCTGACCATCCACATCGTTTTCGAGCGCACAAGAAAAAAGGCCGGTGACTCGTTGAAGAGTCATCGGCCTTTGCTTTACCGCGCGCTACAGCGCATTCGCATTACTTGCGGCGGCGCACTCCGCTTCCGCCGAAGCCCAGAGCCATCAGGCCCAGCAGCGACGACAGGATGATCAGGCCCCATTGCGACAGGGTTGGAACGGGCGTCGCGTCAGGAGGAGGCACGATGGTCGTCGAAGCTTCGTCTTCGTTGTTCTTCGGGTTTTCATCGCCGGGAAGCGTCACCGAAGCCTTGTTCACCAGCGGACGCGCGCCCTTGTAGGGGTCGGCCAGCTTGGTGTCGATGGTGAACACCGCAGTGGCCTTGCTGTCGAGCGCAGGCACGTCGCAGCTCACGGTGCGCAAGGCTTGCGTGTAGGTGCAACCGTCACCGCCGTTGGCGCTCACGAACTCCAGGCCTTCCGGCAGCACGTCGGTCACCTTGCCACCCTTGGTGTAGGGCTTGCCGCCCTTGCCTTCGTTGGTCACGGTGAGCGTGTAGGTGGCGCTGTCGCCAGCGTCCAGCGGGCCTGCAGGGCCTGCCTTGCTGATGCCGAAGTCGACAGTGGGTGCGGGCTCGACCGGTGTGGTTTCCTCGTCGGTGTCGTTGTCCGGATTGCTGTCACCAGGCACGGACACGGTGGCCTTGTTGACCAGCGGACGCGCGCCTGTGTAAGGTTGCTCCAGTTTGGCCTGCACGGTGAAGGCGGTGCTGGTGCCGCTCAGGATCGAAGGCACATCGCAGGTCACGGCGCGCGTGGCCTTGACGAACGCGCAGCCGCTCGATGCGCTGACGAATTCCAGACCTGCGGGCAGCACGTCGATCACCTTGCCGCCGGTGGGCGACATGGTGCCCGCCTTGCCGTGGTTGGTCACCGTGAGCGTCCAGGTGATGGTGTCACCCTCGTTCACGGCAGCGGTCGGGCCAGCCTTGTGGATGCCCAGGTCGATGGCGGCCTTGCTGGTCGAGGTGCGGTCGGTCGTGGCGTTGTTGCTGGACACGTCCACACCGCCGGGCATGCTTTCCACTTCCAGCGGCTTCACTGTCGCTGCGTGGAAGATCGTGCCGGTGGTTGCGCCCAGTGGCAGGGAGTCGGCCTTCATCGTGAACTTGATGACCACGGTATCGCCGGGGGCCATCAGCGGGATCGTGCAGTTCAGCGAACCGTTCGTGGAGCCCACTGCAGGTTCGGCGCACATGCTGACGCCAGCGGCCCAGGCTGCGCTGCCGGAGCCGGTCACCTTCAGGCCGCCTTCGTAGGTGAAGGTGGCGTTGGAGCCCGCTGCCGGAAACAGATCGGCCACGTTCACGTTCGATGCGTAGGACGACGAGTTCGAGTCGTTGCGCACGATGATCGTGTACTCGGTGGTTTCGCCCAGTGCCAGGCCATCGGCCGTGTGCGACATGTCGATCTGCACGTCGAGCTGCGCTGGCTTGAGCGCAATCGAACGGGCATCGTCGTTGTTGTCGTAGCGGGTTTCCGGTGTGGTGGTCGACACATGCACGCTGTTGTCCATGGTGTCACCCACGGCTGCGTCGTCGCCCACGGAACGGGCCTTGTACTGAACGACGTACTTGTAGCCCGTTTGCAGGTCGGTGCCCCACACGCAGGTCATGGTGCCGCCCTTGAGACCGTCACCCTTGGCGACCGGCTGACCGGCAGCGTCGGCGAACGTGCACTTGGCATTGCCCGACAGCCCCCAGGGCTCGCCCACCAGATAGGCGTTCGCGGGCAGCGTATCCACCAGCGTCACTTGCTGCGCAGCCGATGGGCCATAGTTTTGCGTGGTCACGGTGTAGGTGGCTGGCTCGCCAAGCGCCACGCTGGTCACCGGAGCCACCTGCTTGGTCACGGCGAGGTCGGTCAACGCCGTCGTCTGCAGATCGGCGGTGCTGGTGTTGTTCGTCAGATCGTCGTCGTTGATGTAGGCGGAATAGGCCGTGGCGGTGTTCTTGTAGACGCCCGTCGTTGCGACGCGAGGACGAATCTTCACTTCGATGGTCACGCTCTCGCCCGGTGCGAGCAGGTCGATAGGGCAAGTCAGCGTGCGGCTGCGCGAGTCCTTGTTGCCTGTGGCGGCACAGGTGACGGTGCCGGCATTGGCCGGAACGGTACCGATGGTCTGTGCGGAGATGAAGCCGCCGTTCGGATAAGGACTGTTCGATGGCACGGAGCCATTGGCTGGTGCGCCGTCGTCGGTGCTCACCACCAAGTCATTCAACTGATCGGTCACGGTGACGGATTGCGCGTCCTGCGTGCTGTTGGCGTCGTTGGTGATCGTGAGGTGATAGGTCACCTCGTCGCCGCTGGTGGCAGGGCCGGGGTTGGGCGACACCAGTGTTTTCTCGATCAGCAAATCCGCGCGGCGGTCGGAAACCGTCACGTTGGCGTTGGCCGAGATGGTCTGGCCGCCGCGGTCGCCCGGATTCACACCGGCAGAAGCGCTGTTGTTCCAGTTGGCGTACTCGACACCACTGGGCAGGTTGTCCACCTGGGCATTGAAGATGAGCGTCATCGACTGACCGACCTTCAGGCCTGCCGTGGTCGCGCACTGGGCTGGAGTGCCTGCGACGCCATTCACGTCGGTGCAGGTCCACACGCTCTTGTCCGAATAGTCGAGCATGCGAATTTCGGAAGATGGCGTGTCCGTCAGCGCAATGCTCTGACCTGGCAGCACGTCCATCGGACCTTCATTGGTCACCGTGAGCTTGTACTGGAAAGGCTTGCCCTTTTCCACAGGACGTCCATCACCGACCAGCGCCTTGGACAACGCGAGCTGGGCCGTGTTGTTGAACGTGACGGGCACAGAGGCCTTGTTGTTCGTGGTGTTGGGCTCGGGCACTTCGGGCGGCATGCTCAGCGTTGCGCTGTTCACGCGCGAACCCACGAGCAGTGCGTCGGAGGGGGCCGTCACATGCGCGTTGAACTTGATGACCGGCATCGTGGAGTTCAGACCGCCGGTGAAGTCGCCAGCCCATTCGCAACGCACTGCGCGCGTGATCGCACCCGAGTAGGAGCACGACCAGCGCGAGTCGTTCGACGCATCGAAGGAGTCCCATTCGATGTCTTCGGGCAGCACATCCAGCACGACGATGTCGCGCGGCGTCAGGCTGCCGGATTCGCGCTTGGCGGTCAGTGTGTAGACCAGCGGAGTGACCGCGCCCGCAGTGGCGTCCGCATAGGATGCGGAGACCGACTTGCCCAGCGACATGTCGGAGAAGTCCGCGCCTGCCGAGGTCACGATCACGGAATCCGTGTTGTTTTCCTTCTGCCCGTCCGCCACTGGCGTGGTGGCCGTCTTGTCGGTGAAGGCTTCGACGCTCACGGCGGCGCCAATCGGGCCGCCCATGTTCGCCTTGACCGGCACCGTGATGGGAGGCAATGCCTCGTTCACGTCCACCGAGTCACCTGCGGGCACGGCGTAGTGGCAGGTGATCACGCCAGAAGTTTGCATGCCCGTGGGCAGGCAGGTCCAGCCGTTGCCGGTGGGCGTGCCGGTCACCGGAGCACCCGCAGGCACCTCGAACGTCACGCGCACCAAGCCATCGGCCGGGATTTCCGTGGGGCCGTTGTTGGTCACGTCGATTTGGTAGTCGAACGCGTCGCCGTTGTTGACCTCGCCATTGTTGGTGCCGGTCGCCTGCAGTTCCACGCCCAGATCGGACGCCTTGCTGGTGGTGAAGTTGCGACGCAGATCGACGTTGTTGATGCCGCCATCGCCGTCGATTTCGCCCACCTTGGGCAACGACGCGCTGGCCACGGCTTCCCAGTTGGTGCTCACACTGGGCAGGATCACATTGAAATCCACCCACTTGAAGCCGTCTTTTTCGGACAGCGAGCTGATCGTGCATGCGATCGTGTTGTTGCTCGCCGTGAGCACCGTGCCCTTGGGCAAGGCGGGCTTGCACGCAATGCCGGTCGGCTTGCTCGAATAGGACTGGAAGATCGAGCCCACGGGCAGCACTTCGGTCAACGTGATGTTGGAGGCCGTCGGGCCCGCATTGAGCCGCACCTTGGCGCGGTAGGTGAACGAGCCACCTGCCGGGCCCGAGACATCGATCTCGCCGCCGTACAGGCCGTCATGGTTCACCAGAACGTCCGACGTTGTCGCTGCGCCGGCCAGGCCGCTCAGCAGAACTCCACTCAAAAAGGCCGTGGCCGTGATCCATCGCGGTACACCCGACCGCACCTGACCGGATTGCCCGGCCTGTCCACCCGCGTCAGCCCTTTCCAAGGCTTGGCTTGGACTCCAAACTGAAAACATAAAACCCTATCCAAACTGAAAACCGGAGCGTCTGGATGGCCTGGAAGAATTCACTCAATTACTGGCAAATTCAATCCAAAACACTCAAACGCAATCTATCGATTGTATAGTTTGGATACAAATCACGCTTTTAGACACAAGTCAACGGTGATTTCCCTGTGCCTTATCTGGCACCGATAGCATGGTCTTTTGTACTTGGAAGCCAAGCCAGTCAATGGCTTTGATCCGCAGATGCGCATGGCATCTGGGTTGGGGATGTGCTTTTGCTGAAAAACAGCAAGGCAAGATGTCTCTGAATGTCGTTCATTGTAACACAGAAAGACAACCTGATTACCGATACCCATGCGACGGGCATCAGTGCATCTCGTAGGCCCGCCGGGCCAGCTCCTGCGCCAGAATCCTGGCCGGATCGATCAGCACGGCCCCCTGCGCTTCGCGCGCTTGCGGCAGAGCCAGAGGGATTTCGGTGCAGCCCATGACGACCGGCACCTGGCCGTGGCGGGCCAGCAGCGGTGCCAGCACCTCGCCGAAGCGGTTGGCGGCCAGCGCGATGTCGCCGCGCTTCACGCCGTCGTAGATGCCTTGCATGAGCCGCGCCACACCCTCCTCCTCGGGCACCAGCGGCGTGATGCCGTAGGCGCGCAGCGTCTGGTCATAGAGGCCCGTCTGATAAGTGCCCGCCGTCGCGAGCAGGATGGCCTGCTCCACGCCTTGCTGTTGCAGGTGGCGCGCGGTTTCTTCGGCGATGTGGAGGATGGAAATCTGCGGAAACAGTGCCTGCATCTGCCCATGCCAGACATGTGCGGTGTTGCAGGCCACAGCCACGCTGCGCACGCCAAGCGCGGCCAACCGCCCCACGCCTTGCAGCAGATGCGGAGCCGGGTCCTGCACGTCGGGCTGCGGGTGGTGGATGGCGCGGGTGCGGTCGGGGATCGGCATCTGCACCAGCCAGTGCTCGGGGAAGGACTGATCGCGCACCTCTTCGCCATGGCTTTGCAGATAGTGGGTGCAGGCCTCGACGAACAAACGCACGAAGTCGGCCCCCGCAGCGGGCCCCATGCCGCCCAGGATTCCTACGGATTGCGGCGGGGCCAACATGCGGGAGTCTCCCTTGTGGTCTCTGATGGATCTATGACGCGAAGTCGCCGGATCAGGTCGCGGGCTTGTCGCTCAGCTCGATCACGTTCTTCTTCAAGTCGTCGCTCATCGGCATGTTGAGCGGCGTGTTGGTCGGCGGAATCGGCTGCATGAACCACTTGTCGTAGAGCTTGGTGAACGCGCCCGACTTCATCATGCCGCCGATCACGCCATCGACCAGCTTCTTGAATTCGGGATCGTTCTTGCGAAGCATGCAGGCGTAGGGCTCGACCTGCAGCGCATCGGCCACGACCTCGTAGTCGCCGGGATTCTTGGTGTTGGCCATCAGGCCGAAGAGCAGCACGTCATCCATGCCGAAGGCCACGGCGCGGTCCTGCTGCACCTGCAGGAAACCATCCGAATGGTCCTTGGGCATGATGATGTTGAGGTCCAGTCCCTTGTCGGCGTTGTACTTGCGCATGACCTGCAGGTTGGTGGTGCCGGAGGTGATCGCCACGGTCTTGCCCTTGAGGTCTGCATAGTTCTTCACGCCCGAATTTTTCTTCACCAAGAGGCGCGTGCCGGTGTAGAAGTGGTTGATGGCGAAGTCCACTTCCTTGCCGCGCACGCTGTTGTTGGTGGTTGAGCCGCATTCCAGATCGATCGTGCCGTTGGACAGCAGCGGAATGCGGTTCTGCGAGGTGACGGCCTGCCACTTCACTTCGAGGTTCGGCTTGCCCACGGCCTTCTTGACCGCATCGGCGATCGCCTCGGACATCTCCACCGTCATGCCCACACGCTTGCCAGCATCGAGATAGCTGAACGGCACGGACGACTCGCGATACGCGAGCGTGATGTAGCCGTTCTCGCGCACCTTGGCCAAGGTGTCCGCGTGGGCAGTTGCAAGACAGCCCAGACCCAACGCCGCGCAAAGCAAAGTAGTACGAAATTTCATGCCGACTCCCCAAGTGAAAAAGGTTGAAGTGAGCCCAGTTTATGGACTCGCACGCCCCTTGTGGGATGCAATTTGCACGCCAATCCATGCCCTGTATTTATGGCCTCAAGGGTTATCACCAAGGCCGTGCATGATCTGCTGCATGCTGGTGCAATCCGCACCCTTTGTGGGCGACAAAGCTAGGGGTAAACGACGTCATCCATAACTCAAGGGCATACCCTATGTGCAAAACGCCATGCGACGCGGGAGCGCGGCGGAACTACAGTGTTTCTCGTCATGAAAACCGAGCAACCCAAGCACATCTGCATCGTCGGCGCAGGCATCGTCGGCCTGGCCACCGCCTATGTTCTGCAGCAGGCCGGTCACCGCGTCACCGTGGTGGACCGCGCGCCGCGCCCCGCCATGGGCGCAAGCGGCGGCAACGGCGCGCAACTGAGCTATTCGTACGTGCAGCCGCTGGCCGATCCGGGCATCTGGAAGATGCTGCCCAAGCTGCTGCTGGAAAAAGATTCGCCACTCAAGTTCCGCCTGCAAGCCGATCCGCAGCAATGGCGCTGGGGCATGGAATTTCTCGGTGCCTGCAATGCGCAGACATCGGCGCAAAGCACGCGCGAACTGCTCACGCTGGCCGCCGAAAGCCGCAAGGCATTCGAGGCCATGCAGGAGAAAGAACAGCTAGCCTGCGACTTTCACACGCCCGGAAAACTCGTGCTTTTTGCCTCGCAGGAAGGGCTGGATGGCGCGGCGCAGCAGGTGCAACTGCAATCGAAGATGGGCGGTGCACTGCAACGCGTCGTCAATGCCGCCGAAGTGGCGCGACTCGAACCCGCACTGGCTGCCTACGCGCCGCGCATGGTCGGTGCCGTCCACACACCGAGCGAAAGCGCCGTCGATTGCCGCAAGCTCTGCGAGCAACTCGCCGAGCGCCTGCAGGAGCGCGGCGTGCAGTTCCAGTACGGCACCGAGGTGCAATCGTTCGACGTGCAAGGCGGCAGCATCGCCGCGCTGAACAGCTCACGCGGCAAGATCGGTGCCGACCATTTCGTGCTGGCCAGCGGCTGGCAAAGCGCCGAGCAGGCACGCCAACTCGGCGCCAGCATCCCCGTCTATCCCCTCAAGGGCTACAGCATCACGCTCGACGCCACCGCCACGCCGGATGCTGCACCGCAGATCAGCGTGACCGACACCGCGCGCAAGGTCGTGTTCGCACGCACCGGCGAGCGCCTGCGCGTGGCGGGCATGGTCGAGATCGTGGGCCGCGACACACGCCTGAACCCCGCGCGCATCGAAAGCCTCAAGCGCTCCACGCGCGAGGTGTTTCCGCATCTGCCGGTGGACGGCGAAGTTCAACCCTGGACCGGCATGCGCCCAGCCACACCCAAGGGCTTGCCAATCACCGGAAGGCAAAAAGGGGGGCCGGACAATCTGTGGATGCAGACAGGACACGGCGCATTGGGCCTCACGCTGGCCTTTGGTTCGGCCACGGAGCTGCTCAGGCAGATGAGCCGGGGCTGAACTCAACCGAGCGTGTCGCGCAGCGCCTTGCGCATCTCCTGCGTCATCGCACGAGCGAGCACCGAGCCCGGTCTTTGCGCGAGATGCAAGGCGTTCACGCCCACGGTGATGTGCGGCAGCAGCGGCACGACATGCACCTTGCTCAAGTCGGCCGCGGCGGCCGTGCAGCCGTCGACGATCGCCGCGCCGAGGCCGTATTCGGCCATCGACAACGCCGCGTGATACGTCTGCACCGTGACCACCGGAGACAGCCCCACGCCGTGCTCGCGGCAGGCCTGATTGATGCGGATGCCGAGCGGGTCCTTGCCGTCAAGCGCGACCACCGGCAGATCGGCCAGATCCTTCAACTCCATGCCCGCCGCCCGCACGCGCGATGGCGGCAGCAGGCTCTTGGGCAGGATGCACTGCATGTCGACTTCGGCCAGCGTTTCGTGCTCCAGCGCGGCCTGGCGCACCGAGCTGATCACGAAGCCCACATCGGCCTCCTGCAGCAGCAGCGCGGAGACAACCTGCGGCGTGTGCAGCGCCTGCACATGGACCTGCACCTGTGGATATTTCTCGCGGAACCCGGCCACTGCGCGCGGCAGCGCGTCGCGGCTCAATGCGAACACGGTCAGCACGGTGAGCCGATCCGCCGCCTGACCGTGGCGCAGATTGACGGCAAGGCGCTGCACTTCATCGAGCTGCTCGAACAGCCTTTCGATGTGCGGGAACAGCGCGAGCGCTTCGTTCGTTGGCGTGAGCCGTCCGCGCGCACGCTGGAACAGCGCGAAGCCGAGCTGCAGCTCCGCGTGCTGCAACGTGCGACTCACGGCTGGCTGCGTGACGTTGATGAGCCGCGCGGCTGCGCTCACGCTGCCGGTCTGCATGACGGCGTTGAAGACTTCGATGTGCCGCAATCGCATGGCTGTGCGCGCTGGTGCTGCTGGTCAGTGGGTCAGATGGCGCGCATCACTGCTCGTCTTTCGCGGCGCGCGCGAGACGTTCGCTTTTCCAGTACACATCGTCGCCGCCGTTCACGCGGTTGAGCACGCGCGAGAGAACGAACAGCAGATCGGACAGACGGTTCAGATATTGGCGCGGTGCGGAGCGCATGTTTTCGCTGTCCTGCAGCGCCACCACGGCACGCTCTGCGCGACGCGCCACGGTGCGGCAGACATGGGCTTGCGATGCGGCGCGCGTGCCTGCAGGCAGGATGAATTCCTGCAGACGCGGCAGTTGCGCGTTGTAGTGCGCGAGCGCGTCGTCGAGCTGCAGCAGGCCGTCGTCCTTGAGCAATTCGAAACCGGGAATCGACAGCTCGCCGCCCAAGTTGAAGAGCTGGTGCTGCACATCGACAAGCAGATCGCGCACGTCGGCAGGCAGGTCTTCGCACAGCAGCAGACCGATGTGCGAGTTGAGCTCATCCACATCACCCATGGCGTGCGGGCGGCCACTGTTCTTGGAAACGCGCGTGTTGTCCCCAAGGCCGGTAGTGCCATCATCGCCTGTGCGTGTCGCGATTTGTGTCAAACGGTTACCCATGGCGTGTTTTCTCCTAGTTGTCTGCGCAAGTTCTCCATTGTGCTTTACATCAAGGCGGCAAATGAGGAGGCGAGCAACAGCGGGCAATAGTGCTGGATCGAGAGCGCTTGCTGCGGTGCAATAGAGCCGTGTTCAACACTTTTTCGGAGTTCAACGACATGACCCAGCCTCAGCAACGACGTACCCCGATGGCCTGGTTTGACGCACGCAGCGTCATGCTGTTTGCGGCCATCGCCATCGGCGCCACTGCGGTGGGCGCACAAGCGCAAACGACTTCCCCCTCCTCGGACAAAACCAGCTCCGGACCCGTGATCGGTCCGGTTTCATCGCCCGGCACCCCAACGTCTGGCGAACAAACCCAGCGCAACGAGCCCTTCAGCGTACAGCGCGAACGCGCCTTCAAGGCAGCGGACGCGCTCAACGGATATTGATGACTCTCCGTTTCTCGACCCGCCGCTGACGCCGTCCCACCGGACCGTCAGCGGCCATTGTTTTCGTCAGCATTCTTCTTCATGGACATTCACCGCTAGTCATCCCCACATCACGCAAAGAGGCATTCACGAGTAGAGGCGTGAACGCATCACGAATTTGCACCCGAACCGCCAGGTTGCCACTCCAGGGCCTGGCGGTTTTTTCATGCGCGCCTTCATGCGTGGAATCTGACCGTCCAACTGCGGCTATGGTTATCCACAGCCAGGGCGAGCCGTGCGAAACCTAGAATGTGAGGCTTGATTTGTCAGTCTCCGGAGAACACCCATGAACGCCCCCACCGATGCCACCCACCTGCTGCCCAAAGTGCAACTGCGCCCCGTGCCGCAGGCGTTTCTGGATGCGCTGGCGGCGCGATTCGGCGCTCAGTTCTCCACCGCGCAGGCCGTGCGCGAGCAGCACGGCCGCGATGAAGGATCGCTGCAGGCCCCGCCTCCATCGGCCGTGGTGTTTGCCGAAAGCACGCAGGACGTGGCCGATGCCGTCAAGCTCGCATCGCAGTACGACGTGCCGGTGATTCCCTACGGCGCAGGCTCCTCGCTCGAAGGCCATCTGCTGGCCATTCAAGGCGGCATCAGCATCGACGTGAGCCGCATGAACAAGATTCTGTCGGTCGATGCGGACGACCTCACCGTCACCGTGCAGCCGGGCATCACGCGCAAGCAGCTCAACGACGCGATCAAGGACACAGGTCTGTTCTTCCCCATCGATCCGGGCGCGGACGCCAGCATCGGCGGCATGACATCGACCCGCGCGAGCGGCACCAACGCCGTGCGCTACGGCACCATGCGCGAGAACGTGCTGGCGCTGGAAGTGGTGACCGCCAACGGCGACGTGATCCGCACCGGAACGCGCGCCAAGAAAAGCGCTGCGGGCTACGACCTCACGCGCCTCTTGGTCGGCAGCGAAGGCACGCTCGGCATCTTCACCGAAATCTCCGTGCGCCTGTACCCGCTGCCCGAAGCCGTGAGCGCCGCGATCTGCTCGTTCCCCAGCATCGAAGCCGCCGTGCGCACCGTGATCCAGACCATCCAGCTCGGTGTGCCGATTGCGCGCGTGGAACTGATCGATGCGAACTCCGTGCGCATGGTGAATGCCCACAGCAAGCTCACGCTGCGCGAAGAGCCGCTGCTGCTGATGGAGTTCCACGGCTCGCCCGCAGGCGTGCAGGAACAGGCCGAAACCGTGCAGGAACTCGCCAAGGAATGGGGCGGCCAATCGTTCGAATGGGCGACCACGCCCGAAGACCGCACACGCCTTTGGACCGCGCGCCACAACGCCTATTTCGCCGCCGTGCAATCGCGCCCCGGCTGCCGCGCCATCAGCACCGACACCTGCGTGCCGATCAGCCGCCTGGCCGACGCGCTGCTGGACTCCGTGAAAGAAGCCGACGACAGCGGCATCCCCTACTTCCTCGTCGGCCACGTGGGCGATGGCAACTTCCACTTCGGCTACCTGATCGACCCCAATATCCCCGAAGAACGCGTGAAAGCCGAAGCCCTGAATCACCAGCTCGTGGCGCGCACCATCGCGCTGGGCGGCACCTGCACGGGCGAGCACGGCATCGGCATCCACAAGATGGGCTTTCTGCTCGAAGAAACCGGTGCGGGCGCGGTGGACATGATGCGCACCATCAAGCAGGCGCTTGACCCGAAGAACATCCTCAATCCGGGGAAGATTTTCTCGATCTGATCCGGCGGTGAGGATGGCGCGCAAGCGCTTTCTCGCCGCTTCAGAAATGGCGAATCGCGGTGATCGCCAAGAAGGTGTTCAGCCCCGACTCGTGGGGCGCACGATAGACGCCCATGGCTTGGAGATGCTGCACACCGATGGCCGCAAGCTCCCATGCCATGCATTCCTCATCGAGCTTGAAGGCTTCGGGAACGATGAACATGCGGCGACCCGTGATGCGTTCCAGCACTTTCAGTCGTCTGGATTTTTCGCGCAATGCAGGCAGCACATGTTCATTGCCCCACGCCCATTTCCAGGTGTTCGATTGGCGCGCGTAGCTTCCGATGTCGATCACATCGGCTTCGATGATCTTCTTGTCTGCCTCATCGAACATCTCCAGTTTTTCACTGGCCTGATCGAAGGACCAACGCTCGAAATCACCGAAGCCATGCTCGGAGATCAGCGCGTCCTGTTTGCAGCTCAATTCATCCACGGCGGCATCGACGAAGGCCTCGAATTCCGATGCCGTCATGCGAACGAAATCTTCGTCGCTGCCCGCTTCGTCGTCCTCTGCTTCCTCATCTTCGTCTTCGGGAAACACGTCGCGAATCCACGATTCGCCTGGTGCGGCACGATCGGCGCACCAACCCGGCGGCAGGTCGGAGAGTTCAAACAGCGACGCATCGCGCTCCAGCACGCAGCCCATGCAGACGAGTTTCACATCGGCCTGTTCGGTCGTGGTGCCGCACAGAAACTGCCACTCGCCATCGTGGTCATGAAACACCTCCAACACGGGAAGCGATCCGTCCATCACATGCCGCGTGGTGAACGTGGCCGTGTTCACGGGCTCGTCAAACGGCCAACGGGCTTCGTCGAATGAATGCTTGTGTGGGTTGGACATGATGTGCCCAGAGCGGCGGGATGCGCACATCATGCCGCATTTGTGCTTTGAAAGCACAAGCGCTGTGCCATCAAAAGACCTAGTTTTCATCAATGCGCCAGCCCATCATGCAAGTCCTTCCATATCTGACTGGACCTGCCAGCATGAAGCATCTTCCGCACAGCGACGACCGGACAACGAGCAGCCCCATGCGAAGTGCGCGCACACCCTCGGGCGGTGCACTGACTCATGCGTGGGTGGCCAGTTGGGCCGCCAGCGCGCAGCCGGTCTGGGGCGACGATTTCCTGTTTCCCACCAATGTTCCGGGCCGATTGCACAACCAGACGGTGCGCCAGATGGCGCGCCTCAGCCTGGGTGGAAAGAGGCTGCGCATCGTGCTCTCCAACGTGCATGGAAAGACGCCGGTGTGTATCGGTCGCGCCACTGTCGCGCGCTCGGCGGATGACATCCGCGCGGTCACGTTCGGTGGTGAATCTGCGGGCACGATGCTTCCCGGCGCATCGTTGATCAGCGATCCGATCGACATGAAAACCGAGGCGCTTTCGCTCCTCACCATCAGCCTTTTTCTGCCGGAACCCACGCCGCTCACCACCTTCCATTGGGATGGCCGCCAGACGGGCTGGATCGTGTCCGGCGATCAAACCCAAGCACCCCAACTCGACATGATTCCGCCAGCGATGAGCACCACGGCAAGGTCGCTGCTTGCAGGCATTCATGTCGAACGCATCGGCACGCCGCGCAGCGTGGTGGTGATCGGAGATTCAATCACCGATGGCGCAACAGCCAGCCTCGACAAGGACACACGCTGGCCCGATTTTCTGGCCACGCGGTTGACCCCGCATGACGTTGCCGTCGTCAACGCAGGCATCTCGGGGGCACGTCTGCTGTCGGATGGAATGGGCGTGAATGCGCTCGCCAGACTGGATCGCGATGTGCTGTCGCAACCGGGCCTGCAAGCGGCCGTCGTGGCACTCGGCATCAACGACATCGCCTGGCCCGGAACCGCGTTTGCGCGCGATGCATCACTGCCCACCCTCGCATCGCTGACGGCGGGCTACCGCCAGTTGATCGCGCAGTTGCATGCTCACGGCGTGCGCGTGATCGGAGCCACGCTCGCGCCGTTCGAAGGCGCGTTGCCCGACTCGCCGCTCGATGATTATTTTCAGCCTGAGAAAGACGCGCTGCGCCACCAACTCAACGACTGGATCAGGCACAGCCATGCGTTCGATGCGGTGGTGGATTTCGATGCGGTGCTGCGCGATCCAGCACATCCCGCGCGCATGCTGGCGGCATACGACAGCGGCGACCATCTGCATCCGGGCGATGAAGGTTTGCGCTCCATGGCCGATGCTGTCGACCTGCGCGCGCTGTCGCCCGAACTGGTGCCCGAAGCGATGCCCGAACTGAGACCTGAAGCCGTCAGTCCACCTTCGCGCCCGACGCCTTGACCACAGGAGCCCAGCTCGCGACTTCGTGCTTGATGAACTCGCTGTACTGCTGCGGCGTGTTCTTCTCCGACACCGCGCCCAGCTTGGCGTAGGCCTCTTTCACCTCGGGCTTGTCGAAGGCCGCATTCACGGCCTTGTTGATCTTGTCGATCGCCTCCTTGGGCGTGCCCTTGGGGGCGATCAGACCGAACCACGAACTCACGTCGAAAGGCGCGACGCCGCTCTCCTCCATGGTCGGAATGTCGGGCGCGGAAGGCGAGCGCGTCTTGGTCGTCACCGCCAACGCTTTCAGCTTGCCGCCCTGCACCTGTGGCCAGGCGGACGGCATGTTGTCGAACATGAACTGCACCTGTCCACCGATCAGATCGGTAAGTGCCGGCGCGCTGCCCTTGTAGGGCACATGCTGCGTTTTCAGGCCCGTGCGCACCTTGAACAGCTCACCGGCCATGTGGATGGACGTGCCGCTGCCGGACGAAGCGTATGCCGCCTTGTCGTTGTTGGCTCGCACCCACTCGATCAGCTCCTTCACGTTCTTGGCGGGAACGTTGTTGTTGACCACCAGAATGTTGGGCACTTTCGCGCCCAGCACCACAGCATCGAAGTCGCGATTGAGGTCGAACTTCACGTTGGGATACAGCGTCTGGTTGATGGCGCTGGTGACCGCAACGCACAGCAGCGTGTAGCCGTCGGCGGGCGCGGCCATGACCTGATCCGTGGCGATGTTGCTGCCGCCACCGGGCTTGTTGTCCACCACGAAGGATTGGCCCAGCGCCTGCGTGAGCTCCTTGGCCAGAATGCGCGCCACCAGATCGGTGGTTCCGCCAGCGGAAAAGCCGACGACGATGCGCACCGGCTTGGCGGGATAGTCCGCCGCACGCGCGGCCGTGCCAAGGCCCAGCCCCAGCGAACCCAAAAGGCCGCCCGCAGCGATGGACGCTGCGGCGCGACGGCGACTCAGCCCCCGAGAACTCGAATGCATTGCGTGTCTCCTTGCCTGTAGTTTGTGCTGCGCTGCCGTTGCGATCACGGCAGCGCCTGCAAGCCACTATAGGACGAGACGTCGCGATTTCGATTTCGGGTTTGCCCCTGCGTGCCGGGGCATTTCAGACCGATCCGAGCCTTATTTGACCTTGCCCGCAGAGATGTCCTGAATCATCCGTGCGGTCAGATACAGGCGCGGCACGATGGTGTTGATCTGCACGTATTCGGCACTGTTCGAGTGCGCGCCGTAGCCCGACAATCCAAATCCCTCGATCACGCCGCCCTTGGCCTTGAGCGCCGCGAATGCCGCATCGGTGCCGCCGCCGGTGGCCTTGTCCATGACCTTCATGGGCAGTTGCAGTTCCTTCTCGTAGATGCCTTGGGCGTGCTTGGAAATCGCGCGGCCCGAGTCGTTGGCCTCGAGCGGCGGACGGCGCACTTCGAACTTCAGTTCCACCTTGGAATCGGGCAGCAGCTTGTTTTTGACCTTCTCGTTCATCGCCGCTTCGAGCGCGGTGAAATCGGCCACCTTGAGTGCACGCGCATCGGCCTGGGCCGTCGCTTCGGCAGGCACCACATTGCGGTTGGAACCCGACTTGGACAGGGTCCAGTTGAGCTTCAGACCTTCTTCGGGCTTGGACGACAGATCCTTCATCTGCAGCACCTGATGCGACAGCTCGTACAGCGCGTTCACGCCATCTTCCGGCTTGGCACCCGCGTGCGAGGCCTTGCCCGTCACCTTCAGATACGCCGCGCCAATGCCGCTGGTCGCAAGGCGCAGGCTGCCATCGGTGCCGCCGCCTTCGTACGAGAACACGGCATCCTGCTCCGCGCCCAGACGCACCATGGTGCTGCGCGCGGCGGGCGAGCTGATTTCCTCGTCGCTGTTCATCAGCACGGTGAGCGTGCCGTAGTCTTCGTAGCCCAGCTTCTTGATCAAATCGACCGCGTGAATGATGAGCGCCACGCCCTGCTTGTCGTCCGCAATGCCGAGGCCATAAGCCTTGTCGCCATCGACGCGGAACGGCTGGTCCTTGATCATGCCCTTGAGGTACACCGTGTCCATGTGCGCAATCATCATGATGCGGCTCTTGCCCTTGCCCTTGAACTCGGCATGCACCATGGGGCCGACCTGCTCGGGCGTGTCGTCAAGACGGTAAATGTCGGTGGCAGGCAGGATCTCGACCTTGCCACCGAGCGCGCGCAACTTGCCCGCGACGTACTCGGCGATCTGCTTGGTGCCTTCCAGATCTTTGCTGCCGGACTCGATATGCACGAGCTCCTTCAGCGTATCGAGATAAGCCTGCTGCTGCTTTTGCGCAAGCTCGTGGAGTTCGGCCTGCGGTGCGGCCTGTGCGGCCAACGCGGCGGTTGCGATGGCCAGAGCGGTGAAAGAGGTGGAGAAGCGGCTGCGCATGGACGTTCCTTTTTATTGAAAACTGCTTGTGTCTTGCCCGAAGGCGGCAGCAAGATTACCAGCAATGCGCAGTGAATACCGACTAACGACGCGCCTCCGCGCCGTACCAGGGGAACAGCCGGTGCAGCAGCCAGGCAAACAGTTGATCGGTCAGAAACCCGATGGCTCCAAGGTAGATGAGACCGACGAACATGATGTCCACGCGGAACACCAGATGCGCGAACGAGATCAGGTAGCCAAGGCCTTTTTCCGCGCCCACGAGTTCGGCGGCGACCACCACCACGAAGGCCACGGACGTGGCATGCCGCAGGCCCGCGAACACGAACGGCAGCGCAGCGGGCAACGCCACCTGCAGCACGGTGGACGTGCGACTCGCGCCCAGCGATGCGGCCGAACGCAGATACACCGGCGGCAGATCGCGCACACCGATGAAGGTGTTGAGCCACACCGGAAAGAAAGTGCCCCAGGCGATCAGCATGACCTTGGAGACATCGCCCAGGCCGAACCACACAATGGCCAGCGGCACGATGGCGATGGCGGGAATCGCGCGCAAGCCGTGCACCACCGGATCGCTCAACTGCCGCAGCCATGGGATGCGCCCGGTCAGCACGCCAAAGACAATGCCGACGCTCGAACCCAGCAAAAACCCCCAAAGCGCACGCAGCAGGCTCGCGCCCACATGCGGCCAGATTTCGCCGGTGCCCCATGTCATGTCGGCAAACACTTGGGCAATGTGCGATGGAGGTGGAAACATCTTGGTGTTGACACCCGGAACCACGCGCGGTGCCAGCTCCCACACCAGCAGAAACAACAGCACGCCGGCAATGCCGAGCAGCAATTGCGAGCGCAGTGCAATGCGCCGCCGGGCCTGTTCGCGCGCGATGAACGCCTGTTCGATATGCCGCGTGGTGCGAGGCAACGCGGCATCGGTCTTGTGCTCGCTCTTGCCAGAGGTGGTGGTCAACGACGCGGAATGTACGGCCGTGCTCAAGGTATTCATGCTGCGTTCACTTCCTGACCCACATGGGCAAACACTTCGCTGATGCGCGCGTAAGCTGCACCAAAGGCGGCATCGCCGCGATGGCGCGGATACGGCAAATCGATCTCGACGATCTCTTCGATTCGTCCAGGATGCGGGCTCATCACCACCACCTTCTGCGCGAGATAGACCGCCTCCTCGATGTTGTGCGTGATGAAGAACACCGACAGCGAGAGCTTCTGCCAGATCCGCAGCAACTCGTCCTGCAAGGTCGCGCGCGTGAGTGCATCGATGGCGGCGAATGGCTCATCCATCAACAGCAGTTGCGGCTCTGTCGCCAATGCACGCGCCACGGCGACGCGCTGACGCATGCCGCCCGAAAGCTCGAATGGATAGCGGTCCGCTGCATGCGTGAGGCCGATGAGATCGAGCAACTGCTGCGCCTTCTCGTGCGTTTCCTTGCGATTCGCGCCTTGCTGGCGCAAGCCGAATTCGACGTTCTTGCGCGCCGTCAGCCATGGGAACAGTGCGTACTCCTGAAAGACGACGCCGCGATCCGGGCCCGGTCCTTGCACCGGCTGACCGTGCGCCTGCACCGTGCCCTGCGTGGGCTTGAGGAAGCCCGCAATCATGTTCAGGAGCGTGGTCTTGCCGCAGCCGCTCGGGCCGATGGCGCAGACGAATTCACCCGCGCGAATGTCCAGACTGACGTCGCGCAGCGCCCAATGGATGTCGCCCGATGCGGAAGCATAGAGCTGGGAAACGTCGCGAATCCGTGCGGCGATTTGCGGATCATTGGTCATGGAGTTCACCTGCTCAATGTGACGCGATCCGCTGCAGCAGCGCGCAACGCGTCGGGGTAGATCAGTCCGCGATAGAGCTGGCGCAGATCCTGCGCAGGCCGTTGAGCCAAGCCCGATTCGACGGCCCATTCACCGTTGAGCACGAGGTCGTCGATCAGACGATCATCGAGTCGCACCCCCAGTTTCACGTTCGAGAGCCCTTCGCGCGTGGTCTCCACGGTCGATTTGGTGCGCTGCGCCACCAGTGCAATCGCCTCGTCGGTCTGCGCGCGATAGAACGCTTCGGCGTCGAGCAATGCCCGCACTGCGCCCTCCACCAGCTTGGGCGATTTGTGCACTACCTCTTCGTTGGCGGTGAGCACGTAGTGGCTCACGAACACACGCTCCAAACCGTCCGCAGGCAGTTGAACGACCTTGCCTGCGCTTTGCTCGATCGCCTGCTGCCCGGCATCCCAGCCCCAGGCAAAGGCGTCGATGCCGCCTTGCGTGATCGCGGTGACCGCATCGGGTCCGCGCAGATTCACGACCGTCACGTCCTTGAGCGTGAGTCCATGCAGCGAGAGATAGCGACTCAGAAAGTAGTGACCGCTGGAGCCCAGCGTGGTCGCAATGCGTTTGCCCTTGAGCTGCGCAGGCGTGTGGATGCCGCGATCCGTTCGCGCCACCACCACCATGCCGCTGGACAGTCGCGTGAATTCCGCCACGATGTACGAGCGCACGCCATTGGCGCCCGCCAGGCCCACCACGCTGTCGGTGGACGTGGCGAACTGTGCCTTGCCCGCGACGGCGGCATCAAAGGCCAGACGGCCCGAGGTGAACGGCAAGGTGCTGGCTTCGATGCCATGGTTTTTCCAGAGGTTCTTGCTGGAGACCAGATAGGGAATCGCCCAGCTGAAGCCTTGGCTTTCGGCGATGACGACCTTCTGCGCAGCCGCATGGGCACTGGTGCCGGCAAGCGAAAGCGCAGAGAGCCCCAGCCCGAGATTGAATTGGCGACGGTTGAGTGGTTGAAACGGCATGAGCGTCTCCGACAGATGAGGTGAAAAAAAGCGGCAGGCCCAAGGACTCAGCCATAGCCGAACGGATCGGGAATGTCGCCGGTCAACAGCCAGCGCCCCACGGCCTTCTTGCGATGGTCGAGTGGGTCATGCAGCGTGTGCACGCGCACGTTGCGCCAGAAGCGGTCAAAGCCATGCTTGCGCGCAGTGGACCGAGCACCGACCAGCTCGAAGATTTCGGAGGTCACATGCAAGGCCACGCGACCGGCATGCACGCGCGCTGCGGCGATGTCGAGCGACAGTGCGCCGCGTTGTTCGGCGGTGAGCGAATCGCCCGCATCCCAAGCACGCTGAAAGTGCTCCAACGCGCGATCGGCAAGCGCTTCGGCGGCCTGAAGCTGAATCCACTGATCGCCCGCCTGCAATTGCATGACGGGGTCATCGACGGCACGCTCGACCCCCGCCATTGGCCAGGGCTGGACATGCTCGCGCATATGCTCCACCGACGACAGCAACGCACCGCGCGCGTTGCCCAGATAGATCTCGGTGAGCACCAATTGCCCGATGAGATTGCGCAGTGTGGCGCGCGGACTGCTGGCCACGCCAGGTGGGCCAAGCACCTCGGCACGCTCGATGAGCACGTGATCGAACGCGACGGTGCCACTGTCGGTCTGGCGCTGGCCCATGTTGTCCCAGTCGTCGCGCACGGTGATGCCTGCGCGGTGGGTGGGAATCACCGCGAACCGGCGATCCGTCGGGGCCGTGCCGACCGTGAAGGAGACGTTGAGCACATCCGAATCGCGAGCCCCCGAACAGAATGCCTTGAGGCCATTGAGCAGGTACCCGTCGCCCGATTGCTGCACACTGAGCCGCGTGTCGCGCGCATTGACGGCATTGCCCCAGAACCAGCGTTCATCGACGGTCGCACGCAGGTACTTGGCTTTCTGGACATCCGATCCGAACAACAGAACAGAGGCCACCTGCAGATGCTGAAACCCGAAGAGGTGGGCCAGCGAGCTGTCCACTTCGGCAAGGCTGCGCACCAGCCGCAGAACGTCGGGCCACGCGAGTTGCTGACCGCCCCATTGGCGCGGCACGGCCAGCGTCAACAAGCCACTGTCACGCAGCAAGCGGCGTTCGGCCAAGGCCGTTCCACCCGCCGCATCGCGCGCCACGGCAGTGAGGGCGAGTTCGCGCTTGAGTCCGTCCATCGCGGCAAGCGCGACATCCAGTTCCTTGGAACGCGAGGTCACAGAGATGCCATCTGATGGGTTCACAACATGCTCCTCACGCGCTTCAACTGAAACCGGAAGGCTGTGGAGCCTCGCCGCGCAACAGCCATTTGCCCAACGCCTGGCGCTTGAGATCCAGCGGATCATGCAAGCTGTGCACGCGGATGTTTCGCCAGTAGCGATCCAGTGCGAGCCCGCCAGCGGTGGCGTTGGCCCCCATCTGATCAAACAGACCACTGGTGATCGCGAGCCCCGCCTGCGCCGAGGCCACACGCGCTTCTGCCATCTCCAGCGCCACGGCTGCGCGCTCCGGTGCGGTCAACGCATCGCCGCGCGCCCATGCGTGCTGCAGCGAAAGCGCCGCGTGGTCTGCAATACGGCGCGCGCCGCGGTAGGCAATCCAGTGCTCTCCGAACCGCAGTTGAATCGTGCTGTCCTGCGTTGCCGAATCGGCTCCGGTTCCGGGCCATGGACGGGCTCGCTGCGTGAGGTGTTCGCGCGCAGCCTCCAGCGCTCCTTCCGTGTTGCCCAGATAGATTTCGGTGAGGATGGCCTGCGCCAGGCACGAGCGCAGCGAATGCCGTGGCAGACGCGGCAGCGGCGGCTGATCGGTCGGCCAACCCAGACGATCAGCAGGCTCCACGGGCGTGCCCTCGAACTGCACGCTTCCGCTGTCGGTCTGACGCTGACCGAAGGCGTCCCAGTCGCCGCCGATGCGCACGCCGTGGCGGTCTGCAGGCACCGCCAGAAACAGGCGCGCTCCATCGATGGCCGGATGCGGCACGTTGACGATCAAGCCTTCCGCATCCACCGAGCCCGAGCAGAAGAAACGCGGACCGACCAACTGGTGTCCGCTCGCCGTGTTTTCGAACAGCAAGCGCACATCACGGTCATTCGTCGCATTGCCCCAGAACCAGCGTTTTTCAACAGTCTTCGTGAGTAGGCTGTGCTGCTGCTCGGGCGTTCCGAACAGCAGCACGGTCGCCACTTGCAGATGTTGAAACGCAAACAGATGCGCAATGGAACTGTCCGCAGCAGCCAGTCTGCGAACGATGCGCAGGATCAGCGGCCATACCTCGCCTTGCCCGCCAAATTCCTTGGGAACGAGCAAGGTGAGCAGGCCGCTTTCACGCAACAGGCGGCGCTGCTCCAGCGCGGTGCCGCCTTGACGGTCGCGTTGTGCTGCGGTGGCGGCGAGCTGCGCGGCGACGGATTCGACCACCTCGGTCCATGCGCCGAAGTCGCGGTTGAAAAGCAGATCGCTGGACGGAACACTCATGCGCCCACTCCTTGCGCAAAGTCCTGCAAGTCACCGTGCACCGGCTTGCCCCCCACCAGCGTGAGCAGCGCGTGGATGTTTGGCAGCGCCTCGTCATCCACCGTCAATGGATCGTCGGACAGCACGGCGATGTCGGCGAACTTGCCCGGCGTGAGCGTTCCCTTGATGTCTTCTTCGAAGCTCAACCACGCCCCATGCGAGGTGATCATTCGCAGCGCATCGATGCGGGAGAGACGTTGATCGGGGCCGATGACTTGTCCACTCGTGCGTTCACGCCGCGTGACGCAGGTCCACACCGCATAGAAAGGGTTCACCGGAATGTTGTCGCTGCCAGCGGAGACCGCAAAGCCGGCCTCGATCAGCGAACGCACGGGCATGTAGTGGTTGCCGTCGTCCGGCTCGTTCAGATGCGGTGCGCCGTTCTTCCAGATCGTGTAGAGCGGATTCGTCGTGATGAACAGCCCCAGACGGCGAATGCGTGCGTAGTCTGCCGGCTCCACATGGCCGATATGCTCGATCACCCAGCGCCGTCCCGCGAGCGGGTAGCGCGCGTCGATGCGCTCGTAGACATCCAGCACATCGGACAAGCGCGTGTTGATCACCGAATGCACCCGCAGATCGTGCTCTGCCGCGTGCTGCGCATAGCGCTCGTAGTCTTGCAGCGGGTTGTTCCACTCCACGAATCCGGCCCAGCCCGTGTTGGGCAGGGCCCTGCGCGATGCAGCCGCCACATCGGGCGCGCCGTTCATGCCGAGGTTGATGCCGCCGATGCGCAGAAAATCATCGCCCAGCCCCTGCCCACGGGCATGCGGCAGCGCGTCGCGCATGGTGATGCGCGCTTCTTCCGGTGTGGACCAAGTGGGGCTCACGCACAGACGCGAACGCATGCTCAGCGCTTGCGCCTGCCACAGCGCGCGATACACGGCGAGCGTTTGCGGTGCGGAGCCGTGACCCTCGTAGATGCTGGTGGTGCCGAACGCGTGGTAGATCGGCAGCGAGCGGCGCAAGCCTTCGAGTCGATCATCGAACGAAAACGCGGGCACGTTGCTCAGCAGATCGAACTCCAGCATCGGGCGCTTGTTGTGCTCGACGATGATGCCCGTGGGCTCGCCCTTCGCATCGAATTCGATCTCGATGCCGCGGCACGTCGGGCAGGTGCCGGGCAGGATGTTGTTGCGCGCCAGCGCCAGCGAATTGAGCGCGCTGAATCCGGGCGGCACGCCCCAGTTTCCGAACAGGCCGGGGATGTAGACGGGATGATCGGGCGCAGCCTGATCCAGCTCCCAACGCGTGGGCATGCGGCCTTCCGCCAGGTTGGACGGGCCGCCGAAGTAGTACGGCCCCTGCCCCACCGGCATGGTGATGATCCATTCGCCCTTGGCGCGATGTGCGGCTTCGCGGCGCACGATGTCGAGCACGTCGTTCACTGTCTTGGCATGCGCGAGCGTGGGCCGCAAGGTCTTGAGCCCCTCGCGCTCCATGTGCGCATGTGCGTCGATGAAGCCCGGCGTGACGGTGCGTCCGGCAAGGTCGATCACCTTGGTGGAAGCGTCGGCCAGCGCGCGAATCTGCGCATCGTCGCCCACCGCCACGATGCGGCCACGCGCAATCGCCAACGCGGTGGCATGCGGCCGCGCAGCATCCATGGTGATGATGTTGCCGCGCACCAGCACGAGTTCGGGAACGGTCACGACGCTCATGCCAGCTTCACCCGGTCTGCGGCCACGGCGCTCAGCGCGCGCGTGTCGATGGCCTGGCGATAGAGCTGACGCAGCTCTGCCGGGTTGGCCTGTGCAAGCTTCTCGGAGATCGCCCACTGGCCGCCAAGCACCAGATCGTCGAGCAGTCGCGGCGCAAGCTGCACGCGCGTCGCATTGCGCGACAAGCCATTGCGGGACGATTCGATCGAGCCACGCGTGCGTGCCGCCAGAATCTGTGCGCCCTTTTCCGCATCGGCGTTCAGCACCTGCTCGGCACCGATCAGCGCGCGTACGGCGGCCTGCAGCACCTCGGGTTTGCTGTCTGCGGTCTGCTCGTTGGTGATGAGCACGAAGTGGCTTTGGAAAACCTTGTCGATGCCCGCAGAAGAAAGCACATGCACGTTGCCCTGGCCTTCGACCTTGGCCGCGTCTTCCGCTGCCCACCAGTCCCATGCAAAGGCGTCGATGCTGCCCTGCGCAAGCGCGGAAATCATCTCCGGCGGGCGCAGGTTCAGCACCGTCACATCCTTGGTCGTGAGGCCGTGCAAACCGAGGTAGCGGTTCACGAAGTAATGTCCCGCCGTGCCGAACATGGTGGCAAATTTCTTGCCGCGCAAATCCTGCGGCTGCACCACACCCTTGTCGCGGCGCGCGGCCACCAGCATCTGCGTGGACGAGTTGGCGAACTCGGCGAACACCTTGACCTTCTGGCCTTGCAGCGCGGCCAGTGCGACCACGCTGTCGGTGGTGGTGGCAAAGTCGGCCTTGCCAGCCAGCGCGGCTTCGGCCGAGAGACGACCCGATGTGAAGCCCAGACTGGTGACGTTCAGGCCTTCCTTGGCCCAGAGCTTTTCTGCGTCGGCCACAAAGGGAACCGCCCAACTGTGGCCTTCACTCGCGGCAAAGACCGCCGGAATCTGCGCGCGCTGTTGGGCCCACGCCCCGGAAGATGCAAGGGCCAGAGCCGATCCGGCGGCAAGAAAGTCGCGACGCTGCATTTGGAAACACTTTCAAAATTTGAAAGCGGCCCAGTCTAGAAAACGCGGTCCATTCAGTCCAAGATGGATTCCGGATATGGATAGTTTCAAAACGCGTTTGAAATGCAGGTATATGCGCGGGCGTGGACAATGCAACGTTCCACGTCTTCACACGATTCATCCACTCAACACCGTGCGTCTCTGGTCTCTTCACCCCCGTTATCTCGATGCCAAAGGGCTGGTCGCGCTGTGGCGCGAGGCGTTGCTGGCGCAGGCTGTGCTGCGCGGCGAAACCAAGGGGTATCGCAACCATCCGCAGCTCGATCGGTTCAAGGTGCTGGCCGATCCGGCTGCTGCGCTCGCGCGTTATCTGCAGGACGTGCATGCCGAAGCGACGCGGCGTGCTTATCGTTTTGACGGCAGCAAGATTCACGCAGCCGATGCGAATGCAGTCATCGCGGTGGCGAGCGGGCAGTTGGAATACGAGTGGGAGCATCTGCGCAAAAAATTGCAGACGCGCAGCCCTGCGGACTTTGAAAAGATCGCACTGCTGAGCGGGCCTGAGCTGCATCCAATGTTCCGCCTTCAGCCGGGGCCGATTGCGGATTGGGAACGGCCCTAAAACGGTTCTGAAATGGTTCTGAAATGGTTCTGAAATGGTTCTGAAATGGTCCTGAAAAAGCAAAAGGGCTCCGGTCTTGCGACGGAGCCCCTGGCGTTGGCGAGCAGTCGATGAATCAGGCGGCGGCCGGGCGCACTGTTCGAGCGGCGACACCCGCACCAACGAACCCTGCCGAGACCACGCCCAGTGCCAGCGCGGCGGCCGAGCCGAAGAAGATGCCGGGCACCATGTTCGCATCGAGCAACGCGCCGAACACCGGAGCGGACACGCAGAAGCCCAGATCCAGCCCCGAGTACACCGTGCCGTAGACGCGGCCGGTAGCGCCCGGAGGAGCGGCGCGCTTGATCAGCATGTCGCGCGATGGACCGGCGATGCCGATGCCCATGCCTGCGAGCGAGGTGACCACCAGCGCGGCCATGCCGGGCAAGACGCCTGTGCCCACGAGCGCGAGCATCGCGGCGGCGGCGAGCAGGCACAGCGAGATGGTTTTTTCCAGACGCTGCACGCGCGCGACGAGAAAGCCGCCGATCACCATGCCAACAGCACCGCACAGCATGTAGCCGGTGACGACCAATGCCGTGACCGACACTGGTGTGCCGTAGAGCTTGTGCAGCGCAGGACTGGCGAAGCTCTGGATGGCCGAGAGCGAGCAGGTGCTCCAGAAAAAGAACGAGAAGCACAGCCACACCGATGGCAGTTTGAGGAAGGCCATGGGGTGTTCCTGCACCGCGGCTGCGCCGCCCTTCGCAGCGGCTGGCTGGTTGGACCAGGAGCCCTTGCGGTCATCGAGCGAATCGCGGTTGATCACCATGATCATCAGGATGACGAACGCCAGCGCCGCGCCGCTCAGGCAGGCCGTGCGCCACGAGCCTGTGGCCGTGGCGATGCCGGCCATGAACACAGGCGCGGTGGCCCAGCCCAGGTTTCCAGAGATGCCATGCACCGCAAAGCCGTGGCCAAGGCGCTTGGCCGACACGCGCTTGTTGAGGATAGTGAAGTCCACCGGATGGAATGGCGCGTTGCCCATGCCCGCGAGCAGCGAGGCGAGGATCAGCGATGCATAGCCGCTGGCCGTGCCCGCAACCAAGCCAGCCGCGATGAAGCAGGACAGCGCGAAGAACAGCACCGGGCGCGCACCCACGCGGTCGACGATGAAGCCCGAGAGCATCTGCCCGACGCCGGAGACCACGAAGAACACCGACACCAGCAGGCCGAGCTGTGAATAACTGAAGCCGAACTCCGCGATCAGGAACGGAAACAGCGGCGGCAGCAGCATATGGAAGAAGTGCGAGGAGCCGTGCGCCAGTCCGATCAGGCCGATGGTTCGCGCGTCCTGCCGGAAGTTGTCCGGCGGCGACGTGGAAGGTGTGGATGTTGTAGTGGTCATGGGGCCGATGTTAGGCCGAATGCCTTTCGTCCGATATACGATAGTCTGCCAACTTCTATCGAGATCATGCCAACAGACACCGCCACCGGGGCGTTGCGCGAGACGCCCACCAGACGCATTCCGCGCGAGCTTTCGTATGTGGAGTCCGCCACGCCCGAGCTGTTTCTGCCCACGCGCCAGCGCCCCGTACGCGTGAAGTACCGACGCCTGCGCGCGGACACGCAGATCAAGCCGCACAGCCATGCGTGGGCACAGGTGGCGATCTCGACGTCCGGCGTGATCCGCCTTGATGTGCCGACCGGCACCTACCTCGTTCCACCCTCGCGCGCGCTGTGGATTCCGCCTGGTGTGGAGCACGCGGTGACAATGGTGGAGGATGCCGATCTGCGCACGCTGTACTTCCATCAGCCCGTGGGCCGCTGCGGTCCCGGTGTGGCTCGGCACGATGAAGATGCATGGCGGCAGTGCCGCGTGCTGGAGGTGTCGGACCTGCTGCGCGCGCTGGTGCGCGAGATGCCCACGGTGTCGAATGCCGGTCCCGCACTGTCACCGGAAGAACTCGCGCGCGAGAAGCATTTGAGCGCGTTGATCCTCGATGAAATGCGCCGCGCGAATCCCGTACGCATCGGTGTCGATCTGCCGCACGACAAGCGCCTACGGAATCTGTGCGAGGCGGTGATCGCCGATCCCACGCGCCACGAAACGCTGGAGGAATGGGCGCGTGACACAGGTGCGAGCCCGCGCACGGTGGCGCGCCTGTTCCGTCATGAACTGGGCAGCACGTTCACGCAATGGCGTCAGCAGGTGGTGCTCGCCAAGGCACTGTCGATGGCCGCATCGCGCATGCCGGTAGCGCACATCGCAACCGAGTTGGGCTACAGCCCCAGTGCGTTCAGCGCGATGGTGCGCAAGTCGGTGGGGCAGTCACCGGGGCAGTTCTTCGGCTCGCAATGAACCTGTTCGCGCAAGGCGCTACAAGGTGCGTGCGAGGGCTTCGAGCTGGTCCGCGCAGATGCCCCAGCCGGTGTGAAAGCCCATGTCCTCGTGGGTCTTGCGATCCTGCTCGTTCCAGTGCCGCGCGATGGCGGTGTAGCGGGTCTGATCGCCGACGGGCTCGAAGTTCACGATGGCCGTCATGAACGGCTTGTCGGCTGGAACCCAGCCCGCACGGTAGGCGTCGGTGAACACCAGTCTGCGGTTGGGAACGACTTCGAGATACACGCCGTCGTTGGGTACTTCCTGACCCTCGGGGCTGCGCATGACGACGAGGCAACGCCCGCCGGGTCGCAGGTCCGACTCGACACGCGCCACGCTCCACGGCGCGGGCACGAACCATTGCACGAGGAGTGCGGGATCGGTCCAACAGCGAAACAACTTGTCGGCAGGCGCGGCCAGCAGGCGCGTGAGCACCAGATCGTTGATGTGCGATGGTTGTGCCGACGATTCGCCGTCGTCCTTGGATGTGGGATCGAACATGGCTTGTCTCCTTGTGCCGGGTTGCAATGAGGTCGTAGAGATCCCCCCGTGCCGCGAACCCAGCGTGTTCATTTCATCGAGTGCAGGCCGAAGCAATTGCCCTCAGTATCCATCATCAGCGCGCAAAAGCCATAGGGACCAATGGAAAACTTGGCCTTGTGGATCTGCCCACCCGCGCCCTCGACGCGAGCCTGTTCGACCGCGCAGTCGTCGCACGCAAAGTACACCAGCGTGCCGCCTCCACCCGAAGGAACGCCGTCCATCTTCACCAGCATGCCACCCGCGCCGGGGCCGTGGGGATCGCCTGGAAAGGCGAGCATCTCGAAGCCCGACGCATCCCCTTCAGGGGGCTGCATGGGCTCCAGCTTTTTCTGCAACACGGACTCGTAGAACGTGCGGGCACGGGCCATGTCCTGCACATAGATTTCAAACCAGACAACAGGGTTGTGTACAGCTGACATGGGGGGCCTCCTTCAAGCCGGAACGAACACGTTGAGCATCCACGGCGTGCCGAAGCGATCGGTCACCATGCCGAAGCCCGGCGACCAGAAGGTCTTGTCGAACGGCATGGACACCTTGCCGCCTTCCGCGAAGGCATTGAAGATGCGACGGCCTTCATCCACGGTATCCACACGGATGGAGATGTACATGCCGTGCGGCGCCTGATAGGCCATGCCGCCGCAGGCCTCGGGCATCACGTCGGAGGCCATCAGTTCCTGATCGCCAAACTGCACGAAGGTGTGCATCACGCCGTTCTTGGCGCTCTCGGGCACGGGCGGCATGTCGGGCGATGGTGGCATGTCGCCAAAGCGCATGACGGGGCCTTGCTTGCCGTTGAGCACCTTGGCATAGAAAGCCATGGCCTCCGCGCAGTTGCCGTTGAAGTTGAGATAGGGAATGAATTGCATGCGAGTCTCCTGAAAATGGGATAAACACCGGATGGTTGCGCGACAAGATGAATGGAATGTGAATCAGCGGAAGTCACGCGTCAATCAGCGGCCTTCGTAGGCGGCGAGCAGTTCGGCAAGGTTCAGCTTTTTCATCGCAAACATGGCACGCATGCCGCGATCGATGCCTGTTTGTTCGCCGCTGACCAGCAGGCGCATCCATGGCTCAGGCACGATCTGCCATGAAAGACTGAAGCGATCCTTGAGCCATCCGCATTGCTGCGCCGCCGGGTCGCCGCCTTCGCCCAAGCGGCTCCAGTAGTGGTCGATTTCCTGCTGCGTGTCGCAGTGCACCACCAGCGAGATGGCTTCGTTGAATCGAAAGCTCGGGCCTCCGTTGAGCGCCAGAAAATCCATGCCGTCGAGCTGAAAACTCACCGTGAGCGCGTGGCCGCTGGGCATGTGGTGGAACTCGCGGCCCTCGTCGCTGTAGTGCGTGATGGGGCCGATGCTCGAATGGGGAAACACCGAGGTGTAGAAGCGCGCCGCCTCCTCGCCATTGCGGTCGAACCAGAGGCAGGGCTGTATGCGTTGGAGCTGGGCCATGGTGACACTCCTTCAGGCAACCAGAATCGGCTGGAATCCGCCGTAGATCAGGCGCTTGCCGTCGAACGGCATGTCCTTGGGCATCTGCGGGTCGTCCATCACGGCCTGCATGCCCTTGTCGCGCACGGCCTTGTCGGGCCAGACGACCCACGAGAACACGACGATCTCGCCCTGCTCCAGCTTCACCGCCATGGGCATGGAGGTGAGTTTGCCATCCGGCACATCGTCGGCCCAGCACTCGACCACCGAGAGCGCGCCGTGCTTTTTGAACAGCGCAGCCGCCGCCGTGGCGACCGCCAGATAGCGCTCCCGGTCCTGCGTTTTCACCGGACAGAGGAAGCCGTCAACGTAGTTCTGCAGATTCATGATCTCTGACTCCTTGAGAGAAAGGCATTGAAAGAAAAAATGGAGAACGCCATCAATGTGGACAACGTTCACTTATTCTGCAGACTAAAATGAACACTGTCCACATTTGATTTGTTCGGCTTGGTAAGGCTTTGTTTTCATGCCCCTGCCAACCGGCTCCCGTGCACATGACTGGCCTGCCCACCGATGTTTCCGTTCGACGCTCCTACCACCATGGCGATCTGCGCATGGCGCTGGTGGATGCGGGCATGAAACTTGCGCGCGAAGGCGGGCCGCAGGCCATCGTGCTGCGCGAGGCGACGCGGCGCGCGGGCGTGGCACCGAATGCGGCGTACCGGCATTTCGCCAACCGTGAAGCGCTGTTCGAGGCCGTGCGCATGCAGGTGCTGGCAACCATGGCTCAGACCATCGAAGACCTGCTCGCTCTCGCGCGGCAGATGGCCGAACCGGCTCCGCGCGCAAAGGCCATGCTGGCGGCCGTGGGGCGCGGCTATCTGGAATTCGCGCAGACCGAAACCGGCTGGTTCCGCACCGCGTTTGCGGCCAACGAACTGGAGCGCGATGCGCTCGCCGACCAGAAGCAGCAACTGCAGGCGGACAAGCCTCCGGCAGATCCTTTCGAGCTGCTGTGCGAGGCGCTGGATGCGATGGTCGAAGCGGGCGTGCTGCCCGCCGCGCACCGCCCACAGGCCGAGTATCTGGCCTGGTCCACGGTGCACGGCATGGCCACGCTGATGATCGACGGGCCGCTGCGCCACAGCACGCCCGAGCAACGCGCGGCGCTGGTCGAGCGGCTGCTGCTGATGGTCGAAAAAGGGCTTTGAACGCGGCTCGTCGGCGCGCGGCGTGAACGGCTAGGATGGAGCCAACCGCATCTTCATCCGCAGGCTGCCATGACCACCGAATCCGAGCGCTTTCACACCTACATCCCGAGCGAAGGCCACGGCCTGCCGCACGATCCGTTCAACGCCATCATCGGGCCGCGTCCGATCGGCTGGATGTCCACGAAAAGCAGCGCGGGCGTGCTCAATCTCGCGCCCTACAGCTTCTTCAACGCGTTCAACTACACGCCGCCGATCATCGGCTTTTCCAGCCTCGGCAAGAAGGACACGCTGACCAACATCGAGGAGACCGGCGAGTTCGTCTGGAACCTCGCGACCTATCCGCTCGCCGAGGCCATGAACCAGAGCTGCGCGGCGGTCCCGTTCGAGGTCAACGAGTTCGAGCTGGCCCAGCTCACGCCGCTCGCGTCGCTCAAGGTCGCCCCGCCGCGCGTGGCCGAAAGCCCGGTGACCATGGAGTGCAAATGCACGCAGATCATCCAGCTCCGATGCGCGGACGGCACGAATGCGCCGAGCTGGCTGGTGCTGGGCGAGGTGGTGGCCGTGCACATCGAGCACCGCCTGCTCAAGGACGGCATCTACGACACGGCGGCGGGCCAGCCGATACTGCGTGGCGGTGGCCCTGCGGACTACTTCAAGATCGAGGAAGCTCAGCGCTTTCGCATGTTCCGCCCGCGCTGAGCAGGCAGGCTCTCGTCAAGCGCAGACGGCCTCTTCGGCCATGCTCATGCGCGCGGAAGTGGCGAGGCCTTCGATGCTCCAGCCCTTGCCAAGCAGAATGCGGCGCGTGTTGAGATCGTCCATCAGGCGCTCGTCGTCGACTTCGGTGCCCAGATAGGTCACTGCCTTGTCCTGCAGGTGCACGTAGCCCTGCGCGTAGTCGCGCGCAAGACGGTCCCATAGCGCATGTGCGCCGTCCGACTGGCGCGCGCCCGTCATCAGGCACTGGCCGCCGTCCAGCGCCCAGCGATACACGGCTGTGGCCAGGCCCCGGCGCTGGTACTCCGGCGCGAATTTGGAATGCGGCGCGCGCAGAAAACGGTCGGCGCGCTTGTTGATTTCAATGAGGCGGTTGAAGACCGTGTAGCCCGCGAGTCGCTGCTCCAGCGTGTCTTCGATGTAGACATAGCGCTCACCATCGGCCTCGCGCCAGTGCACGGTGAATCGGGGATCTTCGAGGAGCGAAAGATGCTCGATGCCGTGCATGGAGTCACCGGGGGTGTGGAGCCTGCCATGCAGCGAGTCCAGCTCGCTCTCGATGGCTTCGGGGCCGGTGTGCACATCGATGCGCAACTCGGTCACGAGAGGGGATGCCAGCGGCACCAGCCCCTTGAACGCTCGCAGCGTCCGCGCAGCCTGAGTCAGCTGCGAAAGGGAAAGAGAAGAAAAAGAAACTTTGGAAACGTCAGAAGGGTTGCAGGCGGACGCAGGCAACCACGACGCCCAGAATGGCGGCAGTGAGAGGTGCATGGGAATGAAGATCCGTTGTGAACGGCGGGCATCCTAGGCCAATCGATAGCGTTTGTCGCCCATTTCGCACGTATCCAGTGCGATAAGACCGCGCATCGTGCACGACTGCGCGAAAGGTGCATCCCCGCCTGCGCCGAGCACAAAAAAAGCGGCCCGAAAGCCGCTTTGAATCACCCTGGAAGTGAATCTTGGTGAATCAACGCGACAGCGCGTCCAGCGTCGCCTTGTCCAGACGACCACTTTGGGGCAGTCCCTGGTCCTTCTGGTACGAACGGACCGCGTTCATGGTCTTGGGGCCCATGGAGCCATCGGCCGTCAGGTTGTAGCCCAAACCCACAAGGCGCTCCTGCGCCTCGCGCGTGGACATGGTGGCACCGGCGCGGGTCTGCGACGGAGGCGCAGCGCCATCCACGCTCAGGCGACCGCCGCCACCCAGACCTTGGCCTTGCACGGCCTGGGCCTTGTAGTTGCGCAGTGCCATGACCATCTGGTTGTAGGCATCCATGAACGCAGCTGTCAAAACCTTGCCCTGAGCGGTGTTCTGGTAGCCGCCCAGACTTCCCCCTGCCGCACTGCCGAAAATGCTGCCAAAGCCCGCAAAATCGGTTTTGGAGGCACTTCCTTCGGAAGCCGAGACCTGCACGCCGGAGCGGTTGTCCACCAGCGTCAACATGGCGCTGGCTTCACGGGTCTTCATGCTGCCGCCGATGGCCGCCACAGCCGCACCGCGACCGCCGCCGATCAGGCCGCCCAGCGCACCGCCGATGCCGCCAGCATCGCTGTTCGAGAAGATGATTTCAGGCGACATGGCGTAGTCGGACGCCACCATCTGGCCCTTGCCGAAGTTGCTGCCGCCGCGCATTTCGCCCGAGCCCATGATCTGGCGCTCGCGGTCCATGGCGCGCATGCCTGCTGCGCTGCGCTCGACGACGATGAAACAGTTGGATTGCTGCACCAGCAGGCGCAGCAGATTGGCCGTGGGCGGCAGGCGGTATTCGTTGCGCAGGATCGTGTACCAACCTGCGTCCTGGTTCTCGACCAGAGAGACCGTGCCCAGAGGCGACTGGCAGCGCTCCAGCTGGCTGCTCGCATTGGCAGTGCTGGAGCCGCCTGCAGCGCCCGTCGCCACAGTCTTCGACTCGGAGCTGCCCATCTTCATGTTGGTGGTTTCGCAACCGGTCAGAACGACGGCAGCACATGCGGCTGCGATCAAGGTCCACTGGGTTTTGCGCATCACGGACTCCCCTTCCAATACGCTTGATTGAAGTGCGATTGAGTGGGGGGTCTTGTTCCCGCTCAAAAAAGACAGGAAATAATAGCGCTGACCCTGTCGCGCCGGATGATGCTTACAACTTGTTTCTTTTGGCGTTTTTTACATCAATTTGGCGACGAGTTGCCGCGCAAACGCTCGATCAGGCCGTTGAGCGACTCCAGCGAACCGAACTGGATCGCCACTTCACCCAACTCTTCCATGCGGCCATGGCGCTTGACGCGCTTTTTCACGCGCACCTCCACCTCGGCCGTGAGCAGATCGGAGAGCTCTTCCTCGACGCGTTTCATGTCGCGCGTCTTTTCCTTCTTGGGCTTTTGCGGCTGCAGGTTGAACTCCGCACCCAGCTTCTTGACCAGCGCCTCGGCCTCGCGCACGGAGAGCTTCTTGGCGGCGATCTGGTTGCCAGCAGTGATCTGCGTGGCGCGCTCCAGCGAGAGCAGCGCGCGGGCATGGCCCATGTCGATGTCGCCCGCCATGAGCATGGTCTGCACGGGATCGGCCAGATTCAGCAGACGCAACAGGTTCGATGCGGCACTGCGCGAGCGGCCAACGGCCTGCGCCGCCTGCTCGTGCGTGAGGCCGAATTCGCGAATCAGACGCTGCAGGCCCTGCGCCTCTTCCAACGGGTTGAGGTCTTCGCGCTGGATGTTTTCGATCAGCGCCATGGCGGCTGCGGCCTCGTTGGGCACCTCGCGCACCAGCACCGGCACCTCGTTCAAGCCGGCCAGCTTGGACGCGCGAAAGCGCCGTTCGCCCGCGATGATTTCGTACTTGCCAGCGTTCGGGCCATCGACCAGTTTGCGCACCAGGATGGGCTGCATGATGCCCTGCTGCTTGATGCTCTCGGCCAGCTCATACAGCGCGCCCTCGTCCATGCGCGTGCGCGGCTGGTACATGCCGGGCACCATCTCGGTCAGCGCGAGCTTGCCCACGCCCTGCTCCGGCACGGGGCCTGTGTCCTTGATCGAGACGGCGGCGACCGGCGTCTTGTCGGCCACCTTGGGGCCCAGCAATGCCTCGAGTCCGCGACCAAGGCCCTTGGGTTTCTTCGTGACCATGTGGTTCAGTCCTTCTTTGTCTTGTTCTGTGCGAGCGAATCCAGCAGCGCATGCCCTTCGGGCCAGTCGCCAAGGCCGGATTCGGCATTGATATGTCCGCGCGCCCCCGCATCCACCAGGCGCGAGCCCCAGGCGTCGGCAAGGGCGCGAGCACGCTCGAAAGTGCAATACGGGTCGTTCTGGCTGCCCACCAAAATGCTGGGAAACGGCAATGCGCGCGTGACGATCGGACGCCAGCCATGCAGCGGTCCAGCGGCCAATTCGGGGCGCTCCACGTCTCCGGGAGCAACCAGCAAAGCCGCCTGCACCTTGGCCGTGTTTTGCGAATGGGCGGCCCACCAGGCCGTCAGAATGCAGCCCAGGCTGTGCGCGACCAAGATCACCGGGCCATTGGAATCCACCACGGTTTCTTCCAGCCGCACGCTCCAGTCGCCACGCAGCGGATGCATCCAGTCGTGCTGCTCCACGCGCTGGTAGCCGTACAGGCGCTCCCAGCAGCTTTGCCAGTGTTCCTCACCCGATCCCTGCCAGCCCGGCAGGATCAGCACATTGCTTGCGTTCATTGCTTTGTTCGCCCGGATCACATCTTCTTGATGCGCTTGACCATTTCCTTCGCGAATTCGACGAAGGCCACACTGCCCTTGGCGCTCGCATCGAACACCACGCCCGGCAGGCCATAGCTGGGTGCCTCGGCCAGACGCACATTGCGCGGAATGACGGTGTCGAACACCTTGTCGCCGAAGTGGTCCTTGAGCTGTTCGCTGACCTGGCTTTGCAGCGTGATGCGCGGGTCGTACATCACGCGCAGCAGACCGATGACCTGCAGGTCCGGGTTCAGATTGGCGTGCACCTGCTTGATGGTGTTCACCAGATCGGTCAGCCCTTCGAGTGCGAAGTACTCGCACTGCATCGGCACGACCACGCCATGGGCGCTGCACAGGCCGTTCAGCGTGAGCATCGACAGGCTTGGTGGGCAATCGATCAGCACAAAGTCGAAGTCCTTGTCGACCGCCGCCAGCGCTGCCTTGAGGCGCTTTTCGCGCTGCTCCAGCGTGACCAGTTCGACCTCGGCACCTGCCAGTTCGCGGTTCGCGCCCAGCACCTGGTAGCCGCACTGCTCGGCCTTCACAGCGGCTTCCTTGATGGAAGCGGATTCGAGCAGCACGTCGTACACGCTGAGCTCCAGTGCGCGCTTGTCCACGCCAGAGCCCATGGTGGCATTGCCCTGGGGATCGAGATCCACCAGCAATACGCGCTGACCGATCTTGGCCAAACCCGCAGCAAGGTTCACGGTGGTGGTGGTTTTGCCGACTCCACCCTTCTGATTGGCAATGCAGAAAATCTTGGCCATGCGATCTTTTCGAGGTGCTTGGTGTTATTTGGAAATGGCCAGCTTGACGCCAAAGCCAATGAGAAAGATACCTGCCGTCTTTTCCAGCAAGCTGACAATTTTGGGATTGGCACGCATGCGTTCAGCCAGAAAGTGCGTGAGCAGAATCATGATGGTCGCATAAAGCAAGGTCAGAATGGCGACTGTTACAGCCATCGCCGCAAATGTCGTCAGTCCGCGATGCGTCTGTGGATTCACAAACAACGGGAAAAAAGCCATGTAGAAAACAATGGCCTTGGGATTGAACAAGGTGATGATCGCACCCTGTTTGAAATAGTGATGCGGCTTGATGTTCACCACCGGCGCGTCACCGGGTTTGGCGCGCAGCATGCGCCAGCCGATCCAGGCCAGATAGGCGGCACCCAACCACTGAATCATGTGAAAAGCTGCTGGATAAGCTGCCATCACGCCAGCAACGCCACCCACAGCCGCCCACATCAGCACCTGATCGGCACAGATGACGCCGAAGGTGGAAGCGAATCCACCACGGAACCCTCCCTTGCTGGTGGACGTGATCAGCGCCAGATTCCCGGGACCGGGAATGCAAAGGAACACAATGATCGCGGCGACGAATGCACCGTAGTCGGCAATACCAAACATGGGAAGCTCCTGCGAGCGGGCGAATTGAACCCCGAGTTTACGCGACAGGTCGCATCCAGACGATGCAACGATCTGCATCAAGCGCGGGGACCTGTAGCTGTTCCACGTGAAACACCTCCACATCCGGGCGCAGCGCTGCGATTTCTTCATCAGGATGTTTGCCCTTCATGGCAAACCAGATGGCGTGATCGGCCAACGTGGCACGCGACCAGGTCGTGAAGTCGATCAGCGACGCGAATGCGCGGCAGCTCACCACATCAAATTTGGTCGTCAACGTTTCGACCCGCGCGTGGATGCCATGCAGATTGGGGAGCTTCAAAGTCGCTGCTGCCTGATTGATGAAGGCGGCCTTCTTTGCCACCGTATCCACACAACTCACATCGAGCTGCGGGCAGCAGATGGCGAACACCACGCCAGGCAACCCACCGCCCGAGCCCACATCGAGCAGTTTTTCACGCTGACCTTCGGGCATGGACTCCAGATAGCGCTGCAGCGGAGGAACCGCCGCCAGACTGTCCAGCAGATGGTGTGTGAGCATTTCCTGCGGGGCACGCACCGAGGTCAGGTTGTAGACCTTGTTCCACTTCTGCAAGACGGACAGAAACTCCATCAACTGCGCGAACTGCTGTTCGCTCAGCGCCAAACCCAGCTTCTGCGCACCGTCGCGCAGCTCACTCAACAACGCATCGCTCATGCTGCAGCTTCCACCGTTTGCCCTGACATATTGCCGAACTCCTTGAAGCCGCCCTTCTTCAGGTGAACCATCAGCAGCGAGATCGCGGCAGGAGTCACACCCGAAATGCGCGATGCCTGACCCAAGGTTTCAGGACGATGTTTCTGCAGCTTCTGGCGCACCTCGATGGAAAGCGCCGCTACTTGCATGTAGTCCAACTCATCCGGCAAACGCAGTTTTTCGAAGTGAGCAGCTCGCTCGACCTCATCCTTCTGGCGGTCGATGTAGCCCGAATACTTGGCCGCGATTTCCACCTGCTCGATGACCGGGTCGCTGAGCTCGCCCAAGGTTTCACGTGAAACATCGGAGTTCACATACTTGCCGCCATCCATGTTCGTGAGTTCTGTATAGCCCACGTTCGGGCGGCGCAGCAGATCGAACAGGTTGTATTCGTGATCGATGGCCTTGCCCAGAACGCGCTCGGATTCGGTTGCTGGCAAGTTGCGTGGATTCACCCAGATCGCTTTCAAGCGTTCTGTTTCACGTGAAACAGCATCGCGCTTGCGGCTGAATGCATCCCAACGAGCATCGTCGATCAGCCCCATATTGCGAGCCGCCTCAGTCAGCCGCATATCGGCGTTGTCTTCACGCAATTGCAGACGGAACTCCGCGCGGCTGGTGAACATACGGTAAGGCTCGGTCACGCCCTTGGTGATCAGGTCATCGACCAGCACACCCAGATAGGCTTCATCGCGACGCGGCACCCAGGCTTCTTGCTCGCGACATTGCAGTGCCGCGTTGATGCCCGCGAACATGCCTTGGGCTGCCGCCTCTTCGTAGCCGGTCGTGCCGTTGATCTGCCCTGCGAAGAACAGACCATTGATCTGGCGCGTTTCGAAGCTGCTCTTGAGCGAGCGAGGATCGAAGTAGTCGTACTCGATGGCGTAGCCGGGACGCAGAATATGTGCGTTCTCCAGTCCCACCATGCTGCGCACCAGATCGTACTGAACGTCGAAAGGCAGGCTGGTCGAGATGCCGTTCGGGTAGTACTCGTTCGTCGTCAGACCTTCGGGCTCCAGGAAAATCTGGTGACTTTCCTTGTCCGCAAAGCGGTTGATCTTGTCTTCCACGCTCGGGCAGTAACGTGGGCCAACGCCCTCGATCTTGCCGGTGAACATGGGGCTGCGATCAAAACCGGAGCGAATGATGTCGTGCGTGCGCGCATTGGTGTGCGTGATCCAGCAAGGCATCTGCCGTGGATGCATGGCAACGTTCCCCATGAAGCTGAACACTGGCACCGAGCCTTCGTTCACGCCACCCGGCATGCCGTCGCCAGGCTGCTCTTCGCACTTGGAAAAATCGATGCTGCGGCCGTCGATGCGCGGAGGCGTACCGGTCTTGAGGCGACCCTGCGGCAACTTCAGTTCCTTGAGGCGTGCAGACAGGGACACCGCCGGAGGATCTCCCGCGCGACCTGCCGAGTAGTTGTTCAACCCCACGTGGATCTTGCCGTCGAGGAACGTGCCCGCCGTCAACACCACGGTGCGAGCGCGGAACTGGATGCCCACCTGCGTCACCGCACCGACGACACGATCGCCCTCCACCATCAGGTCGTCCACCGCTTGCTGGAACAGCCACAGATTCGGCTGGTTCTCCAGCATCTCGCGGATGGCGGCCTTGTACAGAATGCGATCGGCCTGCGCACGGGTGGCGCGAACGGCTGGGCCCTTGGAGCTGTTGAGGATACGGAACTGAATGCCGCCCTTGTCGGTGGCCAACGCCATGGCACCGCCCATCGCATCGACTTCCTTGACGAGATGGCCCTTGCCGATCCCGCCAATGCTCGGGTTGCAGCTCATCTGGCCAAGCGTCTCGATGTTGTGCGAGAGCAGCAAAGTTTTGCAACCCATGCGCGCTGCGGCGAGGGCTGCTTCGGTTCCGGCATGACCGCCGCCGACTACGATGACATCAAAATTCTGGGGATACAACATGGAGTGTGACTCCGGGGACGCGCTGGCCCGCAAACTACAACTCAATCCCGGCCGCGCGCAACCGGGAGGCAGACTGATCGCCCCAAGCCTCACCATGAGGCTCGCGCGATCTTCAAAATGGGTCTGAGAAGCCCAACCCCGACGAGGCTGGGAGAACCCGTGATTTTCCCATGCTCTGCCGTTTCTGTCCCGATAGCCTCACGGACCACCACGGCAGTGCCATGGATGGCTTGCTGTTTCACGTGAAACAGTCGCGTTGAGTGCCTATTTGAGTTGCACAAAATTTAAGCAATTGGGCATTCCATCCGCGAGAATGCCTGCCCCTGCAAACCTGTTCAAGTCGGTATAGCATGTTCGTTCGACGTTTCATTCACTCCCTGACTGACGAAGAAAGTTCAACCATGAAGCTCTACTACTCCCCCGGCGCCTGCTCCCTGTCCCCCCACATCGTGCTGCAGGAAGCCGGACTGAAATATGAGCCCGTGCTGGCCAGCACCAAGTCCCACAAGCTCAAGGACGGCACCGACTTCTACACGATCAACCCGCTGGGCTATGTTCCGCTGCTGGAGCTGGACGACGGCAAGCGTCTGCACGAAGGACCGGCCATCGTTCAATATCTGGCCGACCTCGCTCCGGAAAAGAAGCTCGCCCCCGCCAACGGCACCTGGGAGCGCTACAAGCTGCAAGAGTGGCTGACCTTCATCGGCACAGAAATCCACAAGAACTTCGGCCCGTTGTTTGGTTCGGCTTCCGACGACGTGAAGAACGGTGCTCGCGACAAGATCATCGGTCGCCTGCAGTACGTGGAAAGCGAACTCGCTGGCAAGCAGTACCTGTTGGGCGACCAATTCACCGTAGCCGATGCCTACCTGTTCACCGTGACCAACTGGGCCGCGTTGACGGGTGTGGACATCTCCGGCTTCGCCAACCTTGGCCAATTCCGCGCACGCGTGGGCGCACGCCCTGCGGTGATCGAGGCGATGAAGGCTGAGGGCTTGATCAAGTAAATCGCCCTCTTACGCCAAGCCAAGAACCGGCGCTTCCTGCTCAGGCAGGAGCGCCGGTTTTTCTTTTGGCAGGTTCTTTTGGATGGGCCAACCCCGGACTCATCCATGTTCATTTAATGAACAGCCCAAAGACGCTCGCCCGCACATCCCAAACAATCAATTTCATTTCCCAATCAAGGACCTCTGTCCAACGGACAGGCTCTTTCGCTGAACATGAACTCAACACTGACATCCCGCCTGTCCGGCAAGATCGCCTTCGTCACCGGCGGCAGCAATGGCATTGGCGCGGCCACCGTGCGCGCTCTGGCGCGTGAAGGCGCCACCGTGGTCATCGGCTACCACTCGGGCAAGGACCGCGCCGAGGCGCTGCGGGCGTCGCTCGAAGGCGAACATCACACGCTGCAGATCACGCTGGACGACGCGGCCACGCACGCGGCGGCGGCCCAGTGGCTGCAGGAGCGATTTGGGCGTCTGGACATTCTGGTGAACTCCGCTGGCTACACGCAGCGCATCGCGCACAGCGATCTGGACACGCTCACGCCCGCGCTGTTCAACGAGATCCTGCTGTCCAACGTGGGCGGCACCTATGCCGTCGTGCACGCGCTGATGCCGCTGCTCAAGGTCAGCGGCAGCAACGCCGTGGTGGTGAGCGTTTCGTCCGTGTCGGCCTTCACCGGCAACGGCAGCAACATGGCGTATTGCGCGGCCAAGGCGGCGCTCGACACGCTGACCATGTCGCTCGCGCGTGCGTTTGGCCCGGTGCGTTTTCTGTGCGTTTCGCCCGCCTCGGTGGACACCGATTTCGTCGCCGGTCGCAGCCGTGACGAGATCGAAAAGAAGGCCGCCAAGACGCCTCTGGGCCGCGTGGTCACGCCCGAAGACGTGGCCGACTCGGTCGTCGCCTGCGCGGCACTGCTGCGCACCTCCACGGGCACGCGCATCGTGATCGACGGAGGACATGTCCTGTGACGATCAGCCTGAACGCAACGCACGATCCGCAACTGCGCAGCTGGGTGGAAAGCGCCAACATCGCAGGCACGGACTTCCCGATCCAGAACCTGCCTTTTGCCGTTTTCCGCACGCAGGGAACGCAGGAAGCCGCGCGCTGCGGCGTGGGCATTGGCGACGAGATTCTGGACATCAGCGCCTGCCTGCAGCTCTTCACGGGCGATGCCCGCCAAGCCGCAGATGCCTGCGCAGAATCGACGCTGAACGCGCTCATGGCGCTCGGCAATCAGGCCGCTTCCGCCCTGCGCGGCGCGCTGTCCAGGCTGCTCGCGGCGGGCAATGAAGAACACCGTGCGGTGCTGTCTTCGGCGCTCATTCCGATGAGCAACGCCGAGCTGCTTCTGCCCGTGAAGATCGCCGGCTACACCGACTTCTTCGCGTCCATCCACCACGCCACCAACGCCGGTCGCCTGTTCCGTCCCGACGCGCCCCTGCTGCCCAACTACAAGTACGTTCCCGTGGGCTACAACGGCCGCGCCAACAGCATCCGAGTGAGCGGCGACCGCGTGCAGCGCCCGTGGGGACAACTCAAGGCCGCCGACGCGCCAGCCCCCGTTTTCGCGCCCGCGAAACGGCTGGACTACGAAGTCGAGCTGGGCATGTACATCGGCACCTCGTCGCGCGATGGCGAGCCGGTCAGCGTGGCCAATGCCTGGGATCACATCTTCGGCTTCTCGCTGCTCAACGACTGGTCCGCGCGCGACGTGCAGTCCTGGGAATACCAGCCGCTCGGCCCCTTCCTCGCCAAGAGCTTCGCGACCAGCGTGTCGCCCTGGGTGGTGACGGCCGAGGCGCTCGCACCGTTCCGCGTGGCCGTGCTCACGCGCGCCGAGGGAGATCCGGCACCGCTGCCGCATCTGCTCGACGCAGCCGACCAAAGCAGCGGCGCGCTCAACATCCGCATCGACGCCACCTTGCGCACGGCCCAAATGCGCGAGAACGACGCGCCCGCGCATACGCTTTCGCGCTCCAACACCGAGCTGCTGTACTGGAGCTTTGCGCAGATGGTGGCGCACCACAGCAGCAACGGCAGCGCCATCGACACAGGCGACCTGATGGGCTCGGGCACAGTGTCCGGCGCCAGCCAGGATGCGCTGGGCAGCCTGCTGGAGATCACGCGCGGCGGCGCAGAGCCGATGCTGCTTTCCGCCACCGGCGAGCAGCGCACCTTCCTCGAAGACGGCGACGAGGTGATCTTCCGTGGCCGCTGCGAGCGCGACGGCCATGTGCCGATCGGCTTCGGCATCTGCACCGGCACGCTGCTACCAGCCCACAAGCCATCATGATCATCGAGCAGCGCACCTACACCGCCCTGCCCGGCAAATGGCGCGACTACCTCGCGCTCTACCAGGCCGAGGGCTTGACGATCCAGCATCGCATCCTCGGTCGCATGGTGGGGTACTACACGACCGAAACCGGCCCGCTCAACCAGATCGTGCACCTCTGGGCGTACCAGGATCTGAACGAGCGCGCCGAGCTGCGCACGCAGCTCGCGGCTGATCCCGACTGGCAGAAGTACGTGGCGAAGATGCTGCCGCTGCTGCAAAGCCAGGAGTCGAAATTCCTCAACCCGGCGCCGTTCTTCACACCGATGTGGAACGAGCCCAAGGCGGCCTGAACGCCACCCTCCGGAGACCGAACATGCTTTGCAAGAAACTCCACCACGCCGCCTTTCGCTGCAAGGACGCAGCCGAGACCGTGCAGTTCTACACCGAGGTGCTGGGCCTCAAGTTCGCGCACGCGATGGGCGAGGACCATGTGCCCTCCACCGGCAAGTACAGCCCGCACATCCACATCTTCTTCGAGATGGAAGACGGCTCCAATATCGCCTTTTTCGAATGTCCGAAGGACGATGGTGAGCTGTCCGGTCGCGATGCGGCCACGCCCGGCTGGATCCAACATTTCGCGTTCGAGGTGGAAAACCTGGACGCCGTGCTGCAGGCCAAGCAGGATCTGGAAGCCAAGGGCGTCACGGTGGTCGGCCCGACCAACCATGACGACTTCATCACCTCGATCTACTTTTTCGACCCCTCGGGCCATCGTCTGGAACTGACCGCGCGCACTTGCGAGCCATCGAGATACCGGATTTTCGAGAAAGAGGCACCCGAAGTTCTCGCCCTGTGGAATCAGACACATGACTGGTCCCAAAGGGCCCTTCTTTACGGCTCCCAGACCGGGTACGCACGCAAAGACGAGGCAGAATCAGTGTAAGTACGAATTGTTTCAATTGGCACATAAGGAGACTCTCTTGCCAAGCACACGTTCCTCCTCGTTTTCGCGTCGACATGTACTGACTGCCGGGGCTGCTGCCCTGGCAGCGCCGTCCCTCTCCTGGGCACAGGCAAGCTACCCCACCCATCCGGTCACGCTGACCCACGGCTTCGGTGCCGGGGGCAATGCCGACGTGGTGGCGCGCCTCGTCGCGCAGAAGCTTTCCGAGTCGCTCAAACAACCCGTGGTAGTCGACATCAAGAGCGGCGCGGGCGGAGTGATCGCGAGCAATGCCGTCGCCAAGGCCGCACCGGACGGCTACAACCTCGTCATGCTCACGGGCGCACACACCGTGTCCGCCGCGCTCAAGAAGAAGCTGCCCTACGACCCGGTGAAGGACTTCTCGTTCATCTCCACCGTGTCGGCCTTCCCGTTCGTGGTCGCCGTGCGCGCCGAGCATCCGGCCAAGAACCTGGCCGAACTGCTGGAAATGGCCAAGAAGGAACCGGGCCGCATCACCTTCACGTCCGTGGGTGTGGGCTCGACCCAGCACATGGTCGGTGAGCTGCTCGGCTCCACCGCCAACGTGCAGTTGGTGCACGTGCCCTACCGTGGCGGCGGCGCACCCGTGCAGGCCGTGATCGCGGGCGACGTGGACATCCTGACCGACACCCTGACCGTGGCCGCACCGCACATCAAATCGGGCCGTCTGCGCGCTCTGGGCATCACCAGCGCGGCGGAATGGCCGACCATGATGGGCGTGCCGCCGGTGTCTTCCGTGCTGCGTGGCTTTGAAGTGCGCTCGTGGCTGGGTCTGGCGGCTCCTGCCAAGACACCGCAAGCCATCATCGACCGCCTCTCCGCCGATGTGAACACCGCCCTGCGCGGCGCCGACATCCAGAAGACGCTGTTCGACTCGGGCAGCATGTCGTCGCGCAGCACGCCCGCCGAATTCCGCCGCATGGTGGAGCGCGAAGTCAAGCGCTGGCGCGAGGTGATCACCAAGGTGAACATTCCGCTGCAGGACTGAGAAGCAGCACCCACTTTCCACACGCGGCACAATCGTGCCGATCCGATCAGCCGCCGTGCGCGACCACGGCGGCTTTTTTTGACCTTCACTTTCTACGGAACCCCTCATGGACATCCTCGGAATCTGCGGCAGCCAACGCAGCCAATCGTTCAACCGCATGGTGCTCAACCTCGCAGGCGACTGCATGCCCGCGCCCATGAAACTCAGCACGCTCGACTGGGACGCCGTGCCGCCGTTCAACGCCGACGTGCTGGCCAAGGGCTTCCCCGAATCGGTCGCCGCCGTGCGCGAGCGCATTCGCCGCGCCGACGGTGTGGTCATCGTCACGCCCGAGTACAACTTCTCCGTGCCCGGCATGCTCAAGAACCTGATCGACTGGATTTCGCGCGGCGAAGACCAGCCGTTCAACAACAAGCCCATCGCGATTCTCTCGGCCACCGGCGGCCCTCTGGGCGGCGCGCGCGTGCAGTACGACCTGCGCAAGGTGCTGATGTTCATGAACACTCAGGTGCTGGTGAAGCCCGAAATCTTCGTGGGCAACGTCAATCAAAAGTTCGACGCCAACGGTCAGTGCACCGATGAACTCACCCGCCAGTTCATCACCGCGCAGATGACGGCCTTCAAGGCATGGATCGAACGCCAGCAACGCGCCAACGCGGTCTGATCCCCGTCCGCAAGAGCCGAAAGGCTTTTTCGAAAAAGGGTTTGTGCAGCCGCCCTGCACGGCCCTTCCAAGCGGATTAATCTTGAGGCCATCCCTTCTGTCCCTGTAGAGAGAAAAGGCCTCATGACCACCACTCTGTTCTCCCCGCTTCAAGCTGGCGATCTGCATCTGCACAACCGCGTCGCCATGGCGCCGCTCACGCGCAACCGCTCGCCCAACGCCGTGCCGCGCGACATCACCGCCACCTACTACGCACAGCGCGCCAGCGCCGGTCTCCTGATCACCGAAGGCACGGCCATCGACCCGTTCGCACAGGGCTATGCCGACGTGCCGGGTCTCTACGGCACCGAACAGCTCGACGGCTGGAAAAAGGTGACCGATGCCGTGCACGCACGCGGCGGCAAGATCGTCACGCAGCTCTGGCATGTGGGCCGCATCTCGCATGTGGACCTGCTGCCCGAAGGCTTGCCACCCGTGGCACCGTCTGCCGTGCAGGCCAACACCCGCACCTACGTGATCGACCAGGCCACCGGCAAGGCAGGCTTCGTGCCCGTGTCCGCACCGCGCGCATTGCAGGCCAAGGAATTGCCGGTGATCGTGCACTCCTTCGTGCAAGCCGCCCGCAGCGCAGTGGAAACGGCAGGCTTCGACGGCGTGGAAATCCACGCGGCCAACGGCTACCTGCTTGACCAGTTCATGAAGGATGGAGCCAACCAGCGCACCGACGACTACGGCGGCTCCATCGAAAACCGCGCCCGCCTGCTGCTTGAAGTCACGCGTGCGATTGCCGATGCGATCGGCGCAGGCAAGGTCGGCATCCGCCTCTCGCCCGTCACGCCCGCCAACGACATCGTGGACAGCCACCCGCAGCCGCTGTTCGACTACGTGGCCCGCCAACTCGCACCACTCGGTCTGGCCTACATCCACGTGATCGAAGGCGCGACCGGCGGCCCACGCGAGGTCGAAGGTCGCCCGTTCAACTACGCCCAGTTCAAGGACAGCTACCGCATGGCTGGCGGCAAGGGCGCATGGATGGTCAACAACGGCTACGACGCCGACATGGCAGCCCATGCCGTTGCCAGCGGCCATGCCGACATGGTGGCCTTCGGCAAGCTGTATATCGCCAATCCCGATCTGGTCGAGCGCCTGCGCGAGAAGGCACCGCTCAATCCATGGGACCAGCACACCTTCTACGGCGGCGGCGAGCACGGCTACACCGACTATCCCAAGCTCGCCTGACGGCCCATCGAGCTGAGCAACGCGAAAGGACTACTTGTCCTTCTCGCGCTGCTCCAGCTCGTCGCGCGCCATGGTGTTGAACGCATTGTCGATATCGTCAGCGCGCAGCGTGGGCTTGCCCGATTTGCGCAGCGCGTCGATCTGCTCCTGCATGCGCGTGGCCACCTGCATGAGCACGCGGTGCAAGCCCAACTGCTGACGCCGCGAATGCTCCAGGTGATCGGCCACCGGCTGCATCGCCGACTGCACCAAAGCGCCCAAACGCTGCACAGCGCGCTCGGATGCCTCAACGCCCCCCACCCCTTGCCCACCTTGCGATGAACGCGCCAGCGCCTCGCTGATGCGCTGCAGTGACTCGTCCGACGCACGCTGGGCGCTCTGCAGCTGATTCAGCAGATCACCCCAGTCGCTCGCCGACTGTTTGGCCTGCGCTTGCTGCAACTGGCCGAGCTTCAGGAACAACTGCCCCTGCCTGTCGGCCTGCGAAAGGCTCTGCGCACTGCCGGTCTGCTGCGTCGTCGCCAGATCGCGCGTCGCCGCCACCAGATCCACCAACTGCGACGCCACACGCGTGCCCGCATCGGCACCCGCACCGCCCATGGCCTTCTGGCGCAGGAACTCGGCCTTGATGTCGTTCCAGCGCGTGGACTGCTCGGCATTCAGCGCACCACGCAATTCGCGTAGCTTGAGCAGGTTTTCTTCGGCACCCGTGGTCAGCATCTGCGCTTCGCCCTGGTAGTGGTCGTCGAGCATCTGCTGCATCTCGGCATCGTTCATCACCGGCGTGATCTTCTCCGAGAGCTTGTTCATGTTGCGATAACTGCCCTGCAGCTTGAACGGCGGCTCCTGGCGGTAGTTGTCGTCCTGCGCGGCGCTCTGGATGTACTGCTGGTTCACGCGATAGACCACCTCGCGCACCTTGAGCATGCGCTGCAGCGTGGCGTCGATCTCGCGCAGCTCCGCCGACGAATACTCGTGGCTCAGCGCGTTGCTCGACACGTCCTTGCCCTGCGCCTTGTCGATCAGCAGATACAGGTCCTGCAAGCTGCGCGTGGCCATCGGCGCGAGCACGGCGTTGGACGTCATGCTGTTCTCGATGTAGCTGAGTTTGAACACATCCTCCATGCCGCCCAGCACATCGCCCAGGTTGTAGATGTCCGCTCGGTTGGCGAGCATGTCCGGGATCTTGAACACCTCGCCCGATTCGGTGTACGGATTGCCCGCCATGACGATGCAAAAGCGCTTGCCGCGCAGATCATGCGTCTTGGTCTGGCCGCGCCACACGCCTTCGATGCGGCGCGTGCCGTCCGACAGCGAGATGAACTTCTGCAGAAACTCCGGATGCGTGTGCTGAATGTCGTCGATGTACAGCATCACGTTGTTCGCCATCTCCAGCGCAAGATTCAGCTTTTCCAGCTCCTTCGCCGCCGTCGCATCGGGTGCCTGCGCCGGGTCGAGCGAACGCACGGAATGCCCCAGCGCCGGGCCGTTGATCTTCATGAAGATCAGGCCCAGGCGGCTCGCCACGTACTCCATCAACGTGGTCTTGCCGTAGCCCGGTGGCGAGATCATCATCAACAGGCCCATCTGGTCGGTGCGCCGCGTCTCGCCCACCGCGCCGATCTGCTTGGCCAGGTTGTCGCCGATCACCGGCAGATAGCTCTCGTTGATCAGCTTGTTGCGCACGAACGAAGTCAGCGGCTTGGCCTTGAACTCCTCCACGCGAATGCGTTCGCGGTAGCCCTTGAGCACCTGCTGACGAAGTTGCTGATAACGCTCGAACTGCGGCACGAAAATGCGGAAATGGTGCGCAGCCCGCATGCCCAGATCATCGATCTGCAGCGTCATCGCGCCGTTGGCAATGCGCGGATGCTGCCCCAGCAAACCTTGCACGGGCGCGCGCAGATCGACATTGCTCACCGTGTTCGGCACATGGCTCGCGCAGGTCAGCCACGATGCGGCCTCGCCGCAATACGCAAGCAGCGCATCGCCCTCGGGTGTCTTGAGCGCCTTGCAGGCCGTCTGCAACCAATGCAGCGCGCTGCGCCAGCGCTCGGCCAGCGGTGCAGCCTGATTGCGATGCTGGCGGTCATCACCGCGCCAGTAGGCCTGCATGTCATCCCACTGCGTCGGGTTCTGCGTGTCGCTCTTGAGCGCGGTCTGCAACGCGGCAACCGCCGATTGGCCGTAGCTCGAAAAGTGAAACCGCAAAGCCTTCTGCGCGAGCTCTGCCTGCAGATAGTTGGCCGCCGCGCGAATCAATCCGTCGATATCGCCATGCGCAGACAGCTCGTTGAACACCTCCAGCACACCGCGTTCATCGGCAAACCCACGCAGCTGCGCGCCGATGTCGGCCTGCAGCGTCAGCAGTTCGGTCTCGCTCGCAAACAGCGTCTGCATGGAATGCGCATGCTGCGCGCGGCGCGGCCATTGCGCAATCGCGGCGGCCAACTGCGGCTGCTGGATGCGCTCATGCTCGCTCCAGAACAACACCGCCAGCGCACGCGCATCGGGCCCGAAACGCAGCACGCCCGCCGCATCGCGCAGGGGCAAAAGCGCCTGAATGATCAGCGCCGCATCGTGGTCGTGAATACCGCGTTCGTAGCCTTCGCGATAACGCGGCGCGGCGAACTCGCGAATGGCTTGCGTGAGCGCCGCGTTGTCGATGGCCAACTGCTTGAGGCGCGTGTCATCCCAGCCATCGGTGCGATTGCGCGCGGCCTGCACGACACTCAATGCAAGGTATTCACCGCGATAGAACTCCGGCGATTCGGCCAACGTGGAGACATCCCAGTACGCCTGCAATTGCGCCAGTTCGGGACTGTCCACGGCCTCGAAATATTCCGTGCCGACCAGATGCAGAAACAGCGCGCCATTGCGCGGCAGCAGCGTGAGTTCCAGGTCCTGATTGCCGACGCTGAACTTGTGCCGACCGAGCTTGATGACGTTGCCGCCACCCTCGAACAATTCCGCGCGATCCTGCAGAGAACGAAACGCCTGATCGCGCAGCGTCTTCACGCGCGTTTCGATGTCGTCGGCCTTCACCGGATCGAACAGCTCGGCACGCAAGCGCTGCGCCAGCTCCTTCAACTTGGTGATCAGCGGATCGCCCGCAAAGAACGCGTGCAGCGCATCGTTGTTGGTGAGCTTCTCGGTGCGCTTGGGCAGGCTTTGCACGATGCGCAGCGCCGCATCCAGTACGCCTTGAGCGCGGCGCTGGCGCTCGTCCTGCAGCGACTGGCGCTGCGACTCGAAGGTCTCCAGCAGCTCCTCGCGCTTGGCGACGATGTCCGTCAGAAACTGCTCGTGCTCGCCAAACTGGCCTTCGATTTCTTCGAGCTGCACCAGCAAGCGCGCAAGTTGCTCGTCGCATTTCTCCGGTGTCTGCGACAAGCCCAATGCGTTGACGATGCTCTGCGAGAACAAGGCCAGTTGCGCGGCAAACTGCGCGACGTTTTCCGAACTACCCAGGCTGCTGCGACGCTGCTCGGCACGTGCGCGCACCTGGTTCAGGCGCGAGTAGATCGCCGAGATGCGATCCACCACCTGCGTCCGCTGCGTGGCGTCGTCTATCTTGAGGCCGCCCATCAATTCGGAGAGCATGTCGAGCGCCGTCGCAATGCGCGTCATCTCGGCCAGCGGCTCCTTCAACTGGACCACCGTCGTCGATGCCTGCGCCTGCTCGTCGAGCTTCTTGAGCTCATCCACATAGGGCTGCAGCGCGGCGTCGGTGGCGATGAACGCCGCCGTGCGCTGCGACACTTCGCCCTGCACGTCGTTCACCGCCGTCACCATGGTGTCGATGTTCGCCGTGTCGACATAGCGCAGCTCGCGCGTCGACATCAACTGACCGCGCAGCCTGGCCAGTTCTTCGAGCGCGGTGACATGCTCGTCCACCGTCGTCCAGTCGCTCAGACGCACGCGCTTGAGCAGGGCCTGATGCTGCGTGGACACGTCGCTCATCGCACGCGACGACGCCTGGCGAATGCTCTCGACCTTTTCGTATTCGTCGATCACCGCATCGCCCGTGGCGACGATGCCGTGCAGCACCTCGTTCATCGCGGCAAGCGGCGGCGTGTTGATCCATTGATGGCGCTCGAACAGCAGCCGCGTGGTGTCGATCAGCCGCTCATAACGCGCGAGCGACACCTCGGGCGCAGCGATTTCCTTGCGCACGCTGTAGATATCGGAGATGCCGCTGACCAGCTCCGCATTGCCGATACGGCCCAGAAAGCTGTCCTTCTGCGGCTGGCGTGCGGCGTAGTCTTCCGATGCAAACGGCGTGCGCCAGATCTGCATGGGATGCACGCGCGCGGCCTCGTCGCTGTCGGCCGCGAAGATCACGATGCGGCCATCTTCGAGCCGCGCATAGCCGTGGCAGACGATGGGCGGCTGCAGCGCGCGCTCGATCAGGTTGTACTTGAACAGCGCCATGCGGCCGCTGCCCGGTTCGTAGAAGATGTAGAGCACATCCTCGCCGTTGGGCGAGCGGATGCTGCGGCGGTAGCGCATGCCCTGCATGTTCTGCTCGAACGAACGATGCTCGCCGTTCTGCAGCACATAGCCGCCGGGAAAGATGATGCCGTGGTCGTCGGGCAATTGAATGCACGCGCCCGCAATCGCGTCCATGCGCAGCACCTGGCGCGTGAGCGTGTTGTAGATGAGATAGCGCCACTGCTCTTCGCGGTACGGCAATATCTTCAGCAGAATCATGCTGCCGACCTGCGCGTATTCGAACACCGCATCGTCAAGCGACTGATTGGCTTCGATCACCGGCTCGCTGTAGATGCCGAGGCCATCGTTGGTGTTGTTTTCGACCTTGATGGTGAGTGTGCCGCCCAGCGTCTCGACAAACACCTTGTCGAGAATGTTCATGTGCGAGAAACGGCCCTGCACCAGTTGATCGCGGCCCGCGCGCAGCCACTCGAAATCGAACGGCGAAGGCAACTCGATGTCGCGCTCGCCTCGGTTGTCTATGTATTTGACGGTCTTGCCATCGGGCGAGATCGACCAGCGAAACACGCGCACATCGGTGATGCGCTCGCCGATCTGAAAGCTCGCCAGCAGCTTGTTGTCGCGCACCGCGAGTTGCATGAGCCGCGTGTTCTTGTAGTAGGCGTACAGCTCCTGGAAGTCCTGCACAAAACTCTGGATGCCGAGAAAGCTGTCCTTCAGATCGACCGAAGCAACGTCGTAGCCATGCTCGCCTTCTTCCAGCTTGTAGAGCGCAAACACGTCCTGCACGCGCGTGGTCTGCTTGAGCCCCATGAAGACGTTGTAGCCAAACAGAAGGTAGTCTCCGACCTGCGTGATGTCGCGGCCCACGCAGTTGTTTTCGGTGCGCACACGCATGCGCCCGAGCACTTCCATCTGGCTGCGGCCGAACTCTTCGAGACGGTCTTCGTTGAGCTGGCGGACGAGGGATTCCAGCGTCTCGCCCTGCGTGGCCAGACGCTTGGCCAGCACGTCATACGAGCCGCCACTGGCGACCGCCTGATCGACGACGGAAGAAGGCTGTTCAGCTTGAGACATAGAGCTCACAAACTTTCGCGTTGGCCAGAAGGCTGAATGCGTGATGGCGTTGCGCGTCCATCTTCTGGCGGCGAAGCCTGTCGGCTTCGATTGGTTATTCGTGCATGGGCGTCAATACAGCCCTTGATACTTTGTTGCGCAGCCTTGCCGTACATGTGTACTGTCTGCGGCTGCGACGTCGCGTCTCAAGGGCTGTATTGCCGTTGTGGCCATGGCTTCTGCATCGCGCCCACTTCATGAGCCATCGACGCAGAAAGCCCAGCCGTCATCTGCCTCAAGCCGCTGGTGGCGTCTTGCCGTCGTTGTTGCTGCCGCTGCTGTTTCCGAGCAGCGACGACACCCCGCCCTTGCTGCTCAGAAACTTGTTGAGCAACTCCTGCACGATGGGGCTCTTGCCGGATACGCCTTCGATCGCCTTGCCCACCGACAGCGCCTTGGCGAAATTGTCGAAGAACGCGCCTTCGCCGCCGACGATGTCAATGTTGGCCTTGCTGAGCGCGGACGACAGCACTTCGGCTTGGTCCTTGGCGACACTCTTGTTGGCTTCGATGGCCGCAAGCGCCTGCTCGAAGTTCTTTTCGAGCTGCATGCGAAACTCTTCGTGCGAGCGCGCCTGATCGTTCAGACCGCCGAGCGCGGTGAACTTCTCGGTCAGGCCCTTGGCCTCGGCGAACAGCTTGTCGCGCAGCACGTCGGCCTCGGACGTACCCACCTCGCGTGTGACCAGCGCCTTGGTGTTGCCCACCTGCGCCTCGCCGCGCGCCTGTGCCAACAGACGCTCTTCCAGCACCCGGGCATCGGCCAGACCCTGCTTCTCGTTGGCGTCCGCCGTCGCTTCGATCACGCGGGCATGGGCCAGGCCCTTTTCCTGATCGCCCTTGGCTTCGGCAATCAGGCGCTCGGAGATCACCTTGGCCTGCGCCATGCCTTCCTTCTCGATGGCGGCGGCGGTCACTTCGCGCACCTTCGCATCGGCAAGACCCGGCGCTGCACGTTCCACTTCAATGGCTTCGGCCATCTTCTTCTTGGCTTCTGCGGTCTTGGCGGAGGCTTCGAGTTCCGCCTGCGCCAGCGTCGTCACTTCCACGGCCTTGTGGCGGGATGCGATCTCGTCGGCCTCGGCCTTCTTCACCTGACGCACCAGTTCTTCCTGAGCGGCCGCTTCAGCGGTGAGCACGGTGACCTGCTTCATGCGATCGGCTTCGGAGACCGCACGCACTTCCTTGATGCGTTCTTCTTCCTGCGCCACGGTCTTTTCCACCGCCACGCGTTCGCGGATCACGTTGGCGATGTTGGCCTTTTCGACTTCAATGGCCTTTTCTTTTTCGATGCGCTGCAACTCCACTTCGCGTTGGCGCGAGACGATTTCAAGGTCCTTCGCACGCGTGACCTTTTCGACTTCGATCACCACCGCGCGCTCGCGGTTCTGCTGCGCCACGGCCACTTCGCGCTGGCGGTTTTCTTCGCGAATGTCGAGCTGTTCCTGCGTCTGGATGCGCGCGTTCTCGGCCTTCAGGCGTTCTTCCTCCTGCACCTTCTGCGTCTCGGCCTGCTCGCGTGCCTGAATGGTCGCGATCTCGCGTTTCTGGCGGGCTTCGGCATCGGCCTGTTGACGCGCCAAGGCCAGCATCGCTTCCTTGGTTTCGACGTTCTTCTTGGTGATCGCCAGATCGGCGTTGCGTTCCAGTTCGTTGGTCACGATGTTCTGGTTGGCGGTCAGCTCGGTGATCTTGCGGATGCCTTCAGCATCGAGAATGTTGTTCGGATCGAGCGAGGACTTCGGCGTCTGCTCCAGGTAGTCGATGGCCACGTCTTCGAGCACATAGCCGTTCAGGTCGTTGCCGATCACATGGATGATCTGGTCGCGGAAATCCTGGCGGTTCTCGAACAGCTTCACAAACTCGATCTGCTTGCCCACGGTCTTCAATGCTTCGGAGAACTTGGCGTTGAACAGCTCGTTGACGGCCACTTTGTCGGAGGCGCGATCCACGCCGATCGACTTGGCCACCTTGAGCACGTCTTCCGAGGTTTCGTTCACGCGCAGATAGAAGGCCACGGTGATGTCGGCGCGCATGTTGTCCTTGCAGATCAGACCTTCCTTGCCGCGTCGGTCGATCTCCAGCGTGATCAGCGAAATCTGCATGAACTCCTTCTTGTGGATCACGGGCAGCACCAGGCCGCCGGTGAACTTCACCTTGGGCTGCGAGGTCGTGTCGTTGATGATCAACGCCGTGCCTTGCGGGACCTTGATGTAGAAGGCCTTGACCATGGCGAGCATGGCGAAGATCAGGATGACGATGACCGCAACGGTCACGCCGAGAACGATGTACCACTCGGAGAAGTTCAAGCTCATGGGTTCAGTCCCTCACAGTGAAAACAAGAATCGAGAATCGAGAAAAAAAGCGGTGCCAACTTTCAGCGCGGCGGCAGCTCGGTGCCGTCGAATTCGGCCTTGCTGACCACGCGCCAGGCGTTGTGTTCCTTCATGTGTTCGATGAGCACGACCTCGGTGCCGCGCGCCAGTTCGCGGTCGAACGAGCGCATCTGCACGTTGAGCCCGCCGCCGCCGTCTTCCACGCTGCCGTAGCCCTGGCTTGCATTGACGATGGCGCTGCGCACCAGCCCCGAGCGGCCCAGAACGATCTTGGCTTCTTCAGGCGGCGCAACCATTGCGATCACCTTGCGCAGCGGCCGCAGCACGATGACCGTGGCGATGAAACCCAGCACGGCAGCGGCGGCAAAGAGGCCGGTGCCGGTGGCGATGTTCAGCAGCGTCCAGCCCTGCGGCATCGGCACGGCATGCGCGAGCGTGTAGCTGATCAGCCAGGACAGCAGAAACAGCACGGTGAGGATCACGGTGAGCGGAACGCCGCCCAGGCCCACCTTGAGCAGCAGGCCGGCGAGCGCGCCGATGGAGTCTTCCGGGCCGTGCGCGTGATGGCTGCCATCGAAGAGCGCCCAATGATCGATCGTGTGGTGGTCCACCAGACCGAAGATGGCGATCACCCAGTACAGCAGCATGCTCAGCAGCAGCATGCCGAAGATGAATGTCGGAAAACTCAGTGCGTACTGCAAAAAAGCCGCCATGCAGACCCTCCTTCAACGGTTTGATGTTGTTCGGCGCTGCCTCGCTTGGCGATCTCACGAGGTCAGCATTTTCTTGGCCATCGGGATGTTGTTCTGTCTCTTCTTTTCGAGCACTCTTGGCGGTGCTCTTTTTTCGCTTTCCGGCAAACGATGCCAGAAAGCGCATCAGGCGCTGATCAGGCGGATTTCGATGCCTGCTGCTGCGCCTTCAATCGCTCCAGCACGGTCTGCGCACTGCCCGCCTGCGGGGTGATGCCGGCTGCGCGCAGCTTGGCGTCGAGCACGTCTTCATTGCTCTCGCGCGAAAGCTCCGCCGCGCTTTGCAGACGCGCGCCGCGCTCGGCCTGCTTCTGCTTGATGCGTTCGAGCGAATCGAGCGCGTTCTGCACACGCGATTGCGAACCCGTGTAGCGACCGGCCACGGTGGCCTGCGCGCGCTGCACGCTCTCGGTGGCCTTCACCGTGTCGGCCTGTTGCTTCAGGCGCTTGATGTTGGTCTGCGCGGTGTTGATGGCGGCGCGCAGCTCTTCCACGCTCTGCGTGTAGGCCGTGCTTTGCGCCTCTTCCTCATCGCGCTGCGCTTCGAGCAGCGAGACCTTGCCCGCCACTTCGAGCGCAAGCGCTTCGTCATTCGTCTCCAGCGCCTTGATCGCATAGCCTTCGTACTCGGCGATCTTCATGCGCGTGGTCTGCAGCTTGCCCGCGGCGAGCTTCTGCTTGGCCATGATCTCGGCCAGTGCTTCCTTGGACTTGTTCAGATCGTTGTCCGCGTCGCGGATTTCCTGATCGAGGATGCGCAGCGCCTGGCTGTCGGTGACAGCCTCGCCCGCTTCATGTGCAGCACCGCGCAGCGCGGTCACCAGCTTGTTCCAAACGGCCATGATGAACTCCTTTTGCTGTGGGTTGTGGATGACGATGGACTGCGTCGCGCCGCCGCCCTCAGGCGGTTTCCGCAACGCGCGGCAGGTAGGACGCGAGCGCCTCGGTCACCTGGATCACGTTGTCGGCCAGCGTGAGGATCTCGCAGATGATGTCGTCGCTGCTGGCGGACGAGCGCAGCGCGGCGAACATCACATAGCCCTCGCCGCTCGCGCCCAGTGGCTCCAGCGCGATGGTGGCGAAGGGAAAGAGCTTCTGCAGCCGCAGGATCTGCTCGTTGAGTCCCGCACGGTCGGTCACGTCGCTGGCCGACCAGAGAAAGGACTCGACCACCAGTTGCTCGCCCGAGAGCGCAACGTGCACGGGCAGATCGCCAAAGTCGGGCAGCGTGACCAGCAGGCTGGCGTCGGCGCCTTCGAGCACCTCGACCTGCAGCTTGCCGTCCTGGGCCAGCGCCGAGGTCTTCAGGTCAGCCGCGAGACTGCGGACATTCCAGTACGAGTGAGAGCCTGTTTCCATGTCTTCCTCCTTGTCATGCAACGTCAAAGAACCCGCTGGAGCCGTGGGCAGGCGCATGAGCTTTTCCAGCCGATGCAATGCCGCCCCGTGCTCGGGAAGTATCCAGACCTCCTTCTTGACCAGCCCCTGCTCACGCAAGCGCTGGCGATGGAGTCTCTGGTAGTAGGCCGATGTTTTCTCTTCCATGTCACTACTGTAGATTCATTACATGTGATGATGACATGTAATTGTTTCGAGTGGTTAAAAACCATGCAACACGATGTGTTTTGATACAAAAAAGCCGCCAACAGCGCTCCACTGTTGGCGGCTTCCTGCTTTTGCGCAAGAGTGGGCTTACTGGTTGCCGGGTTTGTTGCCGGGAGTCCAGCGTTTGAGCAACAGGGCGTTGGTCATCACGCTCACCGAGGAAAGCGCCATCGCAGCACCCGCCACCACCGGGCTCAGATAGCCCAGCGCCGCCAGCGGAATGCCCGCCACGTTGTACGCAAAAGCCCAGAACAGGTTCTGGCGGATCTTGCGCACCGTGCGGTGCGAGATGTCGAGCGCCGCGCCCACCAGCTTGGGGTCGCCGCGCATCAGCGTGATGCCGGCTGCATGCATCGCCACGTCCGTGCCGTTGCCCATGGCCATGCCCACGTCGGCAGCGGCCAGCGCGGGCGCGTCGTTCACGCCGTCGCCCACCATCGCCACCACATGGCCGCCCTGCTTGAGCTGCGCGATCGTCGCCGCCTTGTCGCCGGGCAGCACTTCGGCCATGACTTCGCCAGCGTCCGGGTCAAGCCCCAAGCGCCGCGCCATCGCATAAGCCGCGCCCTTGTTGTCGCCCGAAATCATCACGCAGCGCACGCCCTTGGCACGCAGATCGGCCAGCGCTTCCTTCGCGCCCGGCTTGGGCTCATCACCAAACGCCAGCAGGGAGACCGCCACGAGGCCGCTGGTGCGTCTTTCGGCCACGGCTGATACCGTGGCACCCTTTTCCTGCAAATCGCTCGCCACGACCCGCAAATCGCCCAGATCGACATTCAGCTCCTGCATCCAGCGCAGACTGCCGATCAGGAAACTGCGCCCCGCCACCTCGCCCTCGGTTCCGCGACCGGGCACGGCACGCACCCCATCCGGCTCCGGCACGGCGATGCCGCGCTCCTTGGCCGCATTCACCACGGCGCGCGCCAGCGGGTGTTCGCTGCCGCTTTGCACGCTCGCCACCGCAGCGAGGATTTCGGCCTCGGGCAAGGATGGTTCCACGTGAAACGCTATCAATCTTGGTTGTCCCACGGTCAGCGTGCCGGTCTTGTCGAACGCCACGGTGTCCACCTTGTGCGCCACTTCCAGCGCCTCGGCGTCCTTGATCAGAATGCCGTTCTTGGCAGCCACTCCCGTCCCGGCCATGATCGCGACGGGCGTCGCCAGCCCCAGCGCGCAAGGGCAGGCAATCACCAGCACCGCCACGGCGTGGATCAGCGATTCCTCCAGCCCCGCACCCACCGCCATCCAGCCGATGAAGGTGGCGAGCGCGATCAGCAGCACCACCGGCACGAAGACCGACGACACCTTGTCCACCAGCCGCTGTATCGGAGCCTTGGCCGCCTGCGCGTCCTCCACGAGGCGAATGATGCGCGCCAGCACGGTCTCCGAGCCCACGGCCGAGACCTGCATGACGATGCGGCCATCGCCATTGATCGAACCGCCCGTGAGCGGTGCACCGGCCTCGCGCACCACAGGCAGCGGCTCGCCCGTCAGCATGGATTCATCGACCTGCGTGTAGCCTTCGACGATCACGCCATCCACCGGAATGCGCTCGCCGGGTCGCACGACCAGCTTGTCGCCGGACATCACTTCGGCAATCGGCACATCGACCTCGCCATCGCGCCCGATCAGGTGCGCCACGTCGGGCCGCAGCGCATGCAGCGCGCGAATCGCCGCCGTGGTCTGGCGCTTGGCGCGCGCCTCCAGCCACTTGCCCAGCAGCACCAGCGTGATCACCACCGCCGACGCCTCGAAGTACAGATGCGGCGTGTGGCCCGGATGCGCCGTGAACCACAGCCACAGCGACAGCCCGAAGCCCGCGCTCGTGCCGATCGCCACCAGCAGATCCATGTTGCCCGACAGCGCCTTGAGCGCATGCCAGCCCGCCTTGTAGAAGCGCGCACCGAGGATGAACTGCACCGGCGCGGCCAGCACGAACTGCGCCCACGCAGGCAGCATCCAGTGCTTGCCGAACAGATCGCCGAACATCGGCAGCACCAGCGGCGCAGACAGCAGCAGGCCAATCGCCACCGGCATGAAGCCCGCCCATGGCGAAGCGGATGATTCCTCATCCGCCTCCTGCTCGGCCACCGTGCGCGGCTCGTAGCCCGCGTTGCGCACGGCGCGGCGCAGGATGGCGTCGATGTCGGCTTGCGACACCTCCGCGCCGAAGGTCACATGGGCGCGCTCGGTCGCCAGATTCACCGTGGCGTCCTGCACGCCAGGCACCTTGCGCAGCGCCCGTTCCACACGGCCCACGCAGCTCGCACAGGTCATGCCGCCGATGCCGAGATCGACGGACGAAAGCACAGGGGAAGTTGTTGCGGTATCAGTCATGGCCTCGAAGTTAAAGCCTCACATCATGTGAAGGTCAAGCGGTTTCTTTTTTCTTAGGGTCTACGAAGCCTTTGCGGCTTCGATTGGTTATTCGTGCTGAGGCGCCAATACAGCCCTTCATACTTTGTTGCGAAGCCTTGCCGTACATGAGTACTGTCTGCGGCCTCGCGTCGCGTCTGAAGGGCTGTCTTGGCGTTGTGGGGTGGGATCGTGTTTCAGTGAACACTGCCGAGTTCAGAGTTTGGGGATGCAGAAATCAGAAAGCGGAAAACCACCGCTGTTCTGCTCCGTTCCATGTCGATCTGGAGCACTGCTGTTCCAGTCTGGAACAGCCCCGCCGCGTTCGGTGGCGCAAAGCAGTCTGATCCAATGCCGATGGGCGGTGGCACGGTATTTGTAACCCGTTGCAGTGCCAGCGAAACAACTACACCGCCCCGTCGGAGACAAGGAAACCCCCCATGCACGCCGTATCCATTCGCGCACCGTTCAAGCTCGCGGCCCTGAGCGGCCCTCTCATCGCACTGGCACTGGCCCAAGCAGCCCACGCACAAGCGACGCAGACACTGCCCGCCATCACCGTCCAGAGCACGCTCGCGCCCACCACGCTGGAGCAGACACCCGCGTCTATCACCGTGGTCGATGGCGACAAGGCGCGTGATCGCCAGTGGCAGGTCAACCTCTCCGAAGCCCTGCCCGGCGTGCCCGGTCTGCTGCTGCAGAACCGCCAGAACTTCGCGCAGGACCTGCAACTGTCGATCCGCGGCCACGGCGCGCGCTCCACGTTCGGCGTGCGCGGCGTGCAGATCTTTGTCGACGGCATCCCCGCCACCATGCCCGACGGCCAGGGCCAGATCAGCAACATCGACCTGTCGTCCGCCGAGCGCATCGAAGTGCTGCGCGGCCCCTACTCGGCGCTGTACGGCAACTCCGCAGGCGGCGTGCTCAATGTCTACACCGAGCGCGGCGAAGGCGCACCGCAGGTCGAAAGCACTTTTGCGCTCGGCAGCAATGGCCAAAAGCGCCTCGGCCTCAAGGCCAAGGGCGAAGCCAACGGCATCGGCTACGTGGTCAGCGCCAGCCGCTACCTCACCGATGGCTGGCGTGCCCAGAGCGCGGCTGACAAGAACCTGCTGAACGCCCGCATCGACACCCAGATCGGCGAAAACGGCGAAGGCGGCCACCTCACGCTGGTGGCCAGCCATGTCGCCGTCGATGCGCTCGACCCCGGTGGCCTCACGCCCGCCGACTGGGCCGCCAATCCCCGCGCCGTGGCCAAAAACCCGATCGACTACAACTCGCGCAAGAACACCCGCCAGACGCAAGCCGGCCTCACCTACGAACGCAAGATCGACGCCGCCAACAGCCTGCGCGTCATGGTCTACGCGGGCGAGCGCGAGATCGTGCAATACCAGTCCACCCCCGCCGCATCACAGACCGCAGCCACCAGCGCAGGCGGCGTGATCGACCTGCAGCGCAGCTACGGCGGCACGGACATGCGCTGGGCACACAACGGCGAACTCGCATCGCGCCCACTGAACCTCGTCGTCGGCCTTGCCGCCAACATCGTCGAAGAAGACCGCCGCGGCTACAACAACTTCATCGGCACCACGCTCGGCGTAGAAGGCGCACTGCGCCGCAAGGAACGCAACACGCTCACCAACGTGGACCCCTACGCGCAAGCGTCGTGGACCTTCGCCCCCGACTGGACCGCCCAGGCCGGCCTGCGCTGGAGCAACGTGCAACTCGAATCGCGCGACAAATACATCGTCAAAGGCAATGGTGACGACAGCGGCAACACCAGCTACCACCGCCTGCTGCCCCTGCTCTCGCTGCAATACCGAGTAAACGAAAGCGCCAACGCATACGCCTCGCTCGGCAGCGGCTTCGAGACCCCGACCTTCAACGAAATCTCCTACCGCCCCGCAAGCCAGCCGGGCCTGAACTTCGGCCTCGAACCGGCGACATCCACCAGCGCAGAAATCGGCTGGAAACAACGCTATGCCGCAGGCGATGGCCACCTGCGCGGCGAATGGACTGCCGCCGTCTTCCAGACCCGCACCCGCAACGAAATCGTCGTCGCCGACAACACCGGTGGCCGCAGCAGCTATCAAAACGCAGGCCGTACCAAGCGCCAAGGTGTGGAGCTGAGCAACAGCACCAGACTCGGCGATCAACTCCAACTCAACGCAGCCTTCACCTGGCTCGACGCCACCCTCAGCCAAGGCTTCTGTGACGCCAAGGGCACCGCCTGCGTCCCCGCAGGCAAACGCATCGCAGGCACGGCCAAGACACAGGCTTATCTCGGCCTCGACTGGAAACCCATCACCGGCGTGAACCTCGGTGTGGACTGGCGCCGCGTCGGCTCTGTCGCAGCCAACGACAGCAACAGCGTCATGGCCCCGTCCTACGGCGTGTTCGGCGCAAGTGCTGGCTACACCGCGCGCTTCGGGGCGTGGAAGCTCAGCACGTTTGCGCGGGTGGACAATCTTGCGGACAAGAAATACGTGGGGTCTGTGATCGTGAACGAGGGGAATGGGCGGTTTTATGAGAGTGCTACGGGGAGGCAGTGGATGGTGGGGATGAGTGCTGCTTATCAATTCTGAAACGTGCGCTTTTCAGGGCTTGCTTGCCGGGTGTTCGCCCCGGCGGGCGAGTAACTTTTCGCTGGCGCGCGAAAAGTCACCAAAAGCGCGCTTTCAATACCCACGATAGAACTCACTGCGCGCCAAGGCGCTCCGTTCGGGCAACTATCGTGAGTCAGATTTTTCATAAGAGGTGTGTCACGGCACTTCGCGTTGCTCGTGCTGCATCTCGCGACGACGCGAGATGCCTATGCATAAGCACTGTGACGAATTCGATGAGACTCGACTCAACGCGCGCGACAACCAAGATCATTCCGTCGCGAGACTTGCGCCTCCGCTGCTGCATCGCAGAATGCAGCAGCCCCCTCCCCAGCTTTTGCTCTGACTCACGATAGTTGCCCGAACGGAGCGCCTACGGCGCAAAGTGAGTTCTATCGTGTGACCCCGAATTCAAAGCGCTTTTTGGTGACTTTTTGGCGCAAGCAAAAAGTTACTCGCCCGCCGGGGCGAACTCCCGGCACCCGAAATCAACCACCTAGCAGAAGCAAAAAAACGGAGCCTCAAAGACTCCGTCAAACAAAAGAATCACTTCGTCGAATCCCGACGATCTTCAAGATAAGACCGAACCGCCCAGATCGCCTCCTGCGTCAAAGTCCCCTCAAAAGGCGGCATGTACACCCGCCCATCCCGTGTACGCCCCCTCCGCACCGTCCCCACGTAGAAATCATCCATTTCCTTGTAGCAAGCCGCCTTCTTGGCCGCATCGGCAAGCCCGCCGCAGTCGTCATCGAACTTGCGCAGATCCGGCGCGATGCCGCCAGACAGCGCCTCCAGCCCGTGGCAACGCGCGCAGTTCTGGTTGTATGCCGAGCTGCCGATGCGCAGCGCCTCCTTGCGGGCTGGGCTGGCCTTGTCGTATGGGTTGGACTCCAGCCACTTCTCGCCAAGCTGCGGCAGCGAGCTGGTGTCGACGGCCTGCGGGACCATGTCGCCGTGGGCCATCACCGCAGTGGATGTGCAGGCCACAAAGGCCAGCGCCAGCGCACGCCGCAGCAGCAGTTGCGCAGGTGCGGAAGGGAGCGGGAAGGAGAAGGTGAAAGAAGAAGATGATCGTTTCATGGTGGTTGTCTCCGGTTATTGGGGATGGAACGAAAGCTCCGAGAAAGCAAAAGAGAAAACAATTCGGCTTGACTCCCTTCCAAAGCAAGTTGCAGGCCACGCCGGGCCGCTTTGCCGCTGTTCGGGCCCCATTGCTGCAAACTGCATCAAGCCCATCCCGAACTGTCCCAATTTGGAGCAGTGGACTGCCACTTGGACTACAGCGGCTCGCGGCCTTGGGGATATCCCAGTTGCCGCCTCTATTGCCTATAAAGAGAATTCCGTCCATATCAAGAGCCAAGGCCCGCAAGCGTGGCCTGCGCTGGGCGCCACAGTTGACGAACAAGTGAACGCCCACCGACACCAGGCCACTCCTGCAAGCCCAACACGAGACAAGCACCACATGAGCACGGAATCCTTCACTCGCGTACCTGCGCAGCAGAATGCTTCTGCTGCTCCGATCCCGCTGGATGGCCACGTCGCAGAAGTGCTGGACAAGGCCAACCGCCGCTCGCAGACCTATGGCGTCGCCGTGCATGACGAGCCGGACTACTCCAGCCCCAGCCGTGGCCACATGAGCAGCGTGATGGACGAGAACCGCTTTCTCTTCCAGCACGCCGCGCCCATCATGGAGACGCTGTACGGCCAGATCGCCAACACCCACAGCATGGTGCTGCTGACCTCAGCGCAGGGCATGGTGCTGCATTCGCTGGGCGACAACGACTTTCTCGAAAAGGCCAACCAGGTCGCGCTCGTGCCCGGCATGGACTGGTCGGAAAAGACCAAGGGCACGAACGCCATCGGCACCGCGCTGAGCGAGGAAGAAGCCATCACCGTGCACGGCAGTCAGCACTACATGAGCGCCAACCAGTCGCTCACCTGCTCGTGCTCGCCGATCTTCGATCCGCATGGTCAGGTGATCGGCGCGCTCGACGTGACGGGCGATCACCGCAGCTACCACCAGCACACGCTGGCGCTGGTGCGCATGTCGGCGCAGCTGATCGAGAACCACATGTTCGCGGACAGCTTTCCCAAGGCCGTGCGCCTGCATTTCCACTCGCGCCCCGAATTCCTCGGCACGCTGGTCGAAGGCATCGCCGTGTTCTCGCCCGATGGCCGTTTCATCTCCGCCAATCGCAGCGCGCAGTTCCAGCTCGGCCTGTCGTATCACGCGCTCAAGGCGCACACGTTCTCGTCGCTGTTCAATCTGCCGATGTCCGCGCTGTTCGAACTGTTCAGCGGCTCGGCATCGACACCGCGCCAACTCGGCATGCACAACGGCGTGTCGGTCTGGTGCCGCACCGAAATCAAACCCGCAGGTCCCTGGGCGCCGCCGTCGCTGGCTCCCGTTCAACGCGATGGTTCAGCCTCGCCCACTTCCGCGCCGCAACCACTGCGCACAGCAGCGCCAGCGGCTGAATCACGCTGCAAGCCACATCTGTCGTCGCTGCAGTATCTGGACACGGGCGATGCGCAGATTTCCTCGGTCATCCAGAAGCTGCGCCGCATCGTCGATCGCGACATTCCGGTGATGATTCTGGGCGAGACCGGCACCGGCAAGGACCTGCTCGCGCAAGCCATCCACAACGATTCCGCGCGCGCACGCCAGCCCTTCGTGGCGGTGAATTGCGCGTCGATTCCCGAGTCGCTGATCGAAGCCGAACTCTTCGGCTACGAAGAAGGCGCGTTCACCGGCGCACGCAAGAAGGGCTCGGTCGGCAAGATCGTGCAGGCGCATGGCGGCACGCTGTTTCTCGATGAAATCGGCGACATGCCCAAGCACTTGCAGGCGCGTTTGCTGCGCGTGCTGCAGGAGCGCAAAGTCAGCCCGCTGGGCGCGAGCAAGGAGATCGAGGTCGATGTGACCGTGATCTGCGCCACGCACAAGAACATCAAGGACATGATCGCGCGCGGCGACTTCCGCGAAGACCTGTACTACCGCTTGAACGGCCTCGTCGTGCGCCTGCCCGCGCTGCGCGAGCGCACGGACTTCGAAGTCGTTGTGAAGAAAGTGCTCAAGTCGCTGTGCGACAGCGGCCAGCAGATCGACATCTCGCCCGAGGTGATGACGCTGCTGTCCAGCTACCACTGGCCCGGCAATCTGCGCCAGTTGCACAACCTGTTGCGCACCGCCGTCGTCATGGTGGACGAGCATGGCTCCATCGATGCCGATCATCTGCCCGATGATTTTTTGGAAGAGCTGCGCATCGGCGACGCCGCGCCGATCGCGATCGAAGCCTCGGTCATCCACACGGCCACCACGGCCAACGGCAAGAGCGATGACGACGCCAACGACAGCGCGCGTCTGCAGGACGTCACGCTCAACGCGATGGCACAGATGTTGCGGACTCACAAGGGCAATGTGTCGGCGGCGGCCAAGGCGCTCGGGGTGTCTCGCAACACCATCTACCGCAAGAAGAACCTGCTGCCTCCCGACCTGCTGAACTGAGGCTTCGCAGACGAAGAAATCAGCCCGTCCGACATGACCGCTCGGACGGGCGACGGTCTGCCTGCGTGCCTCGCCCACAAGGCCCACGGAGACAACCACGCATGACGACCATCGCCCCCATCCCCACCCACACGCGCTACGACCGTTTCTCGGTGCTGCTGCACTGGCTCATGGCCGCATTGCTGATCGCCGAACTTGGCCTTGGCCTGTGGATGACGGGGCTGCCCAAGGATGCGAGCGGCATTCGCGCCTACTGGTTCAACATCCACAAATCCATCGGCATGACGCTCGGTCTGCTGATCATCACGCGCGTGGTCTGGGCCATCGCTCGCGCGCGCGTTGCCGCCGTGCCCATGGCACCGCTGCTGCAAAGACTTGCGCAGGCCAACCATGGTCTGCTGTATCTGTTCATGCTGCTGGTGCCGCTGTCGGGCTTTCTGGGCTCGGTGTTTTCGGGCTATCCGATCCGCTTTTTCGGCCTCAAGCTGCCCCAGCTTGCCGAGCGCTGGGACGACGCCAAGGCGTTCATGAGCATCGTGCACGAGTGCTCGGTCTACACGCTGATGCTGCTCATCGCAGTGCACGTGCTCGCGTTCGTGCATCACCAGTTCATCCTCAAGGACGGACTGATTCGCCGCATGCGCTGAACCACGACTCAGTGCAACACCCATGGAGCACTGCCACACGTGTGCTCCGTAAGTGAACAGTCCGCGCGCCACACTTCGCTCCACATTTGAACGACCAGCGCACCGCTGACCACGCAGAACACCGTGGCACATGTATTGCAGATGCCCGGTTGCGATTCATCGACAACCATACGAGGAGCAAACCACCATGTCCAAACCGGCCTTCCGCAATCTGCGCCTGAACACTGTGTGTCTGGCCATCGTCGCCACCACGGCCCTGCCCGCCTTCGCCGTCAAACCCGTCTCGTGGGAAGACATCGCCAACGATGCCAAGACCCCCGGCGACGTGCTCTCCTACGGCCTTGGCCTCACCGCGCAGCGCTATAGCCCGCTCAAGACGCTGAACACCAAGAACGTGGCCGGCCTCGTTCCCGCATGGAGCTACTCGTTCGGCGGCGAAAAGCAGCGTGGCCAGGAAGCCCAGGCGCTGGTACATGACGGCGTGGTCTACGTGACCGCTTCGTACTCGCGCTTCGTCGCCATCGACGCACGCAGCGGCAAGCGCCTGTGGACCTACGAGCATCGCCTGCCCGAAGACATCCGCCCCTGCTGCGACGTGGTCAACCGCGGCCCTGCGATCTATGGCGACAAGGTCTACTTCGGCACGCTGGACGCCCGCGTGATCGCGCTCGATCGCACCACCGGCAAGGTCGTGTGGAACGAGAAGTTCGGCGATCACAAGGTCGGCTACACCATGACCGGCGCGCCCTTCATCATCAAGGACCAGAAGACCGGCAAGGTGCTGCTGGTGCACGGCTCGTCGGGTGACGAATTCGGCGTGGTCGGCTACCTCTACGCACGCGATCCCGACACCGGCAAGGAAATCTGGGCACGTCCGCTGGTCGAAGGCCATGTCGGCCGTCTGAACGGCGAACCCAGCACGCCCACCGGCGACCCGAAGGCACCGACCTGGCCCAACGACCCCAACTCCCCCACCGGCAAGGCAGAAGCCTGGAGCCAGGGCGGCGGCGCACCGTGGCAGACACCATCGTTCGACGTGGAGACCAACACCATCGTCGTCGGCACCGGCAACCCCGCGCCATGGAACACCTGGAAGCGCACCGCCAAGGGCGACGATCCACGCAACTGGCCCAGTCTCTACACCTCGGGCCAGGCCTACATCGACCCGACGACCGGCAAGCTCAAGGGCTTCTTCTCGCACACGCCCAACGATGCATGGGACTTCTCGGGCAACAACTCCGTGCTGCTGTTCGACTACAAGGACAAGGCCACCGGCAAGACCGTCAAGGCCTCCGCGCACGCCGACCGCAATGGCTTCTTCTTCGTGACCGACCGCGAAAAGCTCGCCAAGGCCGACGGTGGCCATCCATGGAAACAGAACGCCATCATCAACGCCTGGCCATTCGTGGACGGCATCACCTGGGCTTCGGGCTTCGACCTGAAGACCGGCCTGCCGATCGAGAAGAACAACCGTCCGCCAGAGCCCAAGGAAGGCCAGGAAAAGGGCGACAGCATCTTCGTGTCGCCACCGTTCCTGGGCGGCACCAACTGGATGCCGATGAGCTACAGCCCCGACACCGGCCTGTTCTACATCCCCGCCAACCACTGGGCGATGGACTACTGGTCGGAGCAGATCACCTACAAGCCGGGCGCGGCCTATCTGGGTCAGGGCTTCCGCATCAAGAAGCTGCATGACGACCACGTCGGCATCCTGCGCGCCATCAACCCGCAGACCGGCAAGATCGCATGGGAACACAAGGAGCAGTTCCCGCTGTGGGCCGGCACGCTCACCACGGCAGGCAATCTGCTGTTCACCGGCACGTCCGACGGCTACGTGAAAGCGTTCGACTCCAAGACCGGCAAGGAGCTGTGGAAGTTCCAGACCGGCTCCGGCGTGGTCTCGGTGCCGATCACCTGGCAGATGGACGGCGAGCAATACGTCGGCATCCAGTCCGGCTACGGCGGTGCCGTGCCGCTGTGGGGTGGCGACATGGCCGAGCTGACCAAGCAAGTCACGCAAGGCGGCTCGATGTGGGTCTTCAAGCTGCCCAAGCAAGTGGCCAGCAAGTAACCCACACCGCAGATCGACATGAGAAAAACAGCTGCGCTCATCCTCACGTGCGCAGCCGTGACACTGACCGGTATGGTCAGTGTCACGGCATCGGCACAGACACCCGGCGACAAGGCATCCGGCAATGCAGCGGATTTCGCCACGCCGGCATCCAACGAACCGCAGATCATCAACGGCTGCCCCATCTGGCCCTACACGCGCTGCCCCGGCGCGGACCTGCGACATGCCGATCTGGTCGGCAAGAACCTGGCAGGTTCCGATCTGCGCGGAGCCGACCTGACACGCGCCGACCTGCGCGGCGCGAATCTCGCGGCGGCCAATCTCGAAGGAGCGAACCTCACCGGAGCACGCCTGTCCAAGGCCACAGCCGCCAACACCGACTTCAAGAACGCCCGCTTCATCGGTGCCGATCTCGAAGGTGCGCGTTTGATGCGATCCGATTTTTCCGGCGCGGAGTTCATCGGCTCCAACCTTGAAATGGCGCGCTTCAATCACGCATGGTTCGTCGGCACCAAGTTCATCTCGAATGATCTGCAAGAAGCCAAGCTCGCGGCCACCAATCTGAAGGACGCCGTGTTCGAAGGCAACTTCGTGCGCTACACGCTGTTCCACGAATCGAACATGGAAGGCTGCAAGGGCTGCAAGAAAGAATGGGAGTGATCATCATGAAGACGCCACTGCGCAAGTCACTGCGGATCATGGCCACGCTTGCCGCTTCGCTGCTCACGGCCCACGCCGCGCAGGCCTACGAAGTCGTCAAGCCGCTGGTCGATACCGCATCGCTGCCCGCGTCCGCCAAGACCTGGGATGAGCCCAACCCACTGCGCAGCAACAAGGAAGCTGCCGTCATCGGCCGCAGCGCCTTCAATCAGGCCTGCGCGCAATGCCATGGTGCGGACGCCAACGGTTCGCGCTCGCCCGCGCCCGACCTGCGCCGTATGGGCCTTGGCTGCAGACGCATTCAGGACGAGGCCCTGCGCACGCGCTGCATGGGCGATGCCGATGCGTTCTTCATCAAATCGGTGCGCTACGGAAAGCAGAAATTCGGCATCGTTCACATGCCCCCATGGGAAGGCGTTTTGACACCGGATGTGGTCTGGTCGATTCGCAGCTTTGTGGAGACCGCACCGAAATAAAAAAAGAAGAAAAAGCGGTCCACACAGGCCGCTGAAGTCCGTCCGCCAGATCATGAATACCGCTCAGCCTCTTCTCTCACAACACCTGCGCATGCAATACGAGCCTGCGCAATCCGTCTGGACGCTGCACTCGCCTGAGGGGGCCGTGCAGCTCAACGACAGCGCGGCCGAAATCATGCGCCGCTGCGATGGCAAACACACCGTGGAAGCCATCGTCAGCGAGCTTGAAGAATTGTTTGAAACCGAGGGCATTGCGCCGCAAGTGCAGTCCCTGATAGATGAAGGAACACGCCGTGGCTGGCTCATCTGACAAGCTCCTGCAAGTGCGCGGCATCCTCGCCATGCTGTGCGCTGCACTCGTGCTGGTGTTCGCCTATCAATCCGCCAGCGAAGCGGCCAATGCAGTGTCTGCCAAGCTGCGCACGCAGGATGTTTCCGTGCTCGCCGCCACCTGTGTGACCTGTCACGCGCCCACGTCGGATGCGGGCGGCATCCCCGCATTGCAGGGCCGCAGCGCCGACGAATTGCTCACCCGTCTGCGCGCCTTCAAGTCCATCGACCCGGCCAAGGCGACCGCAGCATCGACCATCATGCCGCTGCTGCTGCAGGGCTATGACGACGTGCAGATCGAAGCGCTCGCGCAGTGGTTCGCCACGCGCGCAAAGGCACGCTGATGCAGCGCAGTCGACGCCAGTTGCTGGGTACCGCGCTGGCGGCTTTGGCTGCTCCCTCCTTCGTGCGAGCGCAGGCCGAATCGGCGCACATCGTGGTGGTCGGTGGCGGCTTTGGCGGAGGCACGGCAGCGCGTTATCTGCGGCAGTTGGCACCGCAGGTTCAGGTCACCTTGGTGGAGCCCGCACAGCGCTTCTATACCGGCCCTTTTTCCAATCTCTATCTCGCCGGTCTGCGCAGTTGGGAGAGCATCGGCCACGGCTTCGATGGTCTGCGCAAAGCAGGTGTGAAGGTGATCCACGAACGCGCCGAAGATGTCGATGCAGTCCAGCGCACCTTGAAGCTTTCCAACGGGCAAGTGCTGCGCTGGGACCGCCTTGTGCTCTCGCCCGGAATCGACCTGCGCTGGAACGCCATCGAAGGGTATGACGAAGCGGCTGCAGAGCGCGCACCGCATGCCTGGAAAGCCGGTCCGCAAACGCTGTTGCTGCGCAAGCAGATGGAGGCAATGCGCGATGGCGGCACCTTCGTCATGGTGATTCCGGACAACCCGTTTCGCTGCCCGCCCGGCCCGTATGAACGTGCGGCGATGGTGGCGCATCACTTCAAGCACCACAACCCGCGAGCCAGGATTCTGCTGCTCGATGCCAAGCAGAACTTCTCGAAGAAAGCACTGTTCATGCAGGGCTGGAAGGCCTTGTACGGCAACATGATCGAGTGGCAGGGCATTGCGCAGGATGGCCAGGTCGTGCGTGTCGATGCCGCGAATCTGGAAGTCGAAACCGTCTTCGGCGCACGCCACAAGGCCGATGTGCTCAACGTGATTCCGCCGCAGAAAGCGGGCTTCATCGCCGACCGCGCGGGCGTGACCGACTTGAGCGGCTGGGTGCCCGTGAAGGGCGAGAATTTCGAGTCCCGGCAGGTCCCCCACATCCACGTGGTGGGCGATGCGAGCTTTGCCGGGCCCATGCCCAAATCCGGCTTTGCGGCCAACAATCAGGGCAAGCTGGTGGCCGCCACCATCGCCGCCGATCTGCTCGGGCAGGAACGCCCCACCGCCATGTACGCCAACACCTGCTACAGCCTTGTGGGCCGCGACTACGGCATTTCCGTGGCGGGCATCTACCACTCGCAGGACGGCAGGCTGGTGGACATTCCACACTCCGTCGGCATCAGCCCCATGGATGCGGATGACGCGTTTCGCGCAGCAGAGGCGCGCTACGGCGCATCGTGGTACGCGGCCATCAGTCGGGATATCTGGGACCGCTGAAGCTCAGCTCCGCCCACCGCACCCAGGCCAGCACATGGCCCAGCTCCGCAGCGCGCAGAAACAGCGTCTGGGCACGCTGCATGTCGCTGGGCTCGCCCAGTCCCCATTCCGCCATGCAGGCCAACTCGAACCAGGCCGCCGAATCGCCATCGTCAGCAAGGCCTTGCCACAGCGTGCGCGCTTGCTGGTGATAGCCCAGCTTGCAGGCCGCATGGGCCTTGAGATGCTGTGCGTGCGGCCCATCCGCGTTCGCCACGGTCATCCATGCAGCACCCAGCAAAGTGCGCGGGTGCTGCGTTATCTGTGCCTGATCCAGATTCATGGCTTGGTCGAGAGAACAAAGGTGGCGAGCAGCTTGAGATCCGGTGCCTTGAGGCTGGAATGCGCGGGCATGGGAATGCGCCCGTATTTGCCCGTCGATCCCATCTGGATGGATTGCGACAGCGTGGCCACGGCATCCTTGTCGCCCTTGTACTTTTCGGCGATGGTGGCGAAGGCCGGACCGACGATCTTTTCCTTGGCCGAGTGGCAGCTGTAGCAGCCGGTCGCCTTCGCCAGATCCGTTGCGGCGGCCACGTCGATATCGTTGGCAGCGGCATGACCCGCCACGCCAGCCATGAGGAAACCGAAAATGAAAGCAGTGCGCATAGTCGTGGAGCAGAAAGGGTTGAAAAGCTTGTCTTTCCCCTTGCAGTGGCAACATCCATGCCAATGCGCTTGCACAGGCACGCTCCCTCTGAAGCCGCTGTGCCGCTGTCACATGACACAGCCAAAGTGTTCAAAAATGACGCAGATCAAGCCACACAAAGGCACAGCGACGGTCACTTGGGTTTGGAGAGCGCCTGCTGTTCATAACGCGGATACCACTGCGCCAGACTGCGGTTGAACTCCGCCGGTTGCGCGGCCCAGCCCGCAAAACGCTCGGGAATGCGCGTGCGCTGCAGCTCGCTCAGATCGATGCCCTTCTCCGCGCTGTTGCGCATGAGGGCCACCAGCCACTGCAGCCAGTCGCTGGTCTGCTCCATGCCGCGCGAGCCCTCATGCACGGGGCCGTGGCTGGGCACCACCCATTTGAACAAGCCATCGTCCTGCCATTGCTTGAGCACCTGCAGACTCGCCAGCCACGCCTCGGGGTCGGCATGCGGCGTCGTCGGCACGCGGTCCGCAAACACCAATCCGCCCGCAAACAGCACGCCCGTCGTCTGATCGATGACGACCAGATCATCGGCCGTGTGACCATGCATGCGGCGCAACTCCAGCAAGTGACCGCCGAGACGGATCGTCTGCGGCTGGATCACTTCCTGCGCGGGCGTGGCCTGCGTGCCGCGCATCCAGTCGCCGCAGATCCGATACAGGTTGTCCTCATACGCCGCACCCTCGGCCTTCATGCCGTCGATGCTGCCTTTGAGCGCCTGCGTCGGCTTGTCGCTCCACGCCGCATTGCCTAAAAAATAATCAGGATGCAGATTGAGATTGAGCACCCGCAACACCGGCTGCTGCGTCACTTTTTCAATCGCCCGCCGCTGCTGCTCGCCATACAGACGCGACGGGCCGGTGTTGATCACCAGCACGCCCTCCTTGGTCGCGATGAAAGCGGTGTTGATGATGTTGCAGCCATTGGCCCGCGAGAAATCATCGACTGCACCTTCGATCACCCAGGTGTTCTCCGCAATGCGGCGCGGCTCAAGGCGGTAGTCAAGCGTCTGCACATCCACCTTCGGCGCTGCGGGGCGCGGAACCTGCGCACGTGCACCGACCGCAGCACCCACCAGCAGCAGAACCAAGGCCGTCTTCTTGCCGATCATGACTTCACCTCCGCATCGATGCGATTGCCATTGTTGTCCTGCCCCTGCAGACGAAACGCCTGCGGGCCTTCCTGCGGCAGCTCGAAAGTGATCAGCGGGTTCTCCGACACCGGCTCGTGCAGCGCCACGCGCCACCAAAGCTCGCCCCCCGCGTCACGCAACTCCAGCCGCTCGACGTAGAACGCCGGAATGCCCGCGACCAGCCCCGTGTCCATCGGATGCATCACGCGCACCCGCAGGCGGCGACTGCCATCGATCACATTGCCGAAAATCCGCGCCTGCACCTGGTTGAGCGTGCTGCGCCACGAACCATCGACACGCGTCGCCCCCGGCACCGTGCAACCGCCCCCGGCGGCCTGCGCCTGCACACTGCCCACATGCCATTGTCCATCGCGCGTCTGCACCATCGCCCGCACCGGAGACGCCTGCTCCAGCCGCATGCGAAACGACAGCATCGGCAGTGCGCGCATGGGCTCGAAATCCAGCACCTCGCGCACCGGATTGCGGTCCACCACCACCCGAATGCGCTGCACCCCGCCGCCCACGCCCGCGAGCTTGCGCGCGTCGATCTGCAGCGGCACATTCATCGCGTCATCCGCAAACGGCGGCGTGTGCACGATCACCTCGTCCGTGAAACGCACCGGCGCATCGCCCAGATACTGCTTGCGCAGCGTCGGCCATTGCATGGAGCCGAGTGGATCACCGCCCGTGCGATCTTCCTGGCCAAAGGCATGGGTTGCGCCAAGCAACCCCAGCAACACGATATTCCGACGCGGCACCATCATCATCATCATCATCATCATCACAGTTGTCCCCTTTGCATTGTCTCGTTGGCACAGCCAACGGGCTGCAAGACCAATGCCAGCCCCGTTTTCTACAGGATTCATGTAAAGCTGTTCCAGGCTGGAACACCTCGGCCAGAAAGGAACCGGTAAAACCTGCTTGACTCTGACATGGTGTCAAGGTACATCATCAGTACATCAGCTATCACCAAAGGAGAAAACCAGCATGCAATACACATTCCAAGTCCAAGGCATGACCTGCGGCCACTGCGAACGTGCGGTCGTGCACGCCGTGCGCGAAGTCGATGCCGACGCCATCATCAAGGTCGATCTGCCCACCGGCCAAGTCGTGGTGGAGAGCGAAAAATCGCGCGACGCCGTGGCCAACGCCATCAAGGAAGAAGGCTACACCGTCGCCGCATGACGCAGCTGCAAAAACACGCCATCGCAACCAAGCCGGTCCACTGGCCCGTGGCGATCGGCGTGGCCGCCGAGCGTGCCGGTGTCTCGGCACGCATGGTGCGCCACTATGAATCGCTGGGCCTGCTGCCCGAAGTGGCGCGCACCGACAGCGGCTACCGCCAGTACACCGAAGCCGACGTCCACACCCTGCGCTTCATCCGCCGCTCGCGCGATCTCGGCTTCTCGATGGAAGAAATCGCCACCCTGCTCGGCCTGTGGAAAGACAAGGAACGCGCCAGCGCCCAAGTCAAGAAAGTGGCCCAGGCCCACATCGCCAACCTCGAAGAACGCATCGCCGCCATGCAAGCCATCCAGCGCAGCCTGCAGTCCCTGGTTCACTGCTGCCACGGCGACGACCGCCCCGATTGCCCGATCCTGGATGATCTGGCGAGCCCGCCGGAAGCGCTGCACAAGCACTGAACGAACGCCCCCGCCTCAATCCAACGGCAACAACCCCCTCTCCACCTCCCCGATCACCCCGCGCAATTGCTCGATGAAGTAGCGCGTGGCGGGGCCCAGCACGCGGTCGCGGCGGTGCATCAGGCCAATGTTTCTGCGGGCGTTCGGGGCGGAGATCGGGCGGGCGACGAGTCCATCGAGGTTCAATTCGGGCAAAGCCAATCTCGGCAGCAGCGCGACGCCCAGACCCTGTCTCGCCATCGATGCTGCCGTGATGATGTGCGTGACGTCATATCGCGGCGCCACGGACTCGGCCGAGGCTATGCCCGTCTGCAGGCCCTGATCGAACTGCTGGCGTGCGTTGGAGCCCTGCGCGAGCAGCACCAGGTCGTGTGCCAGCAGCTGTTCCCAGCGGATGCGTTTTCGCTTTTCGAGCGGATGCCCGTGCGAAAAAATGGCGTAGTAGCCATCGGTCAGCAAGGGCTCGAAATGCAGATCCGACGCGGCTTCCGACAGTGGGCCGATGGCGCATTCGACCTGATTGGTGCGCAGCATCTGCAGCAGCTCGTCGGTGTGCGCCTCGATCACCCGCGCCTGCAATGCGGGATGTGCCACGCGCAGTTTGGCCAATGCATGCGGCACCAGACCAAACGCGGCAGAAGGCAAGGCTGCCACGATCACCGTTCCGCGCCGCGCGGCCGAGAGATCGAGCGCGCTGCGATAGGCCTCTTCCACGTCGGACACCGGGCGCTGGATGCGCAGCAGAAACTCCTCGCCCGCCTCGGTCAACGTGACATTGCGCGTGGATCGCTCCAGCAGCTTCAGGCCCAGCGTGTCTTCCAGATCCTGAATCAGCGCCGAAAGCGAGGGCTGCGTCACGCCCAGAGCGCCTGCGGCATGGGTGAACGAGCGGCTTTCGGCCACCAGCAGGAAGGCTTTCACCGCGCGATATTTGATATTCATAGCCATAAGCGATAAATCTACGACAAATATCGATTTGTGTTTATGAGTTGAAGCCGCTCCAATCGAATTCAAAAAAAGAACACCGCCCAAAAGAACGCCACCCATTTATTCGAAAAATTCTGGAGACTTCCCATGAACACTCGCCGTTCGTCCCTGCGCGTGCTGCTGGCCGCGCTTGCCTGCACCGCCACCCTCGCCCCCGTCACTTCCGCCCTTGCGCAAAGCTACCCCACCAAGCCCGTGCGCATGGTCGTGCCCTATCCACCGGGCGGTGCCACCGATGTGATTGGCCGCATGATTGCCGACAAGCTCGGCACGCAATGGGGACAGGCCGTGATCGTGGACAACCGCGCAGGCGCAGGAACGACGGTGGGCGCTGAAAACGTGGCCAAGTCGGCTCCGGACGGCTACACGCTGTTCGAGACCACCGCCACGCACACCATCAGCGCCAGCCTCTACCCCAAGCTGAACTACGACCCGATCAAGGACTTCACGCCGATCACGCTCACGGCCACGATTCCGTTGGTGCTCGTCACCGGCCCCAAGGTACCCGCCAAGAATCTGGACGAGCTGCTCAAGTGGATCAAGTCGCAGCCCGGCGGTGCCAGCATCGGCTCGCCAGGCAATGGCAGCGTGCAACATCTGACGGGTGAACTGTTCAAGACCAAGGCCGGCGTCAACACCGTGCACGTGCCCTACAAAGGCGCAGCACCGATGATCACCGACCTGCTCGGCGGCCAGGTGGACATGGCCTTTGCCACGCTCTCCGAGGTGACCAGCTACATCAAGTCCGGCAAGCTGCGCGCCATCGGCCTTGCGCACGACAAGCGCATGTCCGCCGTGCCGGACGTGCCCACCTTCGGCGAGCAAGGCATGAAGGGCTTTGTCGGCGCGACCTGGTTCGGCACGTTTGCGCCGGCCAAGCTGCCTGCGGAACTGCGTGACCGCATCACCAAGGACATCCAGGCCATCGTCGCCACACCCGAGATGACCAAGAAGCTCGAAGACATGGGCGCGGAAGTGAACAACCTTGGCTCGCAGGACTTCTCCAAGCTCATCGACGCCGAAGCCAAGCGCTGGGCAGAAGCGGTGAAGATCTCGGGCGCAAAGGTCGAGTGAGCACGCATATCGCTCGCGTCGCGCAGTGGGCCCCGGTCGGCGAGCATGCAGACCAGCAACTGCGCGAGCAATTGTCCGCGCCCGCCTTGTGGACTGTGGACAAGTCCTGGTTCGACGCGCATGCGGCGGAAGTGGAACTGCTCGTCACCACCGTGCGCGCAGGCTGCAGCGCCGACACCATGGCGCGATTTCCCAATCTGCGCGGCATCTGCAGCTGGGGCGCGGGCTTCGACACCATCGACATCGCGGCGGCCAAGGCGCGCGGCATCCAAGTCAGCAACACGCCCGGCGTGCTCGACGCCTGCGTGGCCGACATGGCCTGGGCGCTGATGCTCGCCAGCGCCCGCCGCGTTGCCGAGGGCGATCGCTATGTGCGCGCCGACCAGTGGAAGAAACTCGGCGAGTTTCCTTTGAGTCTGCGCGTCTCAGGCAAGCGCCTGGGCATCGTCGGCATGGGCAACATCGGCCAGGCGATTGCACGGCGCGGCCACGGCTTCGACATGCAGGTGCGCTACACCGCACGCAGCGCCAAACCGCTACTGCCCTACGGCTTCGAGCCCGATCTCAGCGCACTCGCCAAATGGGCTGATTTTCTGGTGCTGGCCTGCGTCGGCGGCGCGTCCACCTTCCACATCGTCAACGCCGAAGTGCTCAAGGCACTGGGGCCACAAGGCATTCTGGTCAACATCGCGCGTGGCTCGGTGGTCGACCAAACCGCGCTGATCGACGCATTGGTCCACAGGACCATTGCCGGAGCGGGTCTCGACGTGCTGGAAAACGAACCGGGCGCACCGCAAGTGCTGCGCGATCTGCCCAATGTCGTCTTCACCCCGCACATGGGCAGCGCCACCGTCGACACCCGGCTCGACATGCAGAACTGTGTGCTGGCCAACGTGGCGGAATTTCTGCGCTCAGGGACGATGCTCCATCCAATCTGAGTCAGATCTGCTCAAATTTTGAACACCACCGAAAAAACTGCTTAAAAAACAAGCACAACAAAAAAGGGAGCGTCATGTGGCGCTCCCTTTTTCATGGGCCAACCACCAGGGTTGACCAAAAAACAGGCAATCGATCAAGCCGCAGCGGGCTTGACGAAGGCCTCGACCTTGCCCTTCAGGGTGATCAGCAGGGGGCGGCCCTTGCGATCCAGAGTCTTGCCGGCGGGAACCTTGATCCAGCCCTCGCTCACGCAGTATTCCTCCACGTCAAAGCGCTCCTTGCCGTTGAAGGTGATGCCGATGTCCTGCTCGAAGAACTCCGGCTTGTGGTGTGGGCTGCGGGGGTCGATGGACAGGCGGTCGGGCAGTTGGGGCGTTGCAGAGTCGGTCACGGTGCGTTATCTCGTTGTTCGAAAAGCCCACATTGTCCCGCAAACCACCGCGAATGCCCGCTGCGGGCCCTCTTGCGCGCTGAAAACAGCAGTTGTCCAAGGCCCTATTTTTGCTGTGACAAAGCCATTTTCATCAGCTTCAATAGCTATTGTTTAAATAGCTAAAACAATAACATTCACGAGACTTATATCGTGTTTTCATGGGAAATACCCCATCTGTGGATAACATTGAGGAGCAAGCAAGAACAACCCAACACTTATTCACAGGCTGATGAACTTCGCCGGATTTGTCCCCATTTGCGATGCAGTGTCAGCCGGGTCGGGTCCACATGCTTGTTTTTTCAACAACTCTTTGATATCAAAAACAAAAGACAACTTATCCACAGTTTGCCCGCTTCCCTATTACTACTAACATTCTTAAATAACATCAATAAAGAAGAAGACAGGGAGAACTTTGGAAAGAAGCCGCGCTGAAAAATTGGAGAGTTCGATGGATGAAAACTTCGAATCAGATGGCTTTATCCCCATGGCTCTGGAGATTTCCTGTGGATAACCATGGATATCTCTGGATAACTTTCGAAAAAAATAAAAAAAGCCGCTTTGGCTTTGCCAAAGCGGCGAGGTAGAACGAAAAGAAGGAGCGAAACAGAAGCCGTTTCTTTCGGCCGGATGGCGCTTGGCCCGGTCCGTGAGACCGGTTTTCCGGCCGCTCAGCGCATAAATCAGCGCAGCATGGCGTACCCCACCCCGATGGCGGCGATCAGGCCCACAGCGTCCGCAAACAGGGCACAGGCGAGCGCGTGACGGCTGTAGCGCACCCCCACGCTGCCGAAGTACACGGCCAGCACGTAGAACGTGGTTTCGGTCGATCCCTGGACAATCGCGGCCAGACGGCCCACAAAGCTGTCTACACCGTAGGTCTGCAGCACGTCAATCATCAAGCCGCGCGCTCCGGCTCCGGACAGCACCTTCATCAGGCCAACCGGCAACGCGGGCAGAAAATCCGTGTTCATGCCGAGCGCACTGACCACCGCGCCAATGCCAGCGAGAAGCGCGTCCATACAGCCCGCCGCACGGAACACGCCGATGGCCACCAGAATCGCGATCAGGTAGGGAATGATCTGCACCGCCACGCCAAAGCCTTCCTTCGCGCCGTCGATGAACGCGTCGTAGACATTGATCCGCCGCCAGGCACCGACCAGCAAAAACAGCATCACCACGCCCAGAATCACCGCCGCGCCGATGGCTCCGGCGATCTTCGCGGCCTGTTCGGCTGGCAACTGCGCCAGCGCGGCCACCGCGGCGGCCAGCAGACAGCCCGTGATCAGCACCGGCAGCAACAGCCTGGCCTTCCAGATCGGCAAGCGCTGGCAGACCGCCACGGCCAGCACACCGGCGAGCAGCGAGATGAAGGTGACGATCAGCGTGGGCAGAAAGATGTCGGCCGCGTTGAAGTTCGCGCCCAGGCCCTGCTTGAGCGCCACGCTCTGGCGGATGGCGATCACCGAGGTGGGAATCAGCGTCAGCCCCGCAGTGTTCATCACCACAAACATGATCTGCGCGTTGCTTGCGGTCTCGGGCTTTTCGGTGTTGAGCGACTGCAGCTCGCGCATGGCCTTGAGACCCAGCGGCGTGGCGGCGTTGTCGAGACCCAGCAGATTGGCCGAGATGTTCATCGTCATCGCGCCCTGCGCCGGGTGGCCATTCGGCACGCCGGGAAACAGCCGCGTGAGCACGGGGCTGGCGATGCGGGCCAGCAGCTCGATCATTCCGGCTTTTTCGCCCACGCGCATCAGCCCCAGCCACAGACACATGATGCCGACCAGGCCCAATGAAATTTCAAACCCGGAGCGCGCGCCATCGAACATCGCCGTGAGCAATGCCTGAAAGATCCCGTCGTCGCCGGTACACCACCGCCAGACAGCGGTGAAAAATGCGGTTGTGAAAAAACCGATCCAGACCCAGTTGAGTGCCATGCCGCGATGGTAGCGTTTCGGGGGCATGTCGCTCGCGGGCGGCCCAACTCGTGGCAGACTGCGCGCCATGTCCGAACCCACGTTGCTTGTTGCCGATGACCACCCGCTGTTTCGTGCGGCGCTGATCCATGTGCTGCATGAACGCTTCGCGCAGTTTTCCACACTCGAAGCCGCCAGCGCCCAGACGCTGGGCACGGCGCTGGCCGAGCACCCGGAAATCGAACTCGTGCTGCTGGATCTGGCCATGCCCGGCGCGCGCGGTTTTTCGTCGCTTTTGCATGTGCGTGGGGAATATCCACAGGTGCCCGTGGTGGTGATCTCGTCGAACGAACATCCGCGCGTGATTCGCCGCGCGCAGCAGTTCGGCGCGGCGGGCTTCATCCCCAAGTCATCGTCGGCCGACGACATGGCAGCGGCGATTCAGAACGTGCTCGATGGCGACATCTCATTTCCGCACACCGATGCCGAGAGTTCGCCCGCCGATGCGGATCTCGCCGCCAAGCTCGCGCAGCTCACTCCGCAGCAGTTCCGCGTGCTCATGTGCCTGGCCGATGGTCTGCTCAACAAGCAGATCGCGCATGAGCTGGGCCTGGCCGAAAACACCGTGAAGGTGCATGTCACGGCGATTCTCAAGAAGCTCGCGTGCTACAGCCGCACACAGGCTGCGGTGCTGGTGAAAAGTCTCGAACCCGAGAGCACGGTTCAACTCAACTGATCGACCAGCAGATCGCGCACCTCGCGCACGATGCGCTCGTCCGAGCGTCGCGCGGGCAGCATCTGAAAACTCACCGAGCCCAGCGCAGGCAACTTCGCCACGCGCGCGGGCACCACGTCCACGCCCTCGCACAAAGCCGATTCGTTCAGGCACGCAAACCCAAGCCCTGCGGCGAGTGCCGACTGCATGCCGCGCACGCCTGAAGCCACATGCACGACGGTGAACGGCACGCTCCTGTGGACAAGTGTCTTCTCGGCCAGCAAGCGCAGTGAGCAACCTTCGGTGAGCGTGATGAGCGGCAGCGTCGCGCCCTTGGTCGGCAAGCGTCCGGGCGCGGCCATCCAGCGCAGTGGTTCGGTGCGCAGCAGATGCGCACGCGCACTGGTCTTGCCATCGGCGCGCATGGTGATGGCGATGTCGAGCTGGCCAGCCGCGTGCGCGCTCTCCACTTCGCGGCTTTTGCCCATCGTCACGCACAGCCGCACGCCGGGATGCTGCTGCGCCAGTCGCGCGAGCAGATTCGTCACCTCGGACGGGCGGAAGTAATCGGTGATGCCAAGGCGCAATTCGCCCTGCAGCGGGGCTTCATGCAGATCGCGCCAGGCCTCGTCGCTCATGGCAAGCAAGCGCTGCGCGTGGGCCAACAGAACCAACCCGGCAGCGGTCGGCTGAACGCCGCTCTTGCTGCGCACCAGCAGCAGCTTACCCGCGCGGTCTTCGAGTTTCTTCAACTGCTCGCTCGCGGCCGACTGCGACAGAAAAACTTCGAGCGCACCCGCCGTCACGCTGCCGGCTTTCACGACATGCACAAAGGTTCGGAGCTGATCGATTTCAAAGGCTTGCATTGCACAGGAGTTGCACAGATTTCACACGGTTCATGCACCGCTTTTTTCACGGTTTCTACATGACCTCTACATGGTTTTTACATGCGTTTTGCACGGGGTTCTGCAGTCGATATCCAGATGCTTGTGCGCAGATTCTGCAACCGGTTATCCCTGCACTTGCCCGCATGTTATCCACCGAGTTTTCCGATGGATGTTAACTGATCTTCCCGTTTTGCCGATGGAAAAATGTTCTCCAAAATCCATACATCGCTTATCAACAGAGGTGTACACAACATGCCCCATATCGTTCTTCAGCTCTCAGGCCCCGTGGATGCTGCATTGGCCACGCGCAGTGTGGAAAAAGTGATCGATCTGACCTGCCGCGTGCTCGGCAAGAAGCCGGAAGTCATTTCCATACAGGTGTTGTTCACACCTTCCGAACAATGGTTCATCGCGGGAAAGACGCTGGCGCAGACGGGCCAGAGCGCGTTTCATCTCGACATCAGCGTGACGGACGAGACCAACACCAAGGCCGAGAAGGCGCAGTTCATCCGTGAGCTGCATGCGGCCATGAAGGTGCTGCTCCCCAATCTGCATGAATGCAGCTACACGCACGTGATTGACGCGCGCGCGACGGCCTATGGATATGGCGGGCGCACGCAGGAATACCGGCACCAGCAAAGCCAAAGGGATGACATGAACAGATAGGGATACTGCCGTTGAATAGCGTGTTTCCCGGATGCCAGAATGCGTGCGGATCTCCAAATGCATTCCAACTCCAGAGGGACAACATGGCTACCCAAAACTACACATTCAGCTTGTCGAGTGGTATTGCTGCAAGCATCACACCCCGCTCGTCCGGGCGCATTCCCTATGCATCCTGTCCGTTGTGCGATGGGAAGCAGCTTGGTGATCATCGCCATGCCTCCTGTGCGCAGCACCCTATGTACAAGGCGGGGCTCAGTGATGAGATGCGCTGGATGCAGTGCGCGGATTGCAAGCACGTGTTCACGCACGGGTATTGGAACGAAGAGGCGTTGGCACGGATCTTCGGTTCAGCCAATCCGCATCAGTTGCCCGGCAACAATCCGCACGGCAGTCGCAGCATCTCGGCAAAAATGGTCGAGAAAGTGATTCGATGTCTTGGCGAGGTGCAGGGTACGTGGCTGGATGTGGGATTCGGGAACGGCGCACTGTTGGGCGCGGCGCAGGAATATGGCTTCAATGTGGTCGGTCTGGATTTGCGCGAACAGGCCGTGGAACTCATCCGGCTTGATGGAATCGAGGCACATGTCATGCTGTTCGAAAACTATCTTCCACCGGAGCCTCTGCGTGTCATTTCCATGGCGGATGTTCTTGAGCATGTGCCCCACCCGATTCCCGTGCTGCAGCATGCACATCGCTTGCTGGCCGATGATGGGCTGCTCTTTCTCTCGATGCCCAACGATGAGTGCTACGCGTGGCGAATGCTGGATCGAACCGGGCAGAATCCGTACTGGGGCGAGTTGGAGCACTATCACAACTTCGGTCGTGAGCGGCTGTGCCAACTGTTGCGGACACAGGGTTTCGAGGCCATCGACTACGGCATCAGTGAACGCTACTACCTGTGCATGGAGGTCATTGCACGCAAGCGTGCATGAGCCGTACTAGTCGCCTTCCGTCTCGCGCAGACGCAGCATGGTCTGGCTCAGCAGCGCGCGCAGCGCAGCCGGTCGCACGGGCTTGAACAGCATGGCCCAGCCGCGTTCGGCGGCGTTGCGGCGCAGGGCGATGTCGCGTTCTGCGGTCACGAGAATCACCTGTGGTTGCTGCTGCCAGATGGCGGCCAGTTCACCATACAGATCGGGGCCGAAGAACGCGCCCATGCGCACGTCGAGCAGCACCAGTTGCGGGGCATTGCCCTGGCGTGCGAATTCGAGCGCGGCCTGAGGTCCACCTGCGAATGGCACGTCGCAGCCCCAGCGTTCCAGCAACGCGCCCGTGGCCGTGCAACTGGGCGCGTCGTCGTCGATGTACCAGGCGCGCAGGCCTTGCAGCGGCATGTCGGCGCGCGCTTCTGGCACTGCGGCGGCGGTTTTGTCGTCTGTCGGTGAAGGCTGCTGTGCGGCGAGCGGCACGCTCACCCAGAAGGTGCTGCCTTTGCCGAGTTCGGAGGTCAGGCCGATTTCGTGGCCGAGCAACTTGCCCAGACGTTCGACGATGGCCAGCCCCAGCCCCACGCCGCGGTCCTGATCGTGGCCTTCGTTCAAGCGGCGGAACTCTTCGAAAATCTCGCGCTGCAGGCTCTTGGGAATGCCGGGGCCCTGGTCATGCACCTCGATGCGCAGATGGTCGCCACGGCGTCTGCAACCGATCAGCACGCGGCCTTTGGGCGTGTAGCGGATCGCGTTGGACAGCAGGTTCTGCAGAATGCGGCGCAGCAGCGCTTCGTCGCTGTGGACCACATAGTGCGAGTTCACGGCGGTGAGCTTCAATCCACGGCTCTCCGCGATGATGCCGAAGTTGTGCTGCATCACCTGCAACAGCGGGCCGAGCGCGAAGTCGCGCACATGCACGTCGAGCTGTCCGGACTCCATGCGCGAGATGTCGAGCAGGCTGTTGAGAATGCCGTCCTGCGCGGTCAATGCGCCGTCGATGCTGTCGGCCACATGGCGTGCGGTGTCGTCGTGCAGATGGCTGCGCAGGAGCGAGCTGAACATGCGCGCGGCGTTCAGCGGTTGCAGCAGATCGTGCACCGCAGCGGCGACGAAGCGCGTCTTGTAGCGATTGGCCGATTCGGCCTCGCGCTTGGCCTGATCGAGATCGCGTGTGCGCTCGGCGATGCGCTGCTCCAGCGTGTCGGCCAGCGAGCGCAATTCGCGCGCGGCGTTCTTGTAGCTGGTGATGTCGGCATAGCTCGTCACGAAGCCGCCGTCCGGCATGGGATTGCCGCGAATCTCCAGCACCGTGCCATCGCTTTTGGCGCTTTCATGCAGATGCGATGTGCCTTCGCGCAGATGTTCGAGACGGCGTCGAATCGCCTTCTCGCTCGGGTTGGGCCCGAGCAATCCGCGCTTGGCGTTGTGGCGGATCAGTGACTCGACCGGAGCGCCCACGCGCATGAGTTCAGGCGGAAATTTGAAGAGCTGCACGTAGCGCGAATTCCAGGCCACAAGGTTCAGATCCGCGTCGATCACCACCACGCCCTGCGGCAGATGCTGCAGGCTGCGCGAGAGCCCCGTGTCGGCCTGCTTGGCGGCCTGCAGAATGCCGTCCTGTGCGGTGCGCAGTTCCTGCGCATGCTGATGCAGCACCGTCTCGAGTTCCTGACGGCTTCTCTGGCGCAGATTCGACAGACGCTGGCGTTGGCGCACATAGAGCACCAGCATCGCAAGCGCCAACCACACACCAGCGGCGGTGACGGTGGCCCAGCGGCTTGCCGTGGTGCTGATCTGCGTGTTGTGCAGCAGATGCAGATGCCATTTCGAATCGGGCAACTGAACCGTCTGCCACAGCATGGGCTGCGACAGCGAGGGCTCCTTGAAATGCGCGAGCGAGCCGCCCTCGGCTACCTGTTTGTCGATGCGGAACTTGAGCGGCCTGAGTTCCTGATCGGCATATTGTCGCGTGGCGCTCATCTCCTGGCGGTCAAGCTGAGACAGCGGTGCCAGCATCCGGTAGCGCCAGTCGTCGTGATTGGCGAGAAACACCACGTCGTGCGCGTCGGACGCGAACACGATGTCGCTGGTCTGCAGCCAGCCGCGCTCCAGCTCGATCAGCAGAATCTTGATGGCGATGAGGCCGACGATGTTGCTCTCGTCGTCCACGATGGCGCGCGAGAGAAAGTAGCCCGCCTCGCCGGTCGTCATGCCGATGCCGTAGAAGCGCCCGCGCCCCTCGGCCAGCGCCTGCGTCACGTAGGGGCGGTAGCTGTAGTCCTCGCCCACGTTGCTGTGCTCGTCGCGCCAGTTGCTCGCCGCAATCGCCCGGCCTTGCGCATTGACCAACGTGAGCGTGGACGAGTGGCTTGCGCCGTTGGCCGCTTCCAGCTTGCGGTTGAGGTCATCCACTTCGCTTGCCGACAACGGATGCGTGAAGGCCGCTCGCAGTTGCGGATCGAGCGCCAGCACCTCGGGCAGCGTGCGGTAGCGGTCGATGCGCTGCGACAGCTCCTGCGCGTAGAGCGCGAGCTGCCGCTCCACGGTGCGGCTCTCGTCCTGCAGCGAGCGATGCAGCGCGTACTGGCTGGCCAGCAGCATGCAAATCAGCATGCCCGCCAGCACGGCAAGCACGGTCCACACGATGCGGCGGAGCGAAGAAGGCATGGTCGGTTCGATCCCAAAAAGGCGGTTCAACGAGCGAACAGTACAGTGTAGAGGCTAGGTGATTACCCTAGGTTTTGCCGCCGATACGCCCGAAAAGCGGCCATCTAATACCAATGTGTTATCGCCAGCGGGAGCCATGCGCCGTACAAACCGAAACATTCCGCAAGCTGGCGATGGTTTCGCTCGGAGCATGGCTCGTCAAACGGGTCGGTCCTGCATGCGGTCTCGCATTCAAACTTTGGAGAACCCGCATGCAACCCATTCCGCAGCAAGCAGCTCAGCCAGAGCATCTGCCGTTCTATCGGCAACTGTATTTTCAGGTGATCTTCGCCATCGTGGTCGGCGTGCTGCTCGGCTACTTCGAGCCGCAGTACGCGCAGCAGTTCAAGCCGCTGGGCGACGCTTTCGTGAAGCTGGTGAAGATGATCATCGCGCCAGTGATCTTCCTGACCATCGTGACCGGCATCGCCGGCATGACGCACCTGCGCACCGTGGGCCGCGTGTTCGTCAAGACGATGATCTACTTCCTGTTCTTCTCGACGCTGGCGCTCATCGTCGGTCTGATCGTCGCGCACGTGATCCAGCCGGGCGCGGGCATGCACATCAACGTGGCCGATCTTGACCAGAAGGAAGTGCAGGGTTACGTGAGCAAGTCGCACGAGATGACGCTCACCGGCTTCCTCATGGACATCATCCCCAAGACGCTGGTCAGCCCGTTCGTGGGTGACAACATCCTGCAGGTGCTGTTCATCGCCGTGCTGTTCGGCATCGCGCTGGCCATGTCCGGCGACCACGGCAAGCCCGTGCTGAAGTTCCTCGAATCGCTCACCGTGCCGGTGTTCAAGCTCGTGGGCATTCTGATGAAGGCCGCTCCCATCGGCGCATTCGGTGCCATTGCCTTCACCATCGGCAAATTCGGTCTGGGCTCGCTCGTGAACCTGGCCTGGCTGGTGGGCACGTTCTACATCACCTCGCTGCTGTTCGTGGTGGTGATTCTGGGCTTCGTGGCGCGCCTGTGCGGCTTCTCGGTGCTCAAGCTGGCCAAGTACCTCAAGGCCGAACTGCTGCTGGTGCTGGGCACCTCGTCGTCCGAATCCGCCCTGCCTTCGCTGATGCAGAAGATGGAAAGGGCGGGCTGCAGCAAGTCCGTCGTGGGCTTGGTTGTTCCCACGGGCTACTCGTTCAATCTGGACGGCACCAACATCTACATGACGCTGGCCGCCCTGTTCATCGCGCAGGCCACCGACACCCACCTCACGCTCGGCCATCAAATCATGCTGCTGCTGGTGGCGATGCTCAGTTCCAAGGGCGCTGCCGGCGTGACCGGCGCGGGCTTCATCACCCTGGCCGCCACACTGGCCGTGGTGCCCGAAGTGCCGGTCGCCGGCATGGCGCTGATTCTGGGCGTGGACCGCTTCATGAGCGAATGCCGCTCGCTCACTAACTTCATGGGCAACGCGGTCGCCACCGTGGTCGTCTCGCGCTGGGAAAAGGCGCTGGACCACGACAAGCTCGACGCCGCCCTCAACGGCACGCTGCTGCCCGAACCAGAAGAGCCCGGAGCGAAGCACGCCTGACGCCTGACGTCTGCGCCGCGCGCAATCCAAAAAGCCCTGTGGCCGACCAACGTCAGCCACGGGGCTTTTTCTTTGTCGCAATGATCAGAACGGCGGATCTTCTTCCTCGTCCTCACCATCGGCCGTCACCGCTGCGGACTTGCCCACAGGCCCCGGCTGTTTTTCTGACGCGGGACGCGCAGTTGCGGTCGAGGTACCACCGCCAAGCTCCGTGCGGCCTTCGCCGCCCAGAGCCTCGATCAGATCGGGCAGCAGCTTGGTAAGCTCGCCCGTGGCAATCGCTACGTCGGCGTCGAAGCCGCCATCGTCCTGCTTCTGGCCTTCAAACACCGTGTCGAGGAACGACACCTTCTTGATCTGCAGGCTTTCGGTCAGCACGAACGAGACGCGGTCGTCCCAGCTCATCGCGAGCTTGGTCGGTAGCTTGCCCTGATCGATGTGTTCGCGGATCTCGTCGATGTCCAGCGGATGGCGCGAGTAGCGCACCACGGCCTTGGCTTCGTCAGCGCTTTTGAGTTCGCATTCACGGTCGATGCTGAAGCCCACCGGCGGTTCCTGTTCCTTGAGCCAATGCGCCATGCAGGCCTGTGGCGATTCTGCGGTGTCCAGCAGCGCCACGGCAAAGCCCGGCAGCGCGTCGACCAGCATGGTCACCACTTCGTCGGCCTTGCCCTGGCTGCCGGTGTCCAGCACCAGCAGATGCGCTTCGGGATCGATCCACACCCAGGTCGAGCCCTGCTTGGTGAAGGCCATGGGCAGCAGGTCGAGCTTGGCTTCTTCTTTCAGCTCCTTGCTTTCCTTCTTGCCGGGCTTGCGACCGGTTTCCTGCTCGATGCGCGCAGCCTTTTCCTTGACCTTGCGTGCCAGCACCGAGCCCGGCAACACCTTGGCTTCGGTCATCAGGCGCAGGATCCACTGCCCGCCCACGGATTCGGCCAGCAGGCCGTGCTCTTCGCCACGTGGAGGCACCCAGCCAATGGATCTTTCCTGCGTCGCGCCGCATTCCTCGAACAGCGTCTTGCCAAGCGCCTCTTCAATCTGCGTCAACTCCATCTGCCAAGACTCGGCGATGCGATACACGATCATGTTTTTGAACACGATAACTATCCGTCCTTCACTTTGCGTAATACGTGAGCCATAGAGTGTGGCCCGGTTGCATGCCCCATTGTCATGCAAAGCCGACCGGCCGCTTTTCAAGCGGAAATGCGCCCTTGCAAGCGGCGCTGAGCCCACCGGGAAATTCGTGGAACTTTACACAGATTGAAGTTCGGAACACGCAGGCGATACACGGCGACTCGACACTTGCATTCAAGCGCCGGGGTTCTTGCTCCGCTCCCCTCCACCCGCTCTCTCTCACCTGAGCGGACACCCCCGGCGCCCTTGTTCCCAGGATTTCAGGAAGACCCGAGAAGTTTCATCCCTCACGAAAGGACATCTCATCATGGCCCGCTCTACTCTCTTCAGTACCCGTACTTTCGCTGCAACCGCACTGGCCGCGGCCATGTTGGCCGCAGTCGCCGTTCCCTCCATCGCCCAGACCACGGCCCCCGCACCGGCCACCACAGCTTCGGCACCAGCCGATGCCAAGCCCGCCCATCGCGGTCACCACGAACGCAAGCAACGCATGACGCCCGAGCAGCGCCAGGAACGCATGGCCAAGCACGCCGAAGCGTTCAAGCAAAAGCTCAAGATCACCGCCGATCAGGAACCCGCCTGGACCGCCTTCCAACAATCCATGCAGCCCAAGGATCGCCCCGATCACGCCCGCTTGGATCCCAAGGAAATGGACAAGCTGACCACGCCCGAACGCATCGACCGCATGCGCGCCATGCACGCCCAGCGCACCGCCGAGATGGACCGCCGTGGCGAAGCGGTGAAGACCTTCTACGCAGCGCTCAAGCCCGAGCAGCAGAAGGTGTTCGATCAGGAAAGCCACCGTATGGGTCACCGCTTCGGTCCCGGCGGCGAACACGGCCCACGTGATGGCGGCCCCAAGGGCGATGCGCCCCGCCGTGGCGGCCACGATGGCAAGCACCGTGCACATCACCACGGCGAAGGCAAGCCCACGCCACCCGCAGCGCCCACAGCGTCTGCTCCGGCCCAGTAATCGCTGAAGCCTGATCCCCCAGCCCGCAACACCTGCCTGTGTGTTGCGGGCTTTTTTTCGTCCTTCGTTTTTGCACATGGCCAATGCAAACAAGGGCTTGCGTCATCCATCCCGACCTTCAAACAGGTATTTCACAAGTTATTCACAGATGAAACTCAATAAAGACAGGGGTGTGGACAAGCTTGTACAGAAAATCAAGAGCAACTTTTACTTATCCACAGAAATGTGGAAAACTTGAAAGTTGTGCCCATTTCGGAAGCAGGAAACAGGTACTTCAAGACACATGGTTTGCGTTTTTCCAAATCCTTGTCGGAATTTGAACAAATGAAGTTATCCACAGTTTGTTCGCTCCTCTACTACTAACAACAAATTTATATAAGACTGTTTAACAATAACTGCTAGTAGCTCGGTTCTTCAAAAAACGCGTCGAATTTTTCGCAATATAAAAAATTTCTTGGATTGCCTATTTTTTGTGCAAATCTGCTCGCTTCGCTCGCGAAAACCGTCGGCAAACCTGAAAATGGCCGCATGACCACCACCCGTCCAGTCGCTCTCGTCACCGGATCCACCAGTGGAATCGGTGCCGCCATCGCCAAACGTCTCGCGGCCGACGGATATTCCGTCGTGCTCCACTCCAGAAGCAGCGTCGAAACCGGTCAGGCCATGGCCAACGAACTGCCCGGCGCCTGTTATGTGCAAGCCGACTTGGCCAACGAGGAAGACCGCAAACGCCTGATCCGCGAAACCCTGCTGGAATGCGGACGGCTGGACGTGCTTGTGAATAACGCTGGAATAAGTCAGGTCATCCCGCACGGCGACCTGCTGGCCGCCACGCCCGAGGTCTGGCACGAGATGCACGAAGTCAACGTCGTCGCGCCTTTTCGCCTGATCGCACACGCCCAGGAAGCCCTGCGCGCATCGGCAGCACTGCGCGGCAAACCCGCCTGCGTGGTCAACATCAGCTCGCATGCGGGCGTGCGCCCCAAGGGTGCGTCGATCCCCTACTCCGCCAGCAAGGCCGCGCTCAACCACATGACCAGGCTGCTCGCGCTGAATCTCGCCCCCGACATCCGCGTCAACGCCATCGCACCGGGGCTGGTCGATACACCTCTCACCGAAACCTGGACGGCAGCGCGTCAACTGTGGAACGAAAAGTCGCCCATGAAACGCGGCGCCAAGCCCGAAGACATCGCGCAAGTGGTGGCGATGCTGGTGGCGTCGGACTATCTGACGGGCGAGGTGGTGCTGTCGGATGGCGGCTTGAATCTGACCTGAGCACGCGTTGCGCTGCAAAAGCAAAAGGGCTGCGAGTTATCCACACGCAGCCCTTGTTTTTGGGGATATCTCAAAATCAATCGGCGGGGATGGCGAGGCCCGGCAAGTTCACTTTGCCCAGGCCAAGCCAGTTGCCGTGGCGATCTCGAGTACGTAAAACCGTCCGTTCGATGCTTGCGCCTGCATTGAATGGTGTCACCTCAACGTACGTTTGCCCTTTCCCATTGATGCTTCCGGGCGTGATGCTTTCAGTCGGGTACAGCACGCAAAACATGCGATAGCGATTGGAGGCATCGCGTTGCTGACAGAGGACTGAGCCATCCTCATTCTTTGCGATGTTTCCTTCGACTTGAGTCAGGCGCACCCAGCGGGGAGCAGAAGGCAGCGAATAGCTGAACTGGAAGTAGTACTCACCCAGCATGTGCTCAATGCCGGTGCTGGGTGCGGGCTCCAGTTGCAGCCTGCGTATCCGTTTCGACGCTTCTCCCGGCAATGTCACGTTGCCCGTCGCAAAGTCGGTCAGCGTGTAGTCGCTGCCATATCGCATGGAGAACGACAACTTGGCGGCTCCTGCGTTGGTGGCCTCGCTTCCCGACTGGGCAGGACCACCGAAATGGCGGCCATCCTTGAATCGGAGCAGTGACATGGATGTGGTCGTCTCGCCCGCCGAAGTGTTTGCTCCTTGCAAGCTGCTGGTGCCCAGATGGAACGTTGGACTGCCACTGGCCAGATAGTCCGAGGTCTGCAGGATGACGGTGTGATCCTGCACATCGAGAAACACACCACGTCCCGGCTGTCCTGTTCTTTCGTCTTCGATGACCCAGGCACCGCTGTTCGGCAGCAGGGTGATGTGCCCGTAGCCGCTGCAATAACCCGTGATGCAGATTCCGCCAAGCTGCGTGGACGCTTTGTACAGACGTGCGCTGCGTTCTCGTTCGGACATGCAATATGACGTCGGTCCATTGCAGCTGTAGCTTCCTTCTTGCCAGCCATTCAGCGTCATGCGCTGCGCAAGATCCCATGCCGGTTGAAGCTCTCCGATCACATCGCGCCCCACCACGCGAAATTTCAGACGCTGGATCTCCAAGGGCATGTCGGGTTTTTCGCCGTTGAAGCTATTGGACGTCGGCAGACAGTCGAACACTTCGGTCTCGGCTTGCAGTCGGCAGTCAAAGGTGCGAAGTGCACTACCCCAATCAAATGTCGAACCAAGCTGGAGCGGATAAACGCCATCGGTACCCATGCCCAATTTGGCGTCCCATGTGTAGCGGATGCCATTTTTGCTGGTCGCCACCCATTGCATGGAGCGAAAGCCTTCTTTGCCGGAAGGAGGATCGTCAGAAAGCTGAGTCCACCAGAACGGCATCTTTTCCGGTACCAGAAAGCGCGAAATGGGCTGCGCCTGCTCGCCCGGAAACTGCACCGTTCCATTGAGCCCATCAGCAAAGCGCAGCGTCACCTCGCCAGCCGAGCCATCTTCCACTCCGATCTGTGCAGGCCCACCAAAGTAGCGCCCGCCCTTGAATCGCAGCAGCGGCACCGTCATCGAAGCGGCTTCGTCAAGTTTGCCGACAGCCGTATGAAACGTCGCGGCTCCGCTCTTCTCGTAGTTGAACACCTGCATGAACACGGTGTTGCCTTGCACATCCAGCGAAAACCCACGCCCGGGCTCGCCGTTGCGCTCGGCTGCAATCATCCACAGACCGGCTTGCGGCGTGAACTCGCGTGCCGCCCAACTGGGCAGCGCGCAGCAAAGCACCAGAGCAGCGGTGAGGGCATGGGGTATGAATCGCATGGGTCTGAGCCTCCTTTGAATGCTGGTTTCGTTCTTTGGATACCTTTGGGTTCATGGGATGGCGAGACCGGGCAGACTCACTTTGCCGAGACCCAGCCAGTTGCCGTGGCGATCACGGGTGCGTAGGGTCGTCCCGGATGTCTCGCGATGGAAGGGATGGATGCTCAGGCTGGCACGACCCCACTCGTTTTCCGCAGTGGATGCGGCGTCGGGGCTGAGACTCCACACGCAGTTCATCCCGTTGGGTCTGGGATCGGAAGAATCGCGCTTGCATTGCACGGTTCCGTCGTCGTTCTTCGCTACCGCGCCTTCCACACGGGTCAGCCTGAACCAGCGTTCTTCCTGCGCCAGATTTTTGCGCCACGTGTCGAGATATTCACCAAGCATGCCCTCCATGTCGAGCGATACGGGTTCGAACTGCAGACGCTTGATGCGCTGCGAGCCCTCTCCGGGCAAGCTGACATCGCCGGTAGCGAAGTCCGTGTACACATTGTTGGTCTGCGGTGTGAACGAGAGCTTCAGTTCTCCAGCATTGGCGACTTCCTTGGCGGATTGGGCGGGGCTTCCGAAATGGCGGCCTCCCGCATAGCGGAACATCGACATCGCGCTGGTCGTATCGCCCCTGAGCTTGAGAGAGCCCTGCAAGCTGCTGGTGCCCAGATGGAATGTGGGCTCGCCGTTTGCGAGATAGTCGGAGGTCTGCACGATGACAGTGTCGTCCTGCACATCGAGAAACACGCCGCGTCCCGGCTTGCCCGTGCGTTCTGCGTCAAGCACCCAGGCACCGCTGGTGGGCAGCACTGTGATGTGTTTCTGGCCCTCTCTTATGCAACTCATGATGCACGGCTCCGGCATCAAATCAAACCATGAGTAGGTTTTTCTGGATTCCTCGATACGTTGGTTGATGAGCCGTTGACTGTAGCTGCCAATCGTTGTGCCATTGAGCACCAATCGGTTGGATGGATTGGCCTCGGGCTGTATCTCGCCCACGATGTCATACCCAAGAAAACGCAGTCGCATGCGACGAATCTGCAGTGCGTCGGCGGAGCCGCCGTTTGCGGCCGGATCCGTGGTCTGGGCGGGCACGCAGTCGAGGACCTGTGTGCTGAGCTCCATGCTGCATTCGAGCGCGCGGGACGCTTGCCTCATGCTCGTGTAGTACGCCGTCTGCATTGATTCGAAAGTCAACTTGAACGGCAAGTCGTCGGCCTCTTTCGAAAGCGTTGCGAACCATGTATGGAGTGCTCCACTCGAGTCCGTCGCGATCAGATTCATTTGACGGCGGCCCTTCTTGTCGGACGGTGGCGAATCCGACAATTGGGTCCACCAGAACGGCAACTTCTCCGGAATCAGAAACCGGGCAATGGGCTGCTCGCCCTCGCCGGGAAATCGGATCGTCCCAGCCAACCCATTGGTGAACTTCACGGTCACGTTGCCTGCATTGCCATCTTCCACTCCGATCTGTGCAGGCCCACCAAAGTAGCGCCCGCCCTTGAAGCGCAGCAGCGGTACCGTCATCGAAGCGGCTTCGCCGAGTTTGCCCACCGCCGTATGAAACGTCGCGGCTCCGCTTTTTTCGTAGTTGAACACCTGCATGAACACGGTGTTCCCCTGCACGTCGATGGAAAACCCACGCCCGGGCTCGCCGTTGCGCTCGGCTGCAATCATCCACAGACCAGCCTGTGGCGTGAACTCGCGCGCGGCGTGCGCGGGCATGGAAAGACAGGCCAGCGCAAGGGCTGGCAGCAGATACGGCTTTGCGAAACGCATTCTCGGAACTCCAGACTATTCGTGCATCGTTGCACAGAGCCTGTGTGTATCCGCCGAATGTGTCAAGCAGGTTGTCCACCATCCCCGGTGGCGGATCTTTGCTGTATCAATTGCTCCATCAGCAGCTTGGCCATTTCCTTTTTGCGCTCGGGTGGCAGGCGCGGCGAGATGGCGCCGAAGCTGATGGCGGCCTGGGTGCTGGCCGATGCGGTGAAGGTGCAGCCGACGCCCGAGACGCCGACGGTGAGCGTGTCGGTGATGTCCGCGTAGCCGATGGCGCGGGTGCGGCGCACGGCTTGGAGCAGGCATTCGCGGGTGAAGTTGGCGTGCAGGTATTCCTCGGCGTGGCGGTCGTGGATGCGTTCGATTTCGGCGTCGGAGAGTTGCGACATCAGCGCCAGGCCGCCTGCGCCGAGGCCGAGCAGGCGGCGGCCGCCGACGTCGGTGGTGAAGACTTTCACGGGGAAGTGCCCTTCCTCGCGGGCCAGGCACAGGCAGTAGTCGCCCTGGCGGATCACGAGGAACACCGTGTCGCCTGACATGCGCGCGAGCTTCTGCATGAGGGGTTTGCAGTTGTCCACAAGCGGCACGCGGCGCATGGATGCGAAGCCGAGTTGCATGGCGTCGATGCCGAGGCGGTAGGACTTGGTGTCGGGATCGCGTTCGGCGAACTGCTCTTCGGCCAGGCACGAGAGCAGGCGGTGGGCGGTGGAGCGCTCCAGGCCCGACGCGGCCATCACCTCGGTGAGCGTGATGCCGTCTTCCTGGTGCTCGGCCAGCAGGCGCAGCAGGCTGAGCGCGCGGCGCAGGCTTTGTGCGCCAGCGGTGCCTGTCGCGCTCTCGGTGGGTTTGGAAGCCGGTTTGTCCATATTGTGGGAAAAAGTCTCGATTGTGTTTGTAATGCAGGAAATGGCGAGTCTAGACTGAATGCCATTGCTGAGACAAGGAGACAAGCACATGGCGAACTACGAGACGCTCGAGATCGAAAACCACGGCGCAGTGCGCCGCATCCTGCTGGCGCGCGAGGCCCAGCGCAATGCGCAGAGCCAGCAGATGCTGGACGAGTTGATGGCCGCGTTCGACGAGGCGCGTGTGGACAACTCGGTGAACGTCGTCGTGCTCGGCGGCAAGGGTGCGCATTTTTCGGCGGGGCACGACCTCAAGCAGGCGCAGGCCGAGCGCGCGAACTTCACCGTGGAGGAGCGCTGGGCGTATGAAGAGCTGCGCTACTTCGACTACTCGATGAAGATCTGGGACTTCCCCAAGCCGACCATCGCGCAGGTGCAGGGCGCGTGCGTGGCGGGCGGCTTCATGATCGCCAACATGTGCGATCTGGTGGTGGCCAGCGAGAGCGCGTATTTCTCCGACCCGGTTGGCCACACGCTGGGCGCGGCAGCCACCGAAGTGCTGATCCACCCGTGGGTGATGGGCGCGCGCAAGGCCAAGGAGATGCTGTTCACCGGCGGCAAGATCAGCGCGCAGGAAGCGAAAGAAATCGGCATGGTCAACCGCGTGGTGAGCGATGCGGAACTGTCCGACGCCACGCTCGCGCTTGCGCAGCAGATCGCCAAGGCACCGCCATTCGGGCTGCATCTCATCAAGCGTTCGATCAACCGCTCGCTCGATTCGCAAGGTCTGCGCACGGCGCTGGCCGCGCACTTCGACACGCACCAGCTCTCGCACCTGAGCGAAGGCTTTCTGACGGCGCGCGATCGCGGTCTGGCCAATGCGATCCAGAAGAACCCAGAGAAGGCTTGAGCGCGCCATGTTGTCTCCCGTGAAAACTTCAACACACCGTCTTGAGCCGCTGCTCAATCCCGCGTCGATTGCCATCGTCGGCGCAAGCAACAATCCCGCTCGCATCGGCGGCATGCCGATCGCACATCTGACGAAGTTCGGCTATCAGGGTCAGATTTTTCCGATCAACCCGAAGTACGAAGAAGTGTTTGGCCAGCGCTGCTATGCCGACATCGAATCGCTGCCCGAAGCACCCGATCTCGTGGTGCTGGCGATTGCCGCGCCCGACGTGCTTGCGATGCTCAAGCGCTGCGCGGCCAAGGGCGCGCGTGCGGTGATCGTCTACGCGGCGGGCTTTGCCGAAGAAGGCGAAAAAGGCGCGGCGCTGCAGGCCGAACTCGAAGCGTATGTCGCGACGACGGATCTGGTCGTTGCCGGCCCGAACGCGATGGGCTTTGCAAACCTGAACACGCAGGCGCACACCAACTTCGCATCGGTGTTCAACACTGCGCCGATGCAGGAAGGCCAAGGCAGCGTCAGCCTGCTCACGCAAAGCGGCAACGTGTGCGCTGCGGTGTATGCGATTGCGCGCCGCCTGGGCGTTGCGTTCAGCCACTTCATCAACACCGGCAACGAGGCCTGCGTGGACTTCGCGCAATACCTCGAATACCTCGCGCAGGACGATGCGACCGAAGTGGCCATGGGCTACATCGAAGAGCTGCGCGATGGCGAGCGCTTCATCGCGGCGGCGGAAACCTTTGCGCGCAGCGACAAGCTGCTGATTCTCTACAAGGCGGGCGAGACCGAAAAAGGCTCGGAGGCCGTGCGTTCGCACACCTCGGCGCTTGCGGGCGATCAGGCGGTGTACCAGGCCGCGTTCCGTCAGCTCAACATCATCCAGAGCAATGACTTCGTGCAGATGGCGCAGCTCGCGCATCTGGCGCAGTACCGCCATCAAAGCGCTGGCAAGCGCGTGGCGATCATCACGATCTCGGGCGCGCTCGGCGCGATTCTTGCCGACAAGTTCATCGGCGCGGGGCTGGACGTGCCCACGCTGCCGCAAGCGCTGCAGGACACGCTGCGCGCCGGCATCCCCGACTACGGCATGGTGAGCAATCCGGTCGATGTGACGGGCAACGTGGTCAACGATCCAGGATTTGTGCGCACGGCGATGGAAGCGCTCGCGCAGTCCGACGCGGTGGACAGCGTGGTGATCTACGCGCCCGGCTACATGCTCGACCGCATGGCGGACGATCTGTGCGCGGTGTCGGCGAAGTTCTCCAAGCTGTTCGTCGCCATCGACACCGGAGCGGCCAAGACGCGCGAGCAACTGCGCAACGGCGGCGTGCCGGTGTTCGAGGACATCGGCGTCGCGGTCTCGTCGCTTTCGCCTTTCCTGCTGTGGCAGGAGCGTCGCAAGCACAACCGTTGGCTCGATGTGCGCCATCAGAGCGCTCCCGCGCGCACCGCGTTGCCGGAAAGCCTTGATGAATTCCGCACCAAGCAATTGCTGGTGCAGCACGGCATGCCCGCAGGCGCGGAGCGCGTTGCTGCCAACGCGGACGAAGCGGCGCAAGCGGCGGATGCGATTGGCTATCCCGTCGTGCTGAAAGTGCTGTCCGCCGACATCGCGCACAAGACCGAAGCCGGTGGCGTGCGTCTGCGTCTGCAAAGCGCAGATGAGGTGCGCAAGGCCTTCGATGAAGTGATCGCAAGTGCCAGAAACTACGCTCCCGAAGCGCGCATCGACGGTGCGCTGATCTGCAAGATGGAATCGGGCGTGGCCGAACTCATCGTCGGCGCGACGCGCGATCCGGTGTTCGGCATGACGCTGACCGTGGGCCTCGGCGGCGTGCTGACCGAGCTCTACAAGGACGTGAGCCACCGCGTGCTGCCAGTCGATGCGGATATCGCCCGCGAGATGCTCGGCGAGCTGAAAGCCTTCCCGCTGCTCACCGGCTATCGCGGTCGCGCGCTGGGTGATGTGGACGCTGCGTGCGCCGCCATCGCAGCCTTCTCGCGCGCCGTGCTGGCCTTGCAGGAGCAGGCCGACGAGGTCGAAGTGAACCCCCTGCTCGTCAAGCAGCAAGGCCAGGGCGTGTGCATGCTCGACGCGCTGGTGCTGCCTGCAGACAAGTGAACAACAACGCAACAACGCATTCCCCAACCCGAAAACCAAGAGGAGACAAGCAACCATGGTCATCAAGAAAATCATCTCGACCGTCGCCATCGCGGCCGCAGCCGTTTGCGGCACAGCTTATGCACAGGGCGGTAACTACCCGAGCAAGCCCGTCACCATCGTCGTGCCGTTCTCGCCGGGCGGTGCCACCGACATCATGTCGCGCACATTGGCCGAGCGTCTGAAGAACCGTCTCGGCCAACCTGTGATCGTCGAGAACAAGCCCGGCGCGGGCACGATGATCGCGTCCGAGTTCGTCGCCAAGTCGGCACCCGACGGCCACACCGTGCTGCTTGCCGCATCGTCGCTGGGCATTGCGCCCGCGCTGTACAGCAAGGTCAACTACGACCCGGTGAAGGACTTCACACCGATCTCGCTCGTGGCCTCGGTCGTGCACGTGCTCAGCGTGCACCCCAGCGTGCCCGCCAAGAACGTCGCCGAACTGGTGACCTGGGTGAAGGCCAATCCCACCAAGGCCAACTACGGCTCGGTCGGCGCTGGCACGTCGACGCATCTGGAATCCGAACTCTTCAACACCATGGCCGGCGTGAAGATGGAACACGTGCCGTACAAGGGCAGCGCGCCTGCGTTGCTCGATCTGGTCAGCGGCAACATCAACGTGATGTTCGACGCGTATGCATCGTCCAAGCCCTTCATCGCCGATAACAAGATCCGTCTGCTCGCCGTGACCACCGCACAGCGATCCAAGCTGCTGCCCAACGTGCCCACGGTGGCGGAATCCGGCCTGCCCGGCTACGAAGCCATGCCCTGGCTCGGTTTTGTCGCACCCGCAGGCACACCCGCGCCGGTCGTGAACAAGTTCCACGCAGAACTCATGGAAGTCCTCAAGGAACCCGCCGTGCAGGAAAAATTCCAGTCCCTCGGCCTCGACATCATCGGCAACAAGCCAGCCGAGTTCTCCGAGTTCATCAAGAAGGACATCGTGAAGTGGGCCAAGGTGGTGAAGGATTCCGGCGCAAAAGCGGACTGATCGACTGATTGATCAATCGACGCGGCGCAAGCCGCACGCGCGCCATGACGTGTTGACCACTTCGTGATCAATCACCACAACGACAAGACAGCCCTTCAGGCGCGACGCGAAGCCGCAGACAGTACTCATGTACGGCCAGGCTTCGCAACAAAGCATGAAGGGCTGTATTGGCGCCCACGTACGGATAACCCATCGAAGCCGACAAGGCTTCGTGAACACAAAAACAGGATTGAAAGTACCATGCAAGTGGGCTACTCAACTGAAGACGAAGCCTTCCGCATCACATTGCGCGACTGGTTCGAAACCCACTTCCCCGCGTTCAAGGCCGCCTGGCCGACGGAACCCGATCCCAACAATTTCGAATGGCGCAGAGCCTGGGAAGACTACGTGTGCGCCGCAGGCTGGTCCGGCCTTGGCTGGCCCGAGCAGTTCGGCGGCAAGAACTGGCCGCTCACGCGCCAGGCGATCTTTCATGAAGAGCAGGCCCGCATCGGCGCGCCGCTGGGCGTGAACATCATCGGCCACGGCATTCTCGGCCCCACGCTGATCCACTTCGCCAGCGATGCGCAGAAGCAGCGCTATCTGCCCGGCATTCTGAGCAACAAGGACATCTGGTGCCAGGGCTATTCCGAGCCCGGCGCGGGATCGGATCTCGCATCGCTTTCCACACGCGCCGAGCGCAAGGACGACCACTGGCTGCTCAATGGTCACAAGGTGTGGACCTCGTTCGCCCATATCGCCGATTACTGCTTCGTGCTCGCGCGCACCGACGCGACGGCGCAGCGCCACAAGGGCATCAGCTTTCTGCTGGTCGACATGAAGCTGCCGGGAGTGCGCGTGGAGCCGATTCGCCAGATCACCGGCGAGTCCGATTTCAACGAGGTCTTCTTTGACGACGTGAAGGTGCCGCTCGATGCGCTGGTCGGCGAAGAAAACGGCGGCTGGCGTCTGGCGATGGCGGCGGCCAGCTTCGAGCGCGGCACGTATTTCATTCCGCGTCAGGTGCGCTTCACGCAGGAAGTGCAGGCGCTGAAAAATCTGGCCGTCAACACGCCGGACGATGACGGCAAAACCGCACTCGACAACCCGCATCTGCGCCGCGACATCGCACGCCTTGCGGTGGACAGCCACGTGCTCAAGCTGAAGACCTTCCGCGCGCTCACCAACGCGCTGCGCGGCGGGCCGCCGGGGCCGGAGGGCTCTGCCACCAAGCTGCACTGGAGCGAATCGCACCAGAAGCTCATGGTGCTGGCCAACGAGGTGCTGGGCGAACGTGCGCTCGCGGGCGCCGAGCCGCACAGTGCCGACCGCGAGGCTGCGGGCTGGACGCGCGACTACCTCTGGACCCGCGCCGAGACGATTCTGGCGGGCACGTCGGAAGTCCAAAGAAACATTCTGGCCGAGCAGATGCTGGGCTTGCCCAAGGGTTGAAGACACAAAATGGATTTCGCACTCAACGACGAGCAGCAGATGCTGCAGGAATCGGCACAGCGCTTCTTCGCCGACCACCATCCACTCACCCGCGCCCGCAAGGCGCTGCCGTTTTCCGACGCCGCGCAGCAAGCGCTGTGGCGCGACATGGCAGAGATGGGCTGGATGGCCCTGCTCGCCCCCGAAGCCATGGATGGACTGGGGCTGGGCCTGACCGATGCCTATCTGGTCGCCGAGACGGCGGGCAGCCAACTGCTCAATCTGCCCTGGGCGAGCAGCGCGGTCTTGCTGTCCCTCTGGATCAAGTTTGCTGAAAAAAACGCGCCAGAGGCCCTCAAATCGCTTCTGATCGGCATTCTTGCCGGGGATCGAGTGGCGCATTGCGTCGATGCGAGCGACAAACTGTGGGATTTCTCTGCGCAATGCACCGATCTGGTCGTGGTGCGCGGGCTTGAAGATATCCACAGGCCGCTCGAAATCGCCATCATCCCGGCGTCGACAACCGGCGAGTCGGGCCTCGATCCGACGATCCTGCAATCGCCAGGCGCTGCAACCGACCTGCCATGGCAGCAGCTCGACTTATCCACAGCCGACCGCGCACATGCCCGCAGCGCGCACCGCTTGATGCTCTGCGCCGAACTCATCGGTGTGGCGCAGGCAGCGCTGCAACTGGGCGCGAGCTATGCGAAGGAGCGCGTGCAGTTCGGCAAGCCCATCGGCAGCTACCAGGCCATCAAGCACCAGCTCGCGAATGCGTGGATGGCTGTGGACAACGCGCGCCTGTCCGCGCTCTACGCCACGGCCGCGATGGACGGCCATCTGCCCGACGCCGCATTCGCCTGCGCCGCAGCCGAGTTCACGGCCATCGAAGGCGCGCTGCAGACCACGCGCACGGTAATGCAGGTGCACGGCGGCATGGGCTTCACGTGGGAGCACGACGCGCACCTGTACCTCAAGCGCGCCCAACTGCTGGCGGCGCGGCTGGACGGCGCGTCGAAGGCGCTTACGCGGGTGGAGGAACTGGCGCTGGCGTAACGCGCCAGTCCACCCCATCCACCGCGATGGCGCTTTGGGAGATCAGCCCGCAGCGCGCTTGGAGCGGCGTGTGCGCACGGCTGCGGCGAGCTGCTCCAGCACCGGCACGGTCTGCTCGAAGCTGATGCACGCGTCCGTCACTGACACGCCGTGCTTGAGGGGTTCGCCGGGCACGATGTCCTGGCGGCCTTCTTCGAGGTGGCTTTCGATCATCAGGCCCATGATGCGCGTGTCGCCCGCAGCCACCTGGCCTGCCACGTCTTCTGCCACGACGATCTGGCGCGCGTGCTGCTTGCTGCTGTTGGCGTGCGACAGGTCGATCATCACCTGCTCGCGCAGGCCCGATTTCTTGAGCAGTTCGCAGGCCGCGTTCACGTCGTCGGCGCTGTAGTTGGGCTGCTTGCCGCCGCGCAGGATCACGTGGCAGTCCTTGTTGCCGCGCGTCTCGAAGATCGCGCTCTGGCCCATCTTGGTCATGCCCATGAAGGCGTGCGCCGATTCGGCCGCGAGGATGGCGTCCGAAGCCACCTTCACGCCGCCGTCCGTGCCGTTCTTGAAGCCCACCGGGCACGAGAGCCCGCTTGCGAGCTGGCGATGGCTTTGGCTCTCCGTCGTGCGTGCGCCGATCGCGCCCCAGCTCACCAGATCGCTGATGAACTGCGGCGAGAGCAGGTCGAGGAATTCGGTGGCCACCGGCAGGCCGAGTTCGAGGATGTCGAGCAGCAGCGCGCGCGCCATCTGCACGCCGTCGTTGATGGCAAAGCTGCCGTCCATGCGCGGGTCGTTGATGTAGCCCTTCCAGCCGACCGTGGTGCGCGGCTTCTCGAAGTACACGCGCATCACCACCAGCAGGTCCTGCGACAGCGCCTCGGCCTGCTTTTTCAGCTTGCAGGCGTATTCGATGGCCTGGTCGTGGTCGTGGATCGAGCAAGGGCCGACGACCACCACCAGACGGTCATCCTGACCGTGCAGCACGCGCGAGATGGCCGCGCGGCTGCCTTCGACGACTTCCAGCGCCGAGGGCGGCGTGGGCAGCCATTCCTGCAGCAGCGCCGGGGTGAGCAAAGGGCGGACTTCCTTGATGCGCACGTCGTCGATGCGCGTGGTATCCAGTGTGGAGATCTTGGGCTTGTTTGCAGCCGAAGTGGACGTGGGGGTGGTGGTCTGAGTCATGGTGCCTCCATTGTCCTGCAAGCCGCACACAGCATTTCCTTTCAGGGATTTACGCGCCGGTTTCCAAAAAAGCAGAACGGATACCAATCGACGCGGCTTGTTTCCCGGACCCTTTGAGCCATTCCAAATGAGTTCTCCGCTTGCAATGAAACCATGACTTTCTGCAGCCTGTCTGCGCAGACGCTCTTTCATTTTTTCCGAACTCTGCGCTCAGGTTCCACAAGAACAGAAAACGTGTCACAGATCGGCTGTGACGGGAGGGAATCGACCATGACCAAGAATCCGCAAGCGCGCATCGATGCCGCTTTCGTGCAAGGCGGCAAGACCACCAGGGCAGACGCAACCACTACCACCCCCACCCCCACGCCTTCTCCCATCGCTGCACAGAAATCGCAAGGACTGGCTTGCTCCCCGCGCCCCGAGGTGCCCACGGTGGGGTACGGCGTTCACGCAGCGACTGGTGCGCTGGTGCTCGGCGGCGCCACGCAAACGGATTTCTCGCTGCCGGGCGTCCTGCCCCTGGTTTGGGAGCGTCGCTACTGCAGCTATGCAGATGTGGCGCAGGGCGGCGTTTGCGGTGTGCTCGGTCATGGCTGGCGCACGCCGCTGGAGCTGCGTCTGGAGGTGAAGGCCGATGCCTGCGTCCTGCACGATGTCGATGGCCGCAGCATCCACTTCGATGCACTGGCTGCGGGCGAGATCCACTACAGCCCAAGCGAAGATCTGTGGCTGCTGCGCTCCGGCAGCGATGAGGAAAAGGGGCCGAGCTGGTATGCATCGCCCGAGCAACGCCGATTTGCGCATCTGCCCAAGGAGATGGCGAGACGCCAGCACGTGATTTTTGCCGGACACGGCCGAGGCGACGAACTGTGGGCATTCGCGCCCTGCAATCGCAAGGCGCTGGAGGACGGCAGCGCATCGATCCCGTCGCAGGAGTGGCAACTGCTCGGCCGCATCGACCGTCTGGGGCGCATTCAGCGCTATCGCTACGGCAGCGTGCTGGGGGCGACACGCCTTGTCGCCATGCAGGACGGTGTGGGCCGCTGCTACCGTCTGCACTACGAGCAGGTGCGCTCGCCGCGCCCCGAACCGCGCTATCCATCGGGCCACTTCTGGCAGGCCGACAGCGGCGTGCGGCTGACCAAGGTGGAGTTGCTCGGCACGCCCGATGCCTTCAACGCGCTGGATCCTGAACTGCTGGTGCGCTATGTCTACAGTGCTGAAGGCGATCTGGTCGAAGTGCGCAATGGTCGCCGCGGATGCGAAGGCCGCGAAGAGGCCACGCAGCGCTTTGCCTACCGCAACCACATGCTCACCCTGCATCAGGAGCGCGGAGGCCCCGAACACCACTACCGCTACGAGCGCAACGAGCCCGGCGCACGCGTGATCGAACAACGCAGCCAGCAGGGACTGACGCGCCATTTCAGCTACCAGACGCTGGCAATCGACGAGGACAAGCAACCGCGTGCGAAGACACTCGCGACCGACAGCTTCAAACGCAGCACCAGCCATCTCTTCAAAGGCGCGGGTGGCCTGGCGCGCCTCGTGGAGCACACGCATGCCGACGGAAGCACGGTGCGCCGCGCGCACGATGCGCATGGCCGTCTGCTCTCCATGACCGATGCGCTGGGACACACGACGCACTTCTGGCCCGATGCGATGGGTCTGGCGACCTTCGTCCAACATCCCGACGGCGGCGAGACGCGCAACGAATGGGATGCTGCAACCGGCCTGCTGCTTGCCGTCACCGATCCCGAAGGCCGCGTCACGCGCCATCATCATGATGCGTGGCAGCGCGTGGAACGCATCCAGCGCGCCGATGGCAGCCTGGAGCGGCGCGTCTATCCCGATCCTGCTGCTGACCGAAGCATTGCGCATCTGCCGTCGCAGATCACCGATGGCGCGGGCGGCACCACGCAATTCGTGCATTCACGAGAAGGTCTGCTGCTCAGTCGCTGCGACCCCGATGGACACACCACGCGATTCGAATACTCCAAAAGTGGCTCATTGACAGCGCACATCAACCCCCTCGGAGAGGCCGAGCGATACGAGCACGATGAACGTGGTCAGCTCATCGCGCTGCATCGGGCCAATGGGGTGAGCGAGCATTTCCAGCGCGATGCGTGCGGGCGCGTTGTGGCGGTCAGCGTGACCGGCAACGCCACGTCGGAAGCGGCCTTGCGCATTGCTGGCGACGTGCGGATGCAGTACGACCTGTGGGGACGAATGGTCGAGCGCGAACATGCAGGCCACTGCGTGAAATGGACCTACGACGATGCCGGCCGGCTGACCGAGTACACCAACGAAAGCGGTGATGCATGGCGTTTGCAATGGGATGAAATGGATCGTCTGGCGCGTGAGATCGGGTTTGACAAACGCACGGTCGAATACCGCTACGGCGTGGGCGGCAGGTTGCATGAATGCATCGACGGCAGCATGAAGGAGCAGGATCGCGAGGCGCACACCATCCGTTATGAATGGAGCAATGCGGGAAGGCTCTCGGCCATCAGCCACCCCGCCAATGCCGACAGCGCGGCCTTCACCACGCGGTTTGAATGGAGTCGCGCCGATGAGCTGCAATCGGCTGGCAACTGGATTGCGAACGCCGATGGCGCGAATGTTGAAGGCGCAAAAATTGATAGTGCAAAGGTTGATAGTGCAAGGGGCAAGCCGAAAGAACAGCTTCTCAGCCGCATCGAATGGCGTCGCGATCGCATGGGCCGCGTGATTGCGCAGACGCATCACCTTTTTGATTCTCAAACGGGAAAGCAGGAATTCGAGTACTGCATCAGCCATGTGCTCGATGGGCAAGGTCGGCGCACGGCAAGCGAGCTGGGAACGCTGGGCTCGGTGGGCTACGAGCTGAATGCGTCGGGCGTTCTGCAAAGCCTCACATGGCAGCGCAGAACGCAGATCGAGTTCACACGCGATGCCCTGCAGCGCGAGAGCGCTCGCCTGCTGACGACGGCAGGCGTTCGTCGCCAGATCGACTGGAACTCTGCAGGCCTGTGGCAGACCATGGAATGGTCGGGTGACGCGCTGCCGCCCTCCACGACCAACATCGCCGCTGCGGCGATTCGGGCGCGGCAATACCTGTACGACCACGCGGGGCGCATGCTCGCCATCCACAGTGACGTGGGAACCAGCCGCTTCGCCTACGATGCGCATGGCCGTTTGATCGCATCCCACACGCCTCAGGCGGGCGCGCAGCGCTGGTCTTTTGATCCCGCAGGCCACCGCCTGCCTCAGCCTTCGGACGTGATGACCGCAACCCATGCGGACGCCATGGAAGCCGAATCGGCCTGTGATGACGAAGAAACCAGAGAGTTGGTGCGCAGGCCGGAATCCGAGCTCGCCCACACCACGCGCTGGGCGGGTGGACGTGTCGATTACTACACCAACGCGCACGACAAGCGACTTGGCGAGGCACGCCTTTGCTACTGTCATGACAGCCGCAGCAACCGCACGCGCGTGCTCGATCTGCACACCGGACGCGCGGTGCGTTTGCACTACGACGCGGCCAATCAGCTCGTCGCAGCGAAAGGCGTGGACGCGCAAGGCAAGTCATTCGTGCGTCACTACCGATACGATGCGCTGGGCCGATGTGTCGCGCTGTACTCTCTGGATGAAGACGGCAAGACCGTTGACGCCAAGTACTTCGGATGGGATGGCGATCGGTTGGTGCATGTCGAGCGCCACGCCACGCGCGGCAACGCGGACAGCACGCCCACCGACATCGTTCACACCGTGTATGAACCGGGCACGTGCACGCCGCTTCTGCAGCTCGCCAAGGGGCAGGCGCATGAGGAGTCTGTGGACAAGACCGTGCAGACGCCTGATTCCAAACCGGCGCTCAAGGATGCATCGCATCACCATCAGAACATGCGCGAGATGCTCAAGAACCTCGAAGATCTGGACGCGCGCATCAAGGCGCGTTTGGCGGGTGACAGTGGAAAAAATGCGAACCATCAGGCGTTTCTGGTCCGACAGGTCAAAGCCGCGCAATCGGCGCAGCAGCATCCAGCATTGCCGAAAGCCGTCGACGAGGCGAGCAACATCCAGATCCGCCATGTGCTCACCGACCACACCGGCAGTCCTGCCGCGCTGCTCGATGCAAAGGGCTCGGTGGTCTGGGCGTTGCAACAGGACCCATGGGGCAACGATTGCGCAGAGCACAACCCGCAGCATCTGTGGCAACCCATGCGCTCCGGGGGGCGTCATCTGGATGCATCAACGGGCTTGCTGATGGATGGCTCGGGGCGTTGCTACGACGCCTGTTTGGGCGCCCACATCAACTCGGGACCGCGCCCTGCTTCTTTGGATTCAGATGCCGCATTGCGGCACACCAACGCCGTGCGGGAACATCTAAAACCGCCGATAAGCCGTGGGCTGCTTGGACCAATACTTTGAGCCCAGCGAATCGAGCCGTACCGTTCCGCCTGTGGATGGTGCGTGCACGAAGCGCCCTTCTCCCACATAGATGCCTGCATGCGTGGGCGTGCCGCGTCCAAACACGACCAGATCACCGACGCGCAGATCGCTCCTGGAGATGGCCTTGCCGAATTCATCGAGCTGCGCCACGGTGCGCGGTAGCGACACTCCTGCGCGGCTGCGGTACACATAGCCGATGAGGCCGCTGCAATCGAATCCGCTGTCAGGTGTGTTGCCGCCGTAGCGGTAAGGCGTGCCGACCAGTCCCATCGCGTGGATTGCAATGTCGTCGGCCTGCTCCGCCGAAAGCCGCGAAACGCCCTGCCCCGAAGCGCGTGAGGACTGGGAGGTTTGGGACGTGGACGGCGTGGGTGTGGAGCTGCAACCCGCGATCAGCACGGCAGCCGCCACCGTCAGGCAATGAAGAAGTGCTCGCATGGGCTCCAAGGGTATCAGCACAGGGCGGTTGGCCCAAGCTTTTTCCTTGCAGAGCATGGGCTTGTGGCACATGCTCTGTGGCGTGGCGATCTGTGAAAGCGCCGAGGGCGAGCCCGTTGAGTCTCCGCGTGTCACCGCGATTCGCACCCCCTGTGTGGATAGGCGGAAGTGCGAAACCATTGCTGGAGATCGCTCGGCAGTGTCAGGCTGCTGCTTCGGTGCTCATCGTCTGCCCTGCCGCACGTCGCGCAATCAGTCGATTCGCCACGCTGACCACGGCCTGCACGGACGCGGTCACGATGTTGTGGCTCATGCCTGCGCCGAAGGTGGAGCCGGCAACGCCTTCCATCGCGGCTTCGATGATCGCCAAGGCCTGCGCGTTGGCTCCGCTGCCGGTGGCGCGCTCTTCGTAGTGGTCCACGCGCAATGGCAGGCCGAGGGCATCCACGGCGGCTGCTATCGGGCCATTGCCCTGGCCTTGCAGCTTCTGGCGTTCGCCGTTGATGGTCACGTCCATCTCGATGCTGTGGCCTTCGTCCGTGAGCTTGTGGCTGTGGCAGATGATGGCTGTGGCGCTTTCAGGCGTCGCAAGGTAGGTCGCGTTGAACAGCTTCCAAAGCGCATCGCCGGTCATCTCGGTTTCGCTGGTGTCGGTCTGGCGCTGCACGACGTTGCTGAACTCGACCTGCATGCGGCGCGGCATCACCACGCCGTGTTCGCGCTCCATGAGGAACGAGATGCCGCCTTTGCCCGACTGGCTGTTCACGCGGATCACGCTGTCGTAGGTGCGGCCGAGGTCGGCGGGGTCGATGGGCAAGTAAGGCACTTCCCAGATCGCGTCCGCACGTTGCGCGGCAAAGCCCTTCTTGATCGCATCCTGGTGTGAGCCGGAGAATGCGGTGAACACGAGATCGCCCGCATACGGATGGCGCGGGTGGATCGGAAGCGATGTGCATTCTTCGGCAATGCGCGCCACGCCGGTGATGTCCGAGAAGTCGAGATTCGGATGCACGCCTTGCGTGTACATGTTGAGCGCGAGCGTCACGATGTCCACGTTGCCGCAGCGCTCGCCGTTGCCGAACAAACAGCCTTCCACTCGGTCGGCACCGGCCATCATCGCGAACTCTGCTGCGGCCACGCCCGTGCCACGGTCGTTGTGCGGATGCACGGAGAGCACGACGTGTTCACGCGGCACGAGGTGGCGGTGCATCCATTCGATCTGATCGGCGAACACGTTGGCAGTGGCGTTTTCCACCGTCGTCGGCAAGTTGATGATGATCTTGCGCTCGGCGTTCACGCCCCAGGCTTCGATGGCGGTCTGGCAGGCCTGCAAGGACACATCGAGCTCGGCGCTGCTGAAGGTCTCGGGCGAATACTGCAAGATCCACTCGGTCTCGGGATGTTTGTCGGACTGCTTCTTGAAGTGCGAGACGTGGTGCTTCACCAGCTCCATCACCTGCGGCACGCCCATGTTGAAAACGATCTTGCGCCATGCAGGCGCGACGGCGTTGTAGATGTGGACGATGGCGCGCTTGGCACCCTGCACGGCTTCCACGGTGCGGTCGATGAGGTCTTCGCGCGACTGCGTCATCACCATGATGGTCACATCGTCGGGAATCAGATCCTCGTCGATCAGGCGGCGCACGAAATCGAAATCGGTCTGCGACGCGGCGGGGAAACCCACCTCGATCTGTTTGAAGCCAATGCGCACGAGCTCCTTGTAGAGCTGCATCTTGCGCTCGCCGTTCATGGGCTCGAACAGGGCCTGGTTGCCGTCGCGCAAGTCAGTGGAAAGCCAGATCGGCGCTTGCGTGATGGTCTTCGACGGCCAGGTGCGGTCGGCCAAGGCGATGGGGGCAAACGGCTGGTACTTGCTGGAAGGATTGGAAATCATGATGACGGGGCTCCACATTGGGTTTGTGTGCTGCAGCTGCTGACGCGCCCTGATTCCTTGTGAGGAGCGCGGATCGAAGAAAAGCACGACGAACGGGTCAAACGAAACAAAAATCGAATGACGTCCCCTGCCGTCCTGCAATGCTCAGACGAGACTGCAGACGGGTATGTGGGCCGGGGTCAGGGGGATGTCGGTGTTGCGTTGAAGCTTGGTGAAGAAGAAGCCACTGCTACTGGGCTTGTTGTGTTCGATTCTTCAGCTTCAGGCAACGGAGCGTGTGCACGCAAGCAGACCCCGGCCAAGCACTAGGCTTAGACGTAGGGTGGTTAGTAGCTGCTGCTGGGTGCGTCGCATATGCGAAAAATAGTAGCACGCGTATGTCGATTTGGGCAAATCGGGTAACCCGTTTTGATTGCGGGGCTTTGGGGTCGCTTGTTGTTTGACCATTCCTTTTTGGTTCGTTGCTGCTGGAGTTGATTCTGTTGTGTCGTTGGCTGCGGGTGCCGGGAGTTCCGCCCGGCGGCGGAGTCACTTTTGCTGGCGCGCAAAAGTGACCAAAAGGCGCTTTGAATACCTGCGGCAAAACTCTCTTCGCGCCGTAGGCGCTCCGTTCAGACAGCTTGCCGCAAGTCAGTCTGGAAGAGGTATTTACGGCACTTCGCGTTGCTCGTGACCGTTGATCTCGCGACTTCGCGAGATAGGGGCATGGGGTTTGTGTGCGGATTTTGGAGTGTGGGGTGATCCGTTTTTAAAAAATGAATGTTGGCTCATTTTTTTGGCTGATGCATTGCCTAAATTTTGAGCAAAAGTTCGTCTGTTCGTGGGTTCGGAATTTGAAAAATCCGCGTTTTGAGGCTTTGGGACCACTTTTTCAGCGATTTTTTGGATCGTTTTGTCGCTCGCGGAACGATGCATTCAACTTTTCCGTTTGGGATGCGCGTGCTTTCTCGAATTTCCTCCTTCCTCATACTTTTGAACAGCCAAAACCGGCATTTTTTGGCTGTTTTGCCTCATTTTTAAGCATTTTCGAACTTTTCTCACGCAACTTTCAAAGCATCGTCCGACATACAAAATTTTGTACTAGTACAAACAATACAATGTATGGGATGAATTGGTCAGTACAGAATATTCAAGGAAGCAATGCTCAAGACATTGCCAGCAGCATCGAAACTTCGCTTCGCAGCGGAGAACTTCAGGCCGGTGATTCCTTGCCGGCCGTGCGGCATCTCGCGACGCAGTTGGGCGTCAATCCAAATACCGTGGCTGCCGCCTATGCGCGGCTGCGGGATGCTGGGCGGTTGGTCACTTCCGGGCGTCGCGGCACGCGGGTGGCCGGAGAGGCCGTGCAGATGCCTGCCGCCTATGTGGTACCGCAAGGGTTGCGCGATCTGGCGAGTGGACAGGTGGATTCCTCATTGCTGCCGCAACTGCGCGCGGGGGCGTGGAACAAGCTGCGTGCGTTGCTTGCACCGCAAGCCGATGCGGGTGGTGCCGCGGCTGGCGAGTTGAGTGATGACGAGGAGCTGCTTGCCGTCACGCGCGAATGGTTGGGATCGCAAGGCATTCCGCAGCAGTCGTCCGTGGGTGTTTTCTCCAGCACGCTCGATGCGATTGAACGCGCTTTGCGCCAGCATGCGCGCCCTGGTGATCGCATTGCCATCGAAGACCCGTGCTGGCCGCCTTTGCTGGCGCTGTTGCGCAGTCTGCGTTTGCGTCCTGTGCCACTTTCCATGGACGGGCAGGGCGTTCAAGTGCCAGCGGCGGGCGTGCTCGCAAGCTGCGCCGCCGTGGTCCTCACGCCGCGTGCACACAATCCCACGGGTGCGAATCTGCGTGCGGATCGTTGGCGCGCGCTGCGCAAGCAACTGCGTGCTTGTCCGAACACGCTGGTGATCTTCAACGATTATTGGGGGCTGATCAGCGCTGCCCCCTTCGTCGCGGGCGGCAGCGGAGTCAACGGCTTGCCACCTAACTGGTTGTACGTGATGTCACTCGGAAAGCCGCTGGGCCACGAGATGCGGGTGTGCATGGCAGCGGGCTTGTCCGATCTCATCGAAGGCATGCGCGCCCATTTCGCACTCGGCCCGCGCAAGGTCAGTCGCTGGTTGCAGGGCCACGCAGCCTTGCTGTGGCGACAGGCCAGCAAGGGCCGTGGTCGCGGATCGTTCGCGTACATGCAGAGCACGTATGCGGCACGCCGACAGGCGCTGGTGATGGAGTTGCAAAAGCAGGGCGTTGCGCTGATCGATGGAGGCGACGCCAGCGCAGACGGACTGCATCTGTGGATTGCCGTGCCTGACGAACTCACGGTCGTTCAAGCCATGGCATCGTGCGGCTGGGCCGTGCAGGCGGGTTCGCCGATGGCGCTGGTGAACGCATCGGCGATTCGTATCAGCCTAGGGGCTGTGGATAAGCGCGATGCGAAGCGGCTTTCTGCGGATCTGAGTGTGGCGCTCAGTTTGCAGGTTCGGGCTGTTTATTGATGGAAGATGAACTCCGGTATGCAGCATTTGATCCAGGAGACTTTCTCTGCGCGATTTGAATGTATAAACTCAAGACCAAGTGGACTAGCTGAGGAGAGGTAGTCCACCATTCAGCTTCCCGGTGCGAAATTAGAAAACTGTACAGAATATGTGGCCCGAGTATTTTCCAGAGCAATGCCCACCACCCAACGCACGTCGTGAGAATGTGCAGGTATATCGATTGGTAGGGAATAGTCCAACGACGGCCGAGGACTTTCAGCCGACCATAGTAGAGTTTCCGCATAGAGAGTTCACGTCCCACCAAATTTGCATGGCATGTGGGGTGTCTGTTTTTCGTGAGCTGAGCGATGCACTGAAAATCCGCGCGAGCTACAAAGGACTGAGGCAAAAGAAAATTGCATTTGGCTCAATCTCAGAAAGTGATGGGCTTGTTCTGCAGACGGGCAAACCAACGCATATTACTTGGTGGCTCCAGACATCTACCCCACACCTCAATTTCAAGGAGTGTGCTGAAAATGAGATCGCGTGAGGATATGCACTCCTTGATACGTGGATTGGCACCTCAGGAGGTGTTCGATTACTACGATGGACCTAAATTTTATAGCTGCAGAGATATCGTTGGGCAGCTGTATTTGGTCTACTGGATAGAAGAGACGGATGAAGGTACTTCATGGCTCTACTTACGCGTTAGCCAAGAAAGGTACGATGCTCTGAAGCACGGAGATGTGGGCATTGCGAATGTTTTGGCAAACCCTGAGGACGGCACGGCTTTGTTCGTCAGATCCGTTAGAGGTGAGCTTGAGGTCGTTCAGTTGGACGCTAAGGATATTGATGCGGATTGGTTGCCAGAGCCGGCGGCATACATCAACGTGGAAACTCCAAAATTACCTGTACGTCATAGCACTCCAGTTGAGCTAGCCCCACGCGCCCAACGTCAGGTATTTGATATCGCATTCGAGAAGCTGAGTAACTCGTACGAGATGGGTGCCGGGAAGCTGGGGCGCTTGCTTGAAGCACTACAGAACACCATCTATGCCTTTTCATGTGACCCTCGGTTAGATGTACGACGGGTGCCGGAGGATGTCAAACAACGTAGCGAAGTTATGGTGACAGGATTGTTTGCCAGTTCGTTTGGTGTCCGGATGCAAACTAAAGGTGGAGCTTTATTTGAGGCCGATGACACAGAAAGAGCATTGCAGACGCTTTCGGAAATGATCGATATCTTGTCTGAGCCATCAGTCGTAGCGAGTGATCTTCATCGTCTCAACATCTTAGCTAGAAGTCGCTTCAAACATTTGCTGAGAGTAATGGTTGATGCGCAGGTTTCTATCAAGTGTGAGTGGGCATCACCTCATGGCAAGAGTCGATTGGTCTCTGCAAGTCATGCGAATATTTCGCTGTCGCTACAGAAGCTAGAAGCGTTTGATCAGTCTACATCTCAGGTCGTGGAAAGAAGTGCGAGATTGGTTGGTGTCGATGTCCAAAGTGACTTCTTCGCCTTAGTCTTAGACGACGGGGATGTTATTAAGGGAAAGTTGGCCCGCAGCCTAGCATTCAGACACTTTGAAGTACCGAGTGCGATACGGGCAAAGCTGGAGGAAACGTCTATCGTTGATCCGTTGACGGACAGAGAAAAGTGGACTTACACCTTGCTTGATCTCATGTGAACTGTGGCTGTGTTGGCAACTTGGGATTAGCTTGTCGCGCCAGCCACTTGGCCACGCCCGGCTTGGCGCAACGCTGCAGGCCACTGAGCAGCTCATGTCCCGGTTGCGCAATGCCCCAGCGGGACTGCAGATCGTGCTGAATCCGTGCGAGCAGTGAAGCCGCCATCTCGGCATCGGCCAGCGCCCGGTGCGCGCGTCCTGCGCGTGGCAGGCCGAGGTGATCGACGATGTTGCCAAGGCTGTGGCTGCGCGCTTCCGGGTACAGGCGGCGTGACAGCAGCACGGTGCAGGCAAACGGGTGCGTGGCGGTGATGCCGGCGTGCTGCATCTCGGCGCACCAGAACTTGCTGTCGAACGATGCGTTGTGCGCCACCATGGGAGCGTTGTTCACGAAGCGCGCTGCGTCTCGCATGACGCCTTCAGCATCGGGCGCATCGGCCACCATGGCGTTGGTGATGCCGGTGAGTTGCGTGATGAAGGAGGGGATGTAGACGCCCGTGCGCATCAGGCTTTGAAAGCGGTCCACGACGCGGCCATTCTGCAGCAGCACGATGGCGATTTCGGTGGCGCGCGCGCCCTGTGCGGGCGTCATGCCGGTGGTTTCAAAGTCGATGACGGCGATGGGGGTGGTCGAAGGCATGCCGGGATTGTGCCTTGGGAGCCCATGCACGAATCGAACGACAAGCGGCCAGAAGCAGATCGGGATGGGATTCAAGGCGAAAACTGCAGGAATAGCTGTAGCTGTCCCGAGGATTTTCAACGCGGAAGACTGCCCGAGGCTGCACTGGCACGCGTCGATCAGCTTCGTGCAGTGGTTCCCTTACTGCGTTCACTCGTCCCACAGAGCCCAGACTGCGCTCGACACATCCAATGGCAATCCGTCATCGTATTCCTCGGCGACCTCGTCCAGATCGACGTGGGTGGTGCCTTGGGCAACGGTGTACATCTGTGGTGCGATGGGCTGAACCAGCGGGCCCAGGGATTGGTATTCGCCGGGACGGACGATGGAGTCTGCAGGATCGAAGTGGATCGCATCACCTTGGTAGAAGCCCGACGCGACGCGTTGCTCGATCAACTGCAGCAACTGCCATTTTTCCTGTTGATACGACCTCAGTTCCTCGGGTTTCACGCGGGCCAGATAGTCCGCGCCGAGAAACCAGAACATCATCACGGCAGTGCCTGTGGAGAGATCAGAACGGTTGGCGAGAAACCGAATGCCGCGCTCATTGCCATCGTAGTTGGAGTACGCCACGTACACATGGCGCTGTTCGGCATTGGCAATTTCGAGATGACCCAGGATGATTTTCCACTGGGCCTCGTCGCGTTCGGCCTCTCGTTGTGCCATGGCTTCGGCTTCCTTCGCCGCAGCGGATCGGGCCTGTTGCTTCAGTTGCTTGCGCTGTTCCTCATCCATCAATTTCCCTTTCGTGCAGCCTCGATTTTCGCGATGTCGATCTTGGTCATTTCCATCATCGCATTGAACGCGCGCTTGGCGGCTGCGGGATCAGGATCGGTGACGGCTTCGATCAGCACGCGTGGCGTGATCTGCCACGACAGGCCCCATTTGTCCTTGCACCAGCCGCAGGCGCTGGGTTGGCCGCCGTTGTCGATGATGGCGTTCCACAGGCGGTCGGTTTCTTCCTGATCTTCGGTGGCGACCTGAAAGGAAAACGCCTCGTCGTGCTTGAATGCGGGACCGCCATTGAGGCCGACGCAGGGGATGCCCATGACGGTGAATTCCACGGTGAGCACAGCGCCCTGCTTGCCTGATGGGAAGTCGCCGGGTGCGTGGTGCACGGCTTGCACTGCGCTGTCGGGGAAGGTTCTGGCGTAGAACTCCGCAGCTTCGAGCGCTGCGCCGTCGTACCAGAGACAGATCGTGTTCTTGCTGGGCATCTTCGTTCTCCTTGGGGGCAAAGTGGATGGGCAGAAAAGAAAGAACGACCATTGTCCGGCGATGCGAGTTGGCGCTCAACTCCACTCGCAACCAAACGCAAGGCGACCGGGGCATTCATGGGGTCGCCTGCGCCGTGGCAAGCATCACACCTGCCTGCGCTCCAGCGTGAACGGCGGCAGTCCCTTGAGCAGCATCTGTCCGTAGTTCGTGCGCACGAGGCGCTTGTCGTAGCAATAGACATGCGCGCGGTCGTCTTCGGTGCGGATGGCGCGTCCGGCCCATTGGGCGAGGCGGATGGCGGTGGCGGGAACGACCAGCTCAATGAACGGATCGCGGCCCGAACCGCGCAGCCACTCGGCGCGGGCTTCGCCGACGGGGTCGTCCGGCGGCGCAAACGGCAGCTTGGTGATGAACAGCGATTCGCACAGCGGACCGGGCAGATCCAGCCCTTCGCCGAACGACTGCATGCCGAAGATGATGGACGCCATGCCTTCGGCCACGCGCTCGCGGTGCTGCCTGAGTAGTTGTTGGCGAGGCAGCGTGTTTTGTACTAGTACGATGCCGCGCATGGCGGTGGGCAGGGCATCGACGGCCTGGCGCATCTGGTCGCGCGAGGTGAAGAGCACGAGCGCGCCCGCTTCCACCATCGACAGATCGGCGAGCAGCGCATCCACCATTTCTGCGGTGAAGGCGGCGGCGTTCTTGGGATCGGCGTGGGTCTCGGTGGCGACGAAGGTGCCTTGCAGCGCGTAGTCGAACGGGCTGGGCACTTCGAGCGTGGTCACTGCGTCGTCGTTGTGCAGGCCCGCTTCGCGCAGGAAGAAATCGAATTGTCCACAGCTGGTGAGCGTGGCTGAGGTGAGCACCGCGCCGCGCACGGCAGACCACAGGTGGTTGCGCAGCGTGTTGCCTGGCAGCAGCGGGCTGGCGTGGGCCTTGACGACGATGTAGTCGCCATCGATCTCCAGCGTGAACCACTTGGCGGCCGGTGCAGCGCCTTCGGGTGTGTCCTGCAGCAGCAGCGAGACCGTCGCGTGCACGCCCTCCAGACGCGGCGCGAGCGCGCCGATCTGTGCATAGAGTGTGGACAGGCGGCGTGCCTCGTCGGGCTTGTCCTTGATCTGGCTGCGCAGGGCCTTGGAGATGGCGCGCAGTGCGGTGAGAAAGCCTTCGGCGTGATGCGCGATCTGCGAGAGGGGCTCGATCAGCGCCTCGGGCAGCACGCCGCCCGGAACGCGCGCACGCGTGATGTTGTTGTAGGGCGTGGAGTAGCGCGGTGCGGAGTTGCCGAAGCGGCTCGCTGTCGCACCGCCAGCACCGCCAGCACCTTGCCTCGGGGCCTTGAGCTGTTCGCCGTAGATGTCCATCACCAGCCGCGCAGCGTCTTGCAGCGCGGTGCGCAGGCGTGCGGAATCGGTGGGGATGTCGGCGACTTCTTCGACTTCGACGAGCTGGCCGATGCGCAAGGCGCGGCTGGCGAGCTTGTCGATCCAGGTCAGGCGCGAGAGATCGGCCTCGCAACCGAACTGGTCGAGCGCGGTGCCGGGCAGGTGGTGCGCTTCGTCCACCACGAGCAGGCAGTTGTCGAGCTCGGGCAGCAGCCGCGCGCCCAGCGAAGACAGCAGCAGATCGTGATTGGCCACGATGACCTGTGCGGCGACCAGCTCCTTGCGGCGCTCGAAATACGTGCAGTTGCTGAACACCGGGCAATGCTTGCTGGTGCACGAGCTGGCCTCGGCGGCCACGGGGCTCCAGACCTCGGCCTCGGGCGGTGTGTCCAGCGTGTCGCGGTCGCCATCCCATGCGCCGCGCGCGAGCGCATCGGCCATGCTGGAATAGAACTTCATGCGCGCCTCGGATTCGGCCCGCGGGCGCTTGGCGCGTTCGGCGGCTTCCTCTTCAGCGAACAGGTCGTCGTCGGCCAGGCCGTCGGGGTCGCCCGACGCATCGGAGCCCGTTGCCAGACGCTCCAGCTTGAGCTTGCAGATGTAGCGACCGCGCCCCTTGGCCAACGCAAATTTGAACGGCTTGGGCATGTGCGCGGCGAGCGCGGGCAGGTCCTTGGTGACCAGCTGCTCCTGCAGCGCGACGGTGGCCGTGGAGATCAGCACGCGCGTGCCGCGTTCCAGCGCCATCGCAATCGCGGGCACGCTGTAGGCAAGCGACTTGCCCACGCCCGTGCCGGCCTGCACCACGGCAATCGCGCGTTGCGGTGGCTCTGCCGTTTCGTCGTCCGGATCGACCTTGCCCAGTTCCGCCAGACTGAACGCATGCGCCACCTGCTCGGCCATGCGCCGCTGGCCCGTGCGGCTGCGAAAGCCGCTGGTGGCCTGCACGACGGAGTCAAACGATTTGAGGGCCTGGGCGGCCCAATCCTGAGCGGACATAGAGCGGGTTGGGGGTGGGAAGGGGTGCGCGGGCAGTGGCCGGGCATGCGGCCCGTCACTGTGCTTTCATCCAGCAATCTTAGCCGATACCTGTTGGCGATGCTGAAGTAGGGCTGACGCCCCGCATCCATGTTTCATGCATTCGGGGTGGCTTTGCGTTGGTAGCCCAGGCTGTCGACAAAGACACTGGGGCGGGCGGCGTGCGCGAACAGCGTGAGTTGCTTCTGGGCGCGCGTGATGGCCACGTAGAGCAGATTGCGCTCTTCGGTGGAAGTGCCGTTGCCCGCCGGAAATTCGCCTTGCGTGAGATGGGGGATGAGCACATGTTCGAACTCCAGCCCTTTCACGCTCACGATGCTGGCGATGTGCAGGCGCTTGCTGTCCTTGAAGTCGCGCTGCTTTTGCTCCAGCCCGTTCAGAAAGCTGAAGTAGTCGAACGCGGAATTGAATTTGGCGGCGGCCCGCTTGAGGCCTTCGACGTTGGCGAGCGCTTCGGCGCGGCGCTCTTTCGATACGTACACGTCGTTGATGATGGCCGTGATGTCCAGCGCCTTGAGGAAATCCTCCAGAAACGCCGGGCCGCTTTGCGATGCCGCCAGTTGCTGCGCTGCCATCAAGCGCTTTTGCAGATGCGGCTTGGCCGTGCGCAGCACCTGGTTGGTGAAGAACGAGGTGAGAAACATCGGGTTGTCGCGCACCGCGTGAATGGCGTCTGCCAGCAGTGTGGCCTGGCTGTCGCCGGGGCGGTTGGCCACCTCGATCTGCGTGCCGCTGAAGAAGTGCAGGGCGGTCAGCGCCTGCTCGCGCGTGTCGTCGTGCGCAAGGCTTTGCATGTTGTCGATGGCCACCGCCATCAGCCCGCGAATGAACAGGATTTCAGGGCGCTTGAGATAGCTCTCGAAACCGCCCATCGTGAACGGCAGTTCGTTTTCGATGAGCAGATTCTCGATGGCCACCGATTGCGCCGGATGCCGCAGCAAAATGGCCAGCGCGTTCATGTCGCGCCAGCGGGTCTTCTTCCACTCCTTGACGGTGTCGAGCACCTGCTGCGCGCATTGCTCTTCGTCGTCGAACTGCTGCAGCGTGATCTGCGTGTCGTATTCCGCATGGGAGCTGTAGGGCTTGTCGGCCACGCGCCCGGCCTTGGCGGCCAGACTTTTGCCGAAGCGATAACTGTGCGTGAGCGGGTAGCGCTTGATGCTGCGCGCTGTGTGCTCCGCGATGGCGTTGCCCATGAACACGGCATCCGCGCCAGTGGACTCGTGCACCACCTGGTCCACGTCGCCCATGCCGCAGAAATAGCTCTGCGAGGTGTTGAGCACTTCCACCAACACGCGGAACATGGCGTAGTTCAGATCGTGCATTTCATCGACCAGCACGATCTGCGCGCTGAACCGCCAATGCTGCAGGCCTTGCGTCGTGCCGCCATCGTGAAAGTAGCGTGCCAGGTCGTAGGTGGCATCCATCTCGCCGCGAAACAGCGGCGTGTCCGCATGTTCCTGACGGCGAATGCGCTCGTAGGCCAGATACACCTTGAGCTGCGTGTAGTCGATGCCGATGCTCTCGGCGTACTCGGGGCTTGCGCGGCGACCGTCGCGCTCCAGCATGTCGCGCATCGTGCCTTTCAGCCGCGTGTTGATCTTGAGGAACTCTTCGGCAAACCAGCTGTCGCCGATCGCGGGCATGTTGAGTTCTTCGCGCCAACGCTCGCCCTCGTCCTCCTCCACGCGCTGCACGGCGTTCCAGAAATGGGTGCGCAACTGCTCGTTCTCGTCCACGTAGTCAACGCGGTGATCGTCGATGTCCTTGAGGATCTCCTTGCTGAAATCTTCAAAGGTCTGGATGCGGATCTGGTGGACCGTGGCGCGCGGCACGCCGATCTGCACCAGCGTGTTGTGCAGCGCCACGCATGCGGGCTGCGTGTGGGTCAGCGCGATCAGCCGATGCACGGGCACGTTGCGCGCCAGACTCTCCGCCACGCGCAGCGCCAGCGTGGTGGTTTTGGCTGCGCCCGCATTGGCCTCCACGATGACGGTGCGCTCGGACGCCACCTGAATGGCGCATTGCTCATCGGATGGCTGGATGAGCTTGGGAGTGAAGCGCCTTGCGGTGCTGGCGGGCTGAGGCATGGAGGTGAACTGGCGGAGTGCGTTGGAGCCGTAGTTTTGCACAGTGCCGTGATCAGCCTTCCGAAAGCACGCGCAGACGTCGCACCTGCGCGCCCGTGCATTGCTGGAGTTGCTGCACGGCGCTGGCTGCCACAGCGTCGGGCACCGGCGCGGTCAGCAGCGCCAGCGCGGGGGCTGCGCCGGCTTCGTCCGAATGCACCCATTTGCGGCGCAGCACCGGCACGCCCGCTTTTTCCAACTGGCGCACGACAGTCGCTTCGCACAAGCCGGTGGTCGACACCACGCGCAGCAGTTGCGCCGAGACGACCTCGCCGATCGGCAGCACGGCGGGCGCGGCCGCATCGCCTTGCACGCGGGTGCCGAGTGTGGGTACGCCGCTGACCGGGTTGTCCACAGGCAGACGCGCCAGATCGATGAGATCGGCCACCACGGCGGAGGCGGTGGGTTCCGCGCCTGCACCCGCACCGCTGTAGAACGCATTGCCGCAGGCATCGCCCTGCACCAGCACGCCGTTGCTTGCGCCATCCACATGGGCGAGCGAATGGCGCGCGGGCACGAGGGTCGGGTGCACGCGCAGTTCCACGGCATCGCCCTGACGGCGCGCAATGGCGAGCAGCTTGACGGCATAGCCCAGTTCGGCAGCAGCGGCGATGTCGGCGCTGTGCAGATCGCGCAGGCCTTCGACATGCACGGCGTCGAAATCGACGGCCATGCCGAACGCATTGGCTGCCAGCAGGGCGAGCTTGTGCGCGGCGTCGATGCCGTCCACGTCGAACGACGGATCGGCTTCTGCGTAGCCCCGTTGCTGCGCTTCGGCCAATGCCTCGGCAAAGCTCAGGCCCGCGTCGCGCATGCGGGTGAGGATGTAGTTGCTGGTGCCGTTCAGGATGCCCGTGACCGCGTCGATGCGGTTGGCGGCCAGCGCTTCGCGCAATGTCTTGATGATGGGGATGCTGCCTGCGACGGCGGCTTCATACGCGAGCTGGCGGCCATGGTTGGCGGCGGTGGCGGCGAGGTCTTCGCCGTGCACCGCGAGCAGCGCTTTGTTGGCGGTGACCACATGCTTGCCCGCAGCCAGCGCGGCCTGCACCCAGTCGCGCGCAGGGCCGGTGCCGCCGGCCAATTCGACGAGCACGTCCACGTCGGGATGGGTGGCGACGTAGTGCGGGTCGTTGCTGAGTTCCACGTTTTCAAGCGCTGCGTCGCCCAGCTTTTCAGCAGCACGCACGCGGTCGCGCACGGCGATGGCGACCACTTCCACGTTGCGACCCGCGCGGGCGGCGATCAGCGGCTGGTTGCGCTTGAGGACGGTCCATGTGCCCATGCCCACCGTGCCCAGTCCGATCATGCCGATGCGCAGTGCGGGAGCGCGGGCGGGCGATGCCGTTGCGGACATCGTCGCGGCGGCCTGTGCGGCGGCGTTGAGTGGGGCAGGGCGAAGGCGTGGTTCGCTGTACATGGTGAAGGACCTCTCCAAAAATGGCCTGAACAAATCGCTGTTCATCGGGCCGAAAAACAAAAAACCCAGCTTGCCAGCTGGGTCGTCCGTATTTGGGGAGGGGATGATTCCAAGTGGCTGCCGGTACAGCCACCCAACACTTTGCTAGGTAGCTGTGTTGGTAATCATCGTAATCATTCGAGCACTTGCCGGGCACGCGCAGGCGCAGCTCAGAACGGAGCGTTCGGCGGCCAAAGCGGTGTGGAGGAAAGTGCAGGACATTCCACAAGTGTAATCCAAAAAGAAAAATATGCTTGGGCGCATTGCTTGCATCAAAGAAAATGGAACCCACCATAGATACATAAACGAGACCCACTAGCCCCATGAAATCTTCCCTACGTTATCTGGTTGCCGCGCGGCAATCGGAGATGGCAGAGCTGGAGCAGATCCACAATGCCTGTGCACTGGTCACGCGCGTGTCCGGGCTGATCCACCAATTGCAGAAGGAGCGCGGCCTGTCGAATCTGCTGCTGGCCAGTGCGGGTGTGCAGGGTGCCACGGCGCTGGCCGAGCAGAAGCTGGCCGTGGATGCGGCAATTGCTGCGGTGCGCAGCGAATTGGAGGCGAACCAGGAGCTGTCGCTGCCCGGTCGCCATGCGGCGCGACTGTTCAATGCGATCGCCTATCTGCTGCAGGGGCTGGACGCTCTGCCTGCGCTGCGCCAGAACGTGCAGACGTTGGCGCCCACTCCGCAGGAATGCATGGCTGCGTTTGTGCGTTTGATTTCCGGCTGCATGGCGTTGGTGTTCGAGGCGGCCGACAGCGCCTGCGATCCCGACATTTCGCGTTTGCTGGTCGCCATGTTTCACTTCATGCAAGGCAAGGAGCTGGCGGGGCTGGAGCGCGCGACGGGGGCGGCGGTGTTCGCATCGGGCGTGCACGATGCAGCGCGCCAGCGCCACTGGCTGCATCTGATCGATTCGCAGGAGCAGTGCTTTCTGGTGTTTGCCGATTTCGCGCCGCCTGCTATCTACGACCAGTGGTTGGTGGATTCCGAGCGCTGCCCCGACATCGCCACCATCGAGCGCCTGCGCCGCGTGGCCTGCACCGCGCTGCCTGACGATGCACTGGAAGCCGCGTTGGGCGAGCGCTGGTTTGCGGCCTGCACCTTGCGGCTCGACGCCATGCATGTGGTGGAAGGGCGGCTGGCCGAAGCACTGGCGCAGTTGTGCGCTGCCAAGTTGGAGATTGCGCGGTCGGCGCTGCAGGCCTTGCTTGAAGAGCAGGGCAATGAGGGCAAGGAGTCCAAGCCAGGCGGCAAGAAGGCACCGCGCGGCGAGCCTGTTGCAGACATGGGATTCTTTACCGCCCCGATGCCGGGCAGCCTGCTCGCACCGGCCACTTACGGCCCGCGGCTGGAACGCTCGGTGCTGGGCCTGGTGCAGGAGCAATCGCAGCGCCTGCAGACCATGCAGGCCGAGATCGACAGGGCGCGCACTGCGTTGAACGAACGCAAGACATTGGAACGCGCCAAGGGCGTGCTGATGAATCTGCGCCAGATGAGCGAGAGCGATGCGCACAAGCTCATGCGCCAGACCGCGATGAACCAGAACCGCCGCATGCTCGATGTGGCCGAGGCGGTGCTGTCCACCGCCGATTTACTGCCGAGAACGGATGCGGGCAGCAAGGTGTAAACGATGCATGCGCGGCGCATGTTTAGCGCTGTGCTGGTGCGTCAGTGAACATTCAGCTTCGCACTGAATTGCGGCGCATCGTTGCCGCGCCATGGTGCAACGCACCATCCAAGGGATAAACACAGGAAGAAACAGGACAAAAAGGAGCTTCAAAAGTACGAAAACCCATGGCACGGTTCGTGCGTACTCCTGACCGCAAGAGTCCACCAATGGCGGTCAGGGCTCGGCAGATCGAAAGGTCTGCCAGTGATTTCTGGACAACGGCGTCCCCCTGATTCTTGAGCACTCTTCGCGTGCCCGAGAGCAGGCGGATGCCGTTTTTTTTTTTGCCCCACGACGAATCTTCGATGGAGTTCGAATCATGACCAAGAATGAAGCCACGACGACGCCTGCCTCTTGCGTGGACCACCAGAGCAGCGCCAACGGTCGCCGCCAGTTTCTGCGCACCAGCGCGCAGGTGGCGGCGGGCACGGCGCTGTATGCCACGCTCGGTCATCACGGCGTGTGGGCGGCGGGCTCGGATGCGCCCGAGAAAAAGGAAGTGAAGATCGGCTTCATTCCGCTCACCGATTGCGCGAGTGTGGTGATGGCGTCGGTGCTGGGCTTCGATCAGAAATACGGCGTGAAGATCACGCCTACCAAGGAAGCGAGCTGGGCCAGCGTGCGCGACAAGCTGGTCAACGGCGATCTGGACTTTGCCCATGTGCTGTATGGCATGGTCTACGGTCTGCATCTGGGCGTGGGCGGACCGCAAAAGGACATGGCGGTGCTGATGACGCTCAACCGCAATGGTCAGGCGATCACGTTGTCCAAGAAGATTGCGGACAAGGGCGCGGTCGATGGCGCCAGCCTCGCCAAGCTCATGAATGCTGAAAAGCGCGAATACACCTTCGCGCACACCTTCCCCACCGGCACGCACGCCATGTGGCTGTACTACTGGATGGCGGCGGCGGGCATCGATCCGATGAAGGACGCCAAGATCATCACCGTGCCGCCACCGCAGATGGTGGCCAACATGCGCGTGGGCAACATGGACGGCTACTGCGTGGGCGAGCCCTGGGGCCACCGCGCGATCATGGACGGCATCGGCATCACGGCGGCCACCACGCAGGACATCTGGCGCGATCATCCCGAGAAGGTGCTGGGCGCAACCAGCGACTTCGCCACCAAGAATCCGAATACCGCGCGCGCCGTGATGATGGCCATCATCGAGGCCGGCCGCTGGATCGACGCGAGTCTGCAGAACAAGATGAAGATGGCCGAGACCGTGGCCGCCAAGTCGTATGTGAACACCAGCGTGGATGCCATCAACCAGCGCATTCTGGGTCGCTACCAGAACGGTCTGGGCAAGACCTGGGACGACCCGAATCACATGAAGTTCTTTGCCGATGGCGATGCGAACTTTCCGTACCTGTCGGACGGTATGTGGTTTCTCACGCAGCACAAGCGCTGGGGGCTGCTCAAGTCGCATCCCGACTACCTGGCCGTGGCCAAGAAGATCAACCGCATCGATCTGTACACGCAGGCCGCGTCGCAGCTCAAGGTGAGCGTGCCCAAGTCGCCCCTGCGCAGCAGCAAGCTGATGGACGGCGTGGTCTGGGACGGCAGCGATCCAGCGCGTTATGCGGATGCATTCAAGGTCAAAGCTTAATTTCTCTTACCGGAGCAAATCATGGTCAGTGCCGTATTTCACGATCCCACTCCCGCCGTGGCGGATGCAGAGGCAGCGACAGCCAAGCCCGCTGCGCGCGCCATCAAAAAGGAGTCAGCGTCCGTGCAGACAACGAAAACCTCCAGTGCTGTGCCGCTGCCCCAACGTCTTGGTGCGCTGCTCAACCGCGCGCTGCCGCCGTTTCTCGGCCTTGCCTTGCTGGTGGTGGTGTGGTCCATCGTCGCGCGCGGTGACGGCATTCCCGGACCGATCGAGACCTGGAAGCAGGCCGTGGAGGTGTTCAGCGATCCGTTCTACCGCAACGGCCCGAATGATCAGGGCGTGGGCTGGAACGTGCTCGCATCGCTGGAGCGCGTGAGCGTGGGTTTTGGTCTGGCCGCGCTGGTGGGCATTCCGCTGGGCTTCGTGATCGGGCGCTTCGACTTTCTCTCGCGCATGTTCAATCCGCTGATCAGCCTGCTGCGCCCGGTCTCGCCGTTGGCGTGGCTGCCGATCGGTCTGCTGGTGTTCAAGGGCGCGAACCCGGCTGCCATCTGGACCATCTTCATCTGCTCGATCTGGCCCATGGTGATCAACACCGCCGTCGGCGTGCAGCGCGTGCCGCAGGACTACATGAACGTGGCGCGCGTGCTCAACCTGAGCGAATGGAAGATCGCCACCACGATTCTGTTCCCCGCCGTGCTGCCCTACATGCTGACCGGTGTGCGCTTGGCCGTGGGCACTGCGTGGCTGGTGATCGTGGCCGCCGAAATGCTCACGGGCGGCGTCGGCATCGGCTTCTGGGTGTGGGACGAGTGGAACAACCTCAACGTCAAGAACATCATCGTCGCGATCTTCGTGATCGGCATCGTCGGTCTGCTGCTGGAGTTCGCGCTGGTGAAGCTGGCTTCCGCATTCACATTCGAAGAGGTGAAATCATGAGCGCCGTTCTGAACAACGAAACCTTTGAAACCACCGCTGCCGAAGTCGCCCATGCGCGCTACATCGACGTGCAGAACGTCGAGCAGACCTTCAAGACCGCCAAGGGCGTGTTCCCCGCGCTGCGCGATGTGAACCTGCGCATTGCGCGCGGTGAATTCGTCAGCCTGATCGGTCATTCGGGTTGCGGCAAATCCACGTTGCTCAATCTGATTGCGGGGCTGACCACGCCCACCGCCGGTGCGTTGCTGTGCGCGGGCCGCGAGATCAAAGGCCCGGGCCCCGAGCGTGCGGTGGTGTTCCAGAACCATTCACTGCTGCCGTGGCTCACCTGTTTTGACAACGTGCATCTGGCGGTGGAGCGCGTGTTCGCCCGCACCGAAAGCAAGGCGCAATTGGCCGAGCGCACCAATGCGGCGCTCGCGCTGGTCGGCCTCACGCACGCTGCGCAGAAGCGGCCCGGCGAAATCTCCGGCGGCATGAAGCAGCGCGTGGGCATTGCGCGTGCGCTCTCGATGGAGCCGCAGGTGCTGCTGATGGACGAGCCCTTCGGCGCGCTCGATGCGCTCACGCGCGCCAAGCTGCAGGATGAGCTGCTGGAGATCGTCGCGCGCACGCAGTCCACCGTGGTGATGGTGACGCACGATGTTGATGAAGCCGTGCTGCTGTCCGACAAGATCGTGATGCTCACCAACGGCCCGGCGGCCACCATCGGCGAGATTCTTCACGTGCCGCTGGCGCGTCCGCGCAACCGCGTGGAGCTGGCCGACGACGCCGAATACCAGCGCTGCCGCAAAGCGGTGATCGACTTTCTCTACACACGCCAAGGCCACGTCGAGAAGAATTGAACGAGGCCGGGATGACGCACCGTCGCGGTGCGAAATCGGTCCAGAACCAGTGCTTGAGATTGGCACAAGGTTTGCATGAAGAACAGCGTGGCCAAGGTGGGCCACGCGGCAAAGGGGCAACGGTGCTTCAATGCCCAGGACAAAGACGTCTGACGCGAAACATGGCCTTTTATCCATGCATTCGTGCAGGCGTCTTTTTTGTTTTTGCCCACGGAGAGTTCAGATGAAAAAATCCAGACTGGTCATGATCGGCAACGGCATGGCGGGCGTGCGCACGCTGGAAGAGCTGCTCACCATCGCGCCGGACCTCTACGAGATCACGGTGTTCGGCGCCGAGGCGCATCCCAACTACAACCGCATCCTGCTGTCGCCCGTGCTGGCCGGCGAGCAGACGCTCAAGGACATCGTGCTCAACGACTGGGCATGGTATGCGGACAACGGCATCACGCTGCACGCGGGCTACACGGTCACCAGCGTGGACCGCACGCGGCGCATCGTGCACGCGGTGAACGCCAAGGGCGAAGAGATCAGCACGGGTTACGACCGCCTCATCATGGCGACGGGATCGAACCCGTTCATTCTGCCGATTCCGGGCAAGGACCTGCAAGGCGTGCTCGCCTATCGCGACATCAGCGACACGCTGGCGATGATCGACGCTGCCGCCACCTACAAGAACGCGGTGGTGATCGGCGGTGGTCTGCTGGGGCTGGAGGCGGCCAACGGTCTGATGAAGCGCGGCATGAGCGTGAGCGTGGTGCATGTGGGCGATTGGCTGATGGAGCGCCAGCTCGACGATGTGGCGGGCGACATGCTGCAGAAGTCGCTGGCCGAGCGCGGCATGCAGTTCCTCATGAAGGCGCAGACGCAGGAGCTGCTGGGCGACGAGGCAGGCCGCGTGCGCGCCGTGCGTTTCAAGGACGGCACGGAAGTGCCCGCCGAGCTGGTGGTGATGGCCGTGGGCATTCGTCCCAACACGGCGCTTGGCGAGCAGATGCACCTGCATGTGAATCGCGGCATCGTGGTGAGCGACACCATGCAGACCGTCACCGATCCGCGCATCTACGCCGTGGGCGAATGCGCTGCGCATCGCGGCGTGGCCTATGGTCTGGTGGCTCCGTTGTTCGAGCAGGGCAAGGTGCTTGCGAATCATCTGGCGGAGTTCGGAATCGGGCGTTATCTCGGTTCGCAGACTTCGACCAAGCTGAAGGTCACGGGCATCGATCTGTTTTCTGCGGGCGATTTTCAGGGCGGCGACGACACCGAAGAAATCGTCATGAGCGACCCGTTCGGCGGTGTGTACAAAAAGCTGGTGGTGAAGGATGACAAGCTCGTCGGTGCCTGCCTGTATGGCGACACGGTGGACGGAAGCTGGTACTTCAAGCTGCTGCGCGAAGGCCGCAGCATTGCCGACATCCGCGACAAGCTGATGTTCGGTGAATCCAACCTGGGCGACTCGGGCCATCAGGGCCAGAGCAAGGCCGCCGCCATGGCCGACAGCGACGAGGTCTGCGGCTGCAATGGCGTGACCAAGGGCACGATCTGCAAGGCCATCAAGGAGAAGGGCCTGTTCACGCTCGAAGAGGTGAAGAAGCATACCAAGGCAAGCGCCAGTTGCGGCTCGTGCACGGGTCTGGTCGAGCAGATTCTGATGTTCACGGCGGGCGGCGACTACTCCGCCACGCCCAAGCTCAAGGCCATGTGCGGCTGCACCGAGCATGGGCATCAGGCGGTGCGCGATGCGATCCGCGATCACCATCTGCTGAGCACGTCGGAGACCTTTGCATTCATGAACTGGCGCACGCCCAACGGCTGCGCGACCTGCCGCCCGGCGGTGAACTACTACCTGATCAGCACCTGGCCCAAGGAGGCCCAGGACGATCCGCAAAGCCGCTTCATCAACGAGCGCAGCCACGCCAACATCCAGAAAGACGGCACCTACAGCGTGATTCCGCGCATGTGGGGCGGAGAGACCACGGCGTCCGAGCTGCGCCGCATCGCCGATGTGGTGGACAAGTACCAGATCCCCACGGTGAAAGTCACGGGCGGTCAGCGCATCGATCTGCTGGGCGTGAAGAAGGAAGACCTGCAAGGCGTGTGGAACGACATCGGCATGCCCTGCGGCCACGCATATGCCAAGGCGCTGCGCACGGTGAAGACCTGCGTGGGCAGCGAATGGTGCCGCATGGGCACGCAGGACAGCACGCAGCTCGGCAAGGATCTGGAGCGCGCGATGTGGCGCATGTACGCGCCGCACAAGGTGAAGTTCGCGGTGAGCGGTTGCCCGCGCAACTGTGCGGAATCGGGCATCAAGGACGTGGGCATCATCGGCGTCGATTCGGGCTGGGAGATGTATGTGGCGGGCAATGGCGGTATCAAGACCGAGGTCGCGCATTTCTTCGCCAAGCTGAAGACCGCCGAAGAAGTGATGGAGTACACGGGCGCATTCATGCAGCTGTATCGCCTCGAAGGCTGGTACCTGGAGCGCACGGTGCACTACGTCAACCGCGTGGGGCTGGACTACGTGAAGCGCCGCATTCTCGAAGACGAGGCGGGCCGCAAGGCGCTGTGGGAGCAACTGCAGTTCGCGCTCGATGGCGAACCCGATCCGTGGTTCGAGACCGAGAAGGCATCGGTGGACACGCGCCAGTTCATTCCGCTGGTTCCCGTCCTGTCTTTGAACAACGAAACACGCGCCAAGGAGTTCACATGAGCGAGCTGCACAACAACACGCATGACTGGGTGGTGATCTGCACCGTGGACGACATTCCGGTACTCGGCGCGCGCCGCGTGGCACGCGCCAAAGGACTGGATGTGGCCCTGTTTCGCGGCGCGGGCGATCAGGTGTTTGCGCTGCTCGACCGCTGCCCGCACAAGGGCGGTCCGCTGTCGCAAGGCATCGTGTTCGGAGAGAGCGTGGCCTGCCCGCTGCACAACTGGACGATTGGTCTCGCGACCGGCGAAGCGGCCGCGCCCGACGAGGGCCGCACGCCGCGCTTTGCGGTGTGGGTGGATGCGGGACTGGTGCATCTGAGCGCATCGGAACTGGCCGGGCACGCGACCGAGTTCACGCGTCCGCACGCGGGGCCTGCCTGCAGCATGCATGCGAGCGCCGGGACTGTGCAGCGCAGCGTGCCGATTGCCGTGCTGGGCGGTCGCTGACGAGTCTGCCCCAACGATCACCCTTTCAACTTTGCGAGCCGCCATGCAAGAGACCAAATCCACCTGCCCCTACTGCGGCGTTGGCTGCGGGGTGATCATCGAGACCGAGGCCAATGCGATCACCGGCGTGCGCGGCGATCCCGCGCATCCCGCCAACTTCGGCAAGCTGTGCACCAAGGGCAGCACGCTGCATCTCACGGCGAACAAGGCGCTGCAGGAGCAGTCGCGTCTTCTCGTGCCGCAGTTGCGCAGCCAGCGTGATGCGGAGCGCACGCCCGTGCACTGGGACTCGGCCATCGCCTACGCGGCCACGCGCATGGGCGACATCATCGGGCAGCATGGGCCGGATTCCGTCGGCTTCTACCTGAGCGGCCAGTTGCTTACCGAGGACTACTACGTCTTCAACAAGCTCGCCAAAGGGCTGATCGGAACCAACAACATCGACACCAATTCGCGCCTGTGCATGAGCAGCGCGGTGGCGGGCTACAAGTCCACGCTGGGTGCGGATGCACCGCCCGCGTGCTACGACGACATCCAGCGCGCGGGCTGTCTGTTCATCACCGGCAGCAATATGGCGTGGGCGCATCCGATTCTGTTTCGACGAGTCGAAGAAGCGCGCGCGGCCAATCCGCATCTGAAGATCATCGTCGCCGATCCGCGCCGCACGGAGACCGCCGAGCTGGCCGATCTGCACCTGCCGCTGCAACCCGGCACCGACGTGATGCTGTTCCACGGACTGCTGCACATCATGCTGTGGGAAGGCTGGGTGGATCAGTCCTACATCGCCGCGCACACCAACGGTTTTGCCGAGTTGAAGGCGCTGGTGCGCGATGCCACGCCCGAGCATGTGGCGAACGTTTGCGGACTCACGAAGGAAGACCTGCAGACCGCCGCGCGCTGGTTTGCACTCGGCGGCGAAGGACCGGAGAAGCGCGGCACGCTGAGCTTCTATTGCATGGGCCTGAACCAGAGCAGCAGCGGCACGGCCAAGAATGCCGCGTTGATCAACCTGCATCTGGCGACCGCGCAGATCGGGCGCGAAGGCGCTGGGCCGTTCTCGCTGACCGGCCAACCCAATGCCATGGGCGGGCGCGAAGTGGGTGGCCTGTCGAATCTGCTGCCCGCGCACCGCGACATGGCGAACCCCGCGCACCGTGCGGAAGTGGCGGCTTTCTGGGGCGTGGATGCCGTGCCCGAGAAGCCCGGCAAGGCCGCCATTGAAATGTTCGAGGCCGCAGCGACGGGCGAGATCAAGGCGCTGTGGATTGCCTGCACCAACCCCGCGCAAAGCATGCCCGATCAGTCGCTGGTGCGCGAAGCGCTCAAGCGTGCGGAGTTCGTCGTGCTGCAAGAGGCCTTTGCCAACACCGCGACCGCAGCGTTCGCCGATCTGCTTTTGCCCGCCAGCACCTGGGGCGAAAAGCTGGGCACCGTCACCAACAGCGAGCGCCGCATCTCGCGCGTGCGCGCCGCCGTGCCGCCTGCGGGCGAGGCGCGCCACGATTGGCAGATTGGCGTGCAGTTGGCGCAGGCGCTGCAATCGCGGCTGTATCCGCACAAGCCGCATCTGTTCGACTACGACCTGCGCGATGCGCAGGCGGGCGCGGAGGCCATCTGGAACGAGCACCGCGAGAGCACGCGCGGGCGCGATCTCGACATCACTGGACTCAGCTGGTCGATGCTCGAAGAACGCGGGCCGCAGCAATGGCCGTTGCCCGAAGGCGCAAGCGAAGGCAAGTCGCGTCTGTATGAGGATGGCGTTTTTCCGACCGATGATGGCCGCGCGAAATTTGCAGCGCAGGCCTGGCAGCCGCTCGCCGAGCCGCGCGATGTACGCTATCCGTTCAGCCTGAACACGGGCCGCCTGCGCGATCAATGGCATAGCATGAGCCGCACGGGGCAGTTGGGCCGGCTGTTTTCGCACGAGTCCGAACCGCAGTTGCAGATGCATCCGCGCGACATGGAGCGCTTGCAGTTGACGGCGGGCGATCTGGTGCATGTGACCAGCCGACGCGGTGCCATAGTGTTGCCCGCGCGCTCCGATGCGCAGCAGGCACCGAATCAGGTGTTTCTGCCCATGCACTGGGGCGGTGAATATCTGGGTGGGCGTGCCTCATCGGGCCAGACCTTGGCGGGCGTGAATGCGCTCACCACGCCAGAGCGCTGCCCGCAATCCAAACAGCCGGAACTCAAGCACGCCGCGGTGAAGGTGCTCAAGGCGCAGATGCCGTGGAGCTGTCTGGGCATGGCCTGGTTGCCCGAAGACCAGGTGCTCAAGGCCCGCGATGCGCTGGCTGCGTTGATGCGCGAATTCGACTTTGCGAGCTGCGTGCTGATCGGTAATGCGGTCTCTCTGGCAGACGCTGCCAAGGCGCGCACGGGCGTGCAATTTCGCGCAGCGGCCTACGAAGCGCCCGATGCCAAAGTGCTCGCGCGGCTGGCCGAATGCCTGCAGCTCGACGAGCCGCAGGTGCTGCGCTATGTGGATTCGCGCAGGCAGTGCAGCCGCACGCTCAAGCTGGTGCGCAATGTGAACGAAGGTATCAAGGAAAGTCGTCTGGCAGGCTTTTTGCTGTGTGGTGATGCAAGCGCCGGCCAGTGGCTGGGCGATGTGCTCAAAGCCGAGCTGTCGACCGAACCGTATGGCCGCATGCTGCTCGCTTCCGGTGCGAAGGCACCCAGCGTTGCACCACCACGAACACGCCAGGTGTGTGCATGCATGAACGTGGGTGAGCAGGAGATCGTTCGCTGTCTGCAGCAAAGCGCGGGTGGCGACGAAGCCGAACGCCTCAATGGCCTGAAAAGCCAGCTGGGCTGTGGCACGGGTTGTGGTTCGTGCATTCCCGCACTCAAACAGTTGGTGCGCGATGTGCGTCCGCAAATGGAAGCGGCTTGAAAAAAGCACCGACAAATGCACGGAGACAAGGAGCGCGACATGGCGACGATGAATCACACCCCTCACCCAGAACTGACCGGGCGCTGCTATCTGGTGGGCGCGGGGCCGGGCGACCCGGAACTCCTGACCATCAAGGCGCTCAAGGCCATCCAGAGCGCTACGTTGCTGCTGGTCGATGATCTGGTCACCGACGAAATCGTGGCGATGGCGTCGCCCACTGCGCGCGTGATTCGCGTGGGCAAGCGCGGCGGCTGCATCAGCACGCCGCAGGAATTCATCGAGCGACTGATGCTCATGGCCGTGCGCGAGGGCGAGATCGTCGTGCGCTTGAAGGGCGGCGATCCGTTCATCTTCGGGCGCGGCGGCGAAGAGGCCGAGCACCTGCGCGCAGCGGGTGTGCATGTCGAAGTGATCAACGGCATCACCTCGGGCCTTGCCGCGCCAAGCTCGTTGGGCATTTCGCTCACGCACCGCGAACATGCGCATGGCGTGGTGCTGGTCACCGGCCACGCGGGCCATGGCAACGAGGGCGTGAACTGGCGCGAAATCGGTCACATGGCGCAGCGGGCCAAGCTCACGCTGGTGATCTACATGGGCGTGTCGTCCGCGCGCGAGATCGAATCCGGTCTGTTGGCAGGCGGGCTCGACGCGCAGACCCCTGCCGCACTGATCAGCAATGCGAGCAAGCAAAAGCAGACGCATGTGATCGCCGAGCTGGGGCAGTTGGCCGACACCCTGAAGGAGTCGGGTCTCGGCAGCCCCTGCGTGTTCGTGATCGGCGATGTGGTGCGCACCGGCGATCCGGCAGCGCTGTTCGGCGACGGCAGCTATTTCCGCGTCGCCGAACGCGAGAGCATCAGTTCACCAGCGTGGCGGTGAGCGTGATTTCGGGCACGCTCGCCAGCGCCTTGGAGAGCGGGCATCCGGCCTTGGCCTCGGCGGCGATCTTCTGGAACTGATCTTCCGAAATCCCCGGCACCTTGGCCGTGAGCGTGAGCGCGATACGGCTGATCTTGAAGCCGCCGGCTTCGGCCATCAGGCGCACCTTGGCGGTGGTGTCCACCGTCTCGGTCTTGATGCCCGCGCCATCGCAGGCGAATGAAAACGCCATCGCAAAACAGGCCGCATGCGCAGCGGCCAGAATTTCCTCGGGATTGGTGGCCTTGTGGTCGTCGCCAAAGCGGCTGGCGAAACCGTAGGGCGCCTTGTTCAGCGCGCCGGTCTCGGTGGAGATTTCTCCCTTGCCTTCCTTGCCGGCACCTTGCCAGTGAACGGATGCGGATTTTTCTGCGGACATTGCGTACTCCTCGCTTCGGGCCAACCCGTAAAAAGACGATCACAACACAGGCCCGCGCCGCGCGGCTGTAGGACGAGCGGCCATCCGAAATCGACGCGTCTGGGTGGGCGACGGACGGGCAGTGCGTGCTCACCTTACCAAACGTTAATGAAAGCTTTATCCACAGGCTGAGGAGTCCTGCCTAGCATCGCCAGCATTCAAGAGATCGGATCGAGGCCAGCGATGGACAACCAAGTAGTGAGACAAAACAAGTGGTCGGGACGTGCTCCCGCAATGGCATGGGGCCTGACGGCGAGCCTCGTGCTGGGCGCGGCGCTGGCGGGCTGCGATTCATCCTCGGCGGCTTCTCCGGCCGCGACCGAGGTGCCGCAGGCCAAGAAGGTCGACAAGGGCGCGAGCGAAGCCAACCGCAATGTGGTGCGCCTCGAAGCCGCCTCGGTGAAGATGCTGGGCATCGAGCCCGTTGCGCCCGCCAGCGGCACGCAACTGGCGTGGGCCCCCGCGCAGGTCGCGTTCATCGAAGACCGCACGGCTGCCGTGTCGGTGCCGGTGGCCGCGCGCGTGGTGTCCGTGCAGGCACATGTCGGCGATGTGGTGAAGGCGGGCGATGTGCTCGCCACGCTGGTCAGCCCGGATGCGCTGCGCACCCGCCATGAACTGGCAGCGGCCAGAACGTCGCGCGAAGTCGCTGCCGTCGAAGCGCAGCGTTATCAAACCATGGTGGACAAGGGCGTGGGCACGGACGTGGACCTGCGCGCCGCACAGGCCAAGCTGCGCGAATCGAGCCAGGAGCTGTCGCGCGCATCGGGCACCGTGGCGCTGCTCGGTTCGGGCGATGGCGACAAGCTGGTGCTGCGTGCACCGCGCGCGGGGGTGATCGCCGAGCGCAAGGCGCAGGTCGGTGCCGCGATGGATGCGGGCTCGGCCCTGTTCACGATTGGCGATCCGGGCGCGATGAACGTGGTCGCGCAGGTGTTTGAAAGCGATCTGCAGGGCATTGCCGTGGGCAGTCCGGTGCAGGTCGAGGCCCCGCAGATCACCAAGCCCATGACCGGCAAGGTGCGCTATCTGGGTGCCACGCTGGACAAGGATTCGCGCCGCGCGTCGGTGGTCGTCGATCTCGATCAGCAGAACCCCGCGCTGCGTGCCGGCATGCAGGTGAAGGTGGGCGTGCAGACATCGAGCGCGCACGACATGATGATTCCCGTGACGGCTGTGCTCATCAAGGACGAGAGTCGCAGCGTGGTCTACGTGCAGCGCTCGGACAACGAGTTCGAGGCGCGCACCGTGCAGCTCGGCCGCCCCACACGCGGCATGGTGCCGGTGATCAGTGGCCTCAAGCCGGGCGAGAAGATCGTCGTCAAGGGCGGTCTGCTGCTCGACGGCGCAGCCAACCAGCTTCTGTAAAGAACGCAGAAATCAGGAGCAATAACGGATGCTGCGTTCTTTCATTTCCTTTGTGGTGCATCGCCGCCTGCTGGCGCTGTGTGCCACCGCGCTGATTGCCGTCTACGGTGTCTGGTCGTATCTGCACACCGCCATCGAGGCCTATCCCGATGTGACCAATGTGCAGGTCGGCGTGATCGCCCAGGCCCCGGGCCTTGCGCCCGAAGAGGTCGAGCGCCAGATCACCCAGCCGCTGGAGCGCGAGCTCAACGGCACGCCGGGGCTGGTCTCGCTGCGTTCCGAGAGCTACTTTGGCCTCGCGATGATCAACCTCGTTTTCAACGACGATGCGATCAGCTTCAACGCGCGCGCCGAGGTCTCGCAACGCCTGCCGCAGGCCGATCTGCCACCGGGCGTGACGCCCGAGATGGCACCGGACTACACGCCGCTGGGCAAGATTTTCTACTACCGTCTGGAGAGCGACCGCCACACGCTGGCGCAACTGCGCACCGAGCAGGAATGGCATGTGGTGCGCGTCCTGAAGCAGGTGCAGGGCGTGGCCGATGTGGTGAGCGTGGGCGGCTTCGTGAAGGAGTTCCATGTCGAGGTCGATCCCGAGAAGCTGTATTCGCTCGGCCTGTCGATCGATGACGTGAGCGATGCGCTTGCCAAGTCCAACCGCAACGTCGGCGGTGGCCTGATGCGCCGTGGCGAGCAGTCGCTGATCGTGCGCGGCATTGGTTTGCTCAAGTCGCCGCAGGAGATCAGCGAAGTGGTTGTCGCCATGCGCGGCGGCGCGCCGGTGATCATCGGTGACGTGGCGCGCGTGGTGCAGTCGCACACGCCGCGCCAGGGCTCCGTCGGCCAGAACGACAAGGACGACGTGGTGCAGGGCATCGTGCTGCTCAAGCGTGGCGCGAATCCCTCGGTCGTGCTCGACGACATTCACACCAAGGTGGCTGAACTCAACAACGGTGGCCTGCCCGAAGGCATGCACATGACCACCAATTACGACCGCTCCGATCTGGTCGGTCATACGCTTGCCACGGTGCAGCACAATCTGCTGTTTGGCGCTACGTTGATCGTGGCTGTGCTGTGGCTCTTTTTGCGCAGCGTCCGTGGCTCGCTGATCGTGGCGACGGTGATTCCGCTGTCGCTGCTCGTGGCCTTCATCGGCCTGCATCTGATGGGCATGCCCGCGAATCTGATTTCCATGGGCGCGATCGACTTCGGCATCATGGTGGACGGGGCGGTGGTGCTGGCGGAAAACATCATCCGTAACGCACGCCTGCGAAAACCGCAGACCGCCAACGACATGCGCCACATCATCATCGATTCGGCCGTCGCCGTGGCCAAGCCCACGCTGTTCGCGATGGCCATCGTGATTGCTGCGCTGATTCCCGTGTTCTCGCTGCAGAGCATCGAAGGCCGCATCTTCCGTCCGCTGGCCATGACCTACAGCTTTGCGCTGCTGGGCGCACTGGTGTTCGCGATGGGGCTGGTGCCCGCGCTGTGCGCGCTGTTCCTCAAGCCCAAGCATGTGATGGTCGAAGAGCCCAAGATCTTCGACAAGGCGCACCACGGTTATCAACACTGGATCGGCAAGATGCTGGGTGCGGCGCGCAGCCGCAGCGTGGTGCTGATCGTCTCGATCGCGGTGCTGGTGGTGGCGGGCTTCTCGGCCAAGTTCCTCGGCACCGAATTCCTGCCTGAACTGGATGAAGGCGACGCCTACGTGCTGGTGCAGATGCCTGCATCCATCTCGCTCGAAAAAGGCCAGGAAGTGCTGCGCGACGTGCGCCTGCGCCTGATGACTTTCCCCGAAGTGATTTCGGTGACCACCGAGCAGGGCCGCCCCGAATCGGGCACCGACAACGAAACCATCAATCTGGCCAAGTCGCTGGTGCGCCTGAAGCCGCATGGCGAATGGCGCAAGGGTCTGACCAAGCCCGAGCTGATCGAGCAGATGCGTGCCACCTTGGGCGAGATTCCCGGCGTGGCCTTCAACTTCGCGCAACCGATTCGCGACAGCGTGGAAGAGTCCACCTCGGGCGCGCGCGGCCAGGTGGTGCTCAAGGTGTTCGGCCCCGACATTCCGACGCTGCGCTCCATCCTGCAGCAGACCATCGCATCGACCAAGGACATCGAAGGCGTGGTCGATCTCGACCTGTACCGCGATGCGCCCGCGCCGCAACTGCACGTGGAGTTCGACCGTGCCGCGCTTGCGCGCCAGGGCATTGCGATGGAGACCGCGCAGAAGACGCTGGAAGTGGCGCTGGCGGGCAACATCTCTACCACGCTGTGGGAAGGCGAATACCCCGTGCCGGTGCGTGTGCGACTGCCCTATGTGGACCGCATGGACGAAGAGCGCATCCGCAACATCGCGATTCCGCTGCCCGATGGCGGCTCGGTGCCGCTGCATTCGGTGGGCAGCGTGGGCATCAAGATCGGCAACTCGTCGATCTTCCGCGAAGGCAATGCGCGCTACATGGCGCTGAAGTTCAACGTCGAAGGCCGCGACATCGGCTCGGTGGTGCGCGACACGCTCGCCGCGTTCAACCAGAACGTGAAGATTCCCGATGGTTACCAGGCCTTCTGGGGCGGCGAATGGGAGAACCAGCAGCGTGCGGCTGCACGCCTGAAGGTGGTGGTGCCGCTGTCGCTGTTGATCGTGTTCGCGCTGTTGTTCAGCGCACTGGGGCACGCAAGCAGCGCGGCGGTGATTCTGCTGTGCGCTCCGTTCACCATGGTGGGCGGCATCGCGGCGCTGCATCTGGCGCACATCGAGCTGTCGATCAGCGCGGCGATCGGCTTCATCGCATTGCTCGGCCAGGTTGCGCTTGCAGGTCTGCTGGTGGTGTCGGCCGTGGAAGAGCTGCGCCGTCAGGGCATGCCGATGATGCAGGCGCTGATCGAAGGCACGGCAGAGCGCATGCGCTCCATCGTGCTGGTGGCCTTGCTCGCGCTGCTGGGCCTGCTGCCGATGGCCCTGTCCAGTGGGGTGGGCAGCGAAACACAGCGCCCGTTTGCCTCGGTGATCGTGGGCGGCATGGTGATTCTGCCGGTCGTCGCGCTTGTGCTGCTGCCGGTGCTGTATCTGCTGCTCGGCCCCAAGAACATGTTGACCCAGGAAGAGATCGATGAAAGCGCCCAAGATGACTGAACTGACTTTGGCCGCGCTGCTCGTTTGCGGCCTGACGACCCTTTCCTCGGCGATGGCCCAGACGGCGAACGGCTCCGCGCCTGTCACCGCCGCTGCGCAGATGGCTCCGGCTGCATCGGCCATGCCGCAGCAGCCGGTGACGCTCGAAGAGTACCTGCGCATGGTGGTGCGCAACCGCCCGTCGCTGGCCGCTGATCGCATGGAAGCGGGTCTCGCGCGTGCCGACACGCGCACCGCATCGGCGTTTCCCAATCCCTCGGTGAGTGCCTACGGCAAGCCGGGTGAGCACGGCATTGGCATCGACCAGCCGATTCCGATCTTCGGTCAGCGCGGTGCGCGCATCGAGACCGCCAAGAAGGGCGAGCTGGCTGCTGATGCGCATGTCGAGTTGGCCGTGAACGCGGTGCTCAACGACGCGGCGCAGGCCTTCAACGATCTGCTGGTGGCGCAAAAGCGCGTCGAGGTCTGGCAGGACGCGCAGAAGGCGCTCGACAAGGCGGCGTACATCGTGCGCGGCCAGATCGATGCGGGCGCGCGCAGCCGCTATGACGGCGCACGCCTGACGCTGCAGCAGGCCCAGTTGGTCATGCAACTGAACAAGGCGAACGCGGCGCTCAAGGCGGCGAGCACGCGCGCCGCGCAAGTCGCCGCGTTGCCGCTGTGGCCTGCGCGTGCCGAGGGCAGCATCCAGACCTTGAACCAGCAGCAGATGCCCGAGTTCGACACCCTCTGGAATCAGGCCGCGTCGCGTCTGCCCGCCCTGCGTTCGGCACAGGCCGAGATGGAGCAGGCGCGCAGCAAGATCGATCTGGCCAAGCGCGAGGCGCTGCCGACACCCAGCATTGGCGCGATGCGCGTGAAAAGCCGCAATGATGGCAGCTACACGCAATGGGGCGTGTCGATGGAGATTCCGCTGTTCGACCGCCATCAGGGCGCAATCGACCGCGCGAAGATGGAGGCCGAACAGGCCGAGCTGCGCTGGCAGGCGGCGAATCAGGATGCGCAAGCGGGTCTGTATGGCGCGATGCAGCAGTGGCAGCTCAAGCGGGACAGCGTGCGTGCTTACGAGAAGGATGGCCTGGCGCAGATCGAGCCGCTCAAGCAGATGGCCAATGATGCTTACAAGCTGGGGCAGGGGGGAATTTTGGAGCTGATCGATGCGCTCAGTTCCATCAACGATCATCGTCTTGAGTATCTGGATTTGGTGAAGGATTATTTGGATGCGGAGTGGCAGGTGCGACTTGCCAGTGGGAATGTGCCTGTTTCGGAGTGATCCTCTTTTTTGCCGTTGTGCTTGATTGGAGGGCGGGTGCCGGGTCTCGCCCCGGCGGGCGAGTCACTTTTGCTTGCGCGCAAAAGTAACCAAAAAGCGCTTGAATTCGGGGGCACGCGGCAGAACTCAGCTTCGCGCCGTTGGCGCTTCGTTCGGGCAACCGCCGCGAGTCAGAGATTTCATAAGAGGTGTGATTCGGCACTTCGCGTTGCTCGTGCTGCATCTCGCGACTTCGCGAGATGCTGGGGCTAGGTGCACGTATAGTGGGGGATTGGACTGCCTCCTTTGCTTTCCCCATGTACCGTTATCTCATCATCGAAGACGATTCTCTCAACGCGAACTACATCGCCGATGGGCTGCGGGAGCAGGGTGCGCAGGTGACGGTGTGTGGTGACGGGGTGCAGGGCATTGCGCTGGCGGTGGGGGAGCTGTGGGATGTGATCATTCTCGATCGCATGTTGCCCGACGAGTTCGATGGGCTGCAGATTCTGCAGACGCTGCGTGCGATTGGAAAGACGACGCCGGTGCTGGTGCTTTCGGCGTTGTCCGCCACCGATGAGCGGGTGCGTGGGCTGAAGGCGGGGTGCGATGATTACCTCACCAAGCCGTTTGCGTTCTCCGAGCTGTCGGCGCGCCTGGAGGCGCTGATGCGACGGGCGCAGGTGCCTGCTCCGGTGCGCGAGATGAAGCTGGCGGATCTGCGCATCAACCTCATGACGCGTAGTGCCGAGCGTGCGGGTGTGCCGCTGGCGCTGCAGCCGCGCGAGTTTCGGTTGTTGGCGTTTCTCATGCAGCATGCGCACCAGATCGTCACGCGCACGATGTTGCTGGAGTCGGTGTGGGACTACCGTTTTGATCCGCAGACCAATGTGATCGATGTGCACATCAGCCGCTTGCGCAGCAAGGTGGACAAAGGCTTTGAGCCTGCGCTGATCCACACGGTGCGCGGCGTGGGCTACAGCTTGACTGATGCGCCTGAGCGTTTGCCTCAGAGCTCCTGACACAAAAGAGAAAAGGCCGTCCACGATGTCCACGCGTGCCAAGCCTTGGAGTTCCACCGCGTTCCGTCTTGCGCTGCAGTTCGCGGGGCTGATGGTGCTGACCATGGCCATCGTGCTCGCGGTGTTCTATGTGCAGACCGTGGGTGTGTTGCGTGCGCGGGTGGACAGGCAGGCCGAGGCGCATCTGAAGCGGTTGGTGGAACATTCCGGGAAGTATGGGCAGGAAGCGCTGGAGGCGGAGATTCGCCAGACGTTGCAGGACGGTGTGAATACCGACACGGAAATAGTCATCCTCATGGATGCGCATGGCGCGCCGGTCATCGGCAATGCCACGGTTGTGCCGCTGCGTCGCCTGACCACCATGGGCATGCGTGAACTCAAGGTGAGGCGCTCAGGCCATATCGTGAATGCGCGAGTGTCTGTGGTCGAACTGCCCAGTGGCCAGTTCATCGCCGTGGGGACCGACATGCAGCAGCAGCGCGAGATGGAGGATCTGGTCGGCCGCGCCAGTCTGCTCGCGGCCGTCGTCGCGTTTTTCATGGCGGTTGCGGGCGCCTTCACGTTTCGCCGCGTGGTGGACGAGCGCGCTGCCGCCATTCGCAACACCATGGCGCGTGTGGCAGCGGGCGATCTGAGCCAGCGCATTCCGGTGGCAGGCCGGGACGATGAATTCACACTGCTCAACCGCGACATCAACAGCATGCTCGACCGGCTGGAGCAGCTCATGGAAGGCATTCGCCATGTCTCCAACACCATTGCGCACAACCTGCGCACGCCGCTCACGCGTATCACGCTGCAACTGCGCAACGCGCGCCAGCTCGGTGCGGAAGGTCAGGCTGCCACGTTGGCACGGGTGTCGGGCGAGGTGGAAGAGTTGGGTGTCATCTTCGACAAGCTGCTGCAGATCGCCGAAGTCGAAAGCGGCACCAGCCGCGCCAGCTTTGGCCCGGTGGACATCAATGCGCTGCTGCTCGATGTGGCGGAGTTCTACGAGCCTCTGCTCGATGAAGGCGTTGGCGAATTGAAGGTGAACGTCCAAGACGGTCTGGAAGTACTGGGCGACGGCAATCTGATCGCCAGCGCCGTGTCCAACCTGCTGGATAACGCGATCAAGTATGGTGGCTCCAGCGATGCGGAAGCGTTGCAGCGACCCGTGCACATCGTGGTGAAGGCGCAGCGCGCAGTCTCGGGCGTGGAGATTCTGGTGCAGGACAACGGCCCCGGTGTCGATCCGCAAGCCATCGAAAAAATGACCACCCGCTTCTTCCGTGCCCGCAAGGAGCGCAGCGGTTACGGCCTGGGACTGGCAAGCGTGCACGCCATCGTGCAACTGCATGGCGGACGACTGGATTTCTCGAATCTGGAGCGCGGCCTGCAAGCGCGCATCTGGCTGCCTGCGCTGCCCAAACAACCCATTGCACCGATGCTTCAGGCCTGATCGCTCGAAGGACTCTTGCGCTCGCGCGTGCTCCACCAGCAGATCAGCGAACCGAGCGTGACCAGCGCCACGCCTTGCCAGAAGCTCCACGATGGCCGCACCTGAAGCCACACGGTTCCCACCAGCGCGGACAGCACAGGCGTGAAATACGAGCCCACAGCCATCACCGTGAGATTGCCGTGGCGAATGCCGAAGTCCCAGCAACTATAGCCCAGCGCGGTGAGCGCACTGAGCATGGTGAGCTGCACGACACCAGACCAACCAAAGTGCATGGCAGGCTCATCGCTCGCGAAAAAATGCAGCCACAAAGCAGCCGCTACGGCCCACAAAAACAGCGACAGCGCATTTCCGCCTTTTGCAAAAATCCGCGAAAGCACCGAATAACAAGGCCAAAGCAGCGCCGCAGCGAACGCCAGACCATAGGCCAACGGGTTGCTCTGCACATTGGCCCACAGACCCGTGACGGTGAAACGTGCGCCATCGCCCTGCAGCACCAGCACGATGCCGAACATGGCCAGCAGCACGCCGGGAATCAATCCCATATGAAAGCGCTGCAACCCCAGTGCCGTGGCAAGCACTACCGTCAGGCTGGGCCAGAGGTAGTTGATCATGCCAAGCTCCAGCGTCTGCGTGCGATTGCTCGCAAAACCCAGGGAGAGCGACAACCCGATCTCGTACGCCACAAAGATCACGCCACAACCCAGCAGATACACAGGATGCAGCGTGCGCAGCGCCTGCCAGCGAGGAATGCCGAAACGCAGCGTGACGAACAGCGCACTCAGCGTGAACACGCAAGCCGCGCCGCCTACCGGCCCCAGATGCTCGGCCACGCTGCGAAACAGCCCAACCGAAGTGGACCAGCAGGCAATCGCGCAAAGACCGATCAGCGTGGCGCGGGAATGGTTGGTGGGCATGTGGTGTTCGTATCGCTGCGGTCAATGCATCAATCAGTCAGTCAGTCAAGCAATCAACGCGGACGACGTGCCCCGTATGCGCAGAAACCGGGCTTGGGGCTTTTCTTCTGCGGATGCAGACGACAGGTCTCGGGACGGATGTCGTAGACCGTGCAGCGACGCGTCTTCTCGTCGAGAAAATTGCAGTCCCCACTCGCGCGACGGCCCATGGTGAAGATGGTGTTCTTGTGGTTGAAGTGGTCGACGATCTTCATCTTGAGAAGACGCTTGGCGATCACCTTCACATCCACGTTGTCGATCTCGAACTGATCGACGATCTGCAGACGCACAAGGTCGGAGAGCTGCACTTCCAGCGGCATGGTGCAGCAGTTGGCGGCGCAGGTGTCGCACATGCCTGCGCGGTAGCGGTGCCAGGTGTCGACGCGGTCTACGTCTACGATGGCTATCGGGGATCTCATCTTTTTTGCTCGCGGCGCGAGGGTGCTTGTGTTTGTTTTGGGGTTGGAGGCGGAATTGTAGATAGGTTGGGGGTTTTGTGTCGGGTGCCGGGTGTTCGCCCCGGCGGGCGAGTCCCTTTTTGCTTGCGCGCAAAAAGGAACCAAAAACGCGCTTGAATTCGGGGGCACACGATAGAACTCACTTTGCGCCGTAGGCGCGCCGTTCGGACAACTATCGTGAGTCAGACCAAAAACTGGGGGAGGGCGCTGCTGCATTCTGCGATGCAGCAGCGGAGGCGCAAGCATCGTGACGGAAATGTCGATGTTTAAGCGCGAGAGTTCAATTCGTCATGCGGCTTGCACATAGGCATCTCGCGAAGTCGCGAGATGCAGGCACGAGCAACGCGAAGTGCCGTGACACACCTCTTATGAAAACACTGACTCACGATAGTTGTCCGAACGGAGCGCCTACGGCGCGCAGTGAGTTCTATCGTGGGTATTCAAAAGCGCGCTTTTGGTGACTTTTCGCGCGCCAGCGAAAAGTTACTCGCCCGCCGGGGCGAACTCCCGGCATCCGTAAGAAAACCCCTAGCAGGAGCAAAAGAAAACTACATAGCCCAAATCCGAGGCCGAACCCCTTCCACCTGCCAAACAGCAGACCGCCACTCCCCCCAAACCCTCTGCCACAACACCATGAGCGGCTCCACAACAGGAGCCACCCCCCGCAACACAATCATGTGTGCATTGGGCGCAGTCACCCCCGCAGCAACCCCATCAGGCAGATCACCAAGCACCCCATGCGTAGCCTCAAGCAATGACTCCCGCAAAGCCCGGGACAAAGCAGTCCCGGAAGCAAAAATCAAACTCCCCATGCACCGCGCACCCGCCAGCCCAAGCGGCCCGTTCATCAACCGATCATCGAGCGCATCGATCACGCCGCGCTCCAGAAACCGACCGGGCCAGTGGATGTGCTGCACAAAACGCCCTTGCGCATAAGGTTCGTTTGCATGCGGCAGACCGAACGCGGTGATGTCCCAGGTGATGAGTTGCGACTCGGGTGCCAGGTCCAGATGCACCTCGTTCACGGCATCGCAGGCGTTGTAGGCGATGGCTTCGAGCGGCAGCCATTCGAGGCGCGCGCCGGGCTCCAGTGTGATCTTGGTGCGCTGCATGCCTTGTGCGCCGTTGCTGCGGTAAAAGCGCGTGGCGCCGGGTGTTGTGACGAGTGCGTGCGCGCCTTGTTGCACGCGCACGCTCATGTCGAGCAGGTCGCCGCCGACGATGCCGCCCGGTGGGTGGACCAGCACGTTGTGGCAGATGCCGGGGCCTTCCGGGTGCAGGCTGCGCAGCACGCGCAGCGGGCCATCGTGGCTGAAGTGCAGGCGCGTTGCGCCATGGCGCTCGGAGTAGTCGAGATCAAGACGGGCAAGCCAGACCATGGGTGCTGATGGTTAGTTAAACCACTGAAATGCGAGTTAACGGAAACTGCTGAATTTTCTCAGATAGCGACAAGCTGGCGTACGCCCTTGGATTGCATCTCGTTGCCGGGTCCACTGGCAATGACTTCGCCGCGTTCCATGACGACGTAATGGTCCGCCAGTTCTTCGGCAAAGTCGTAGTATTGCTCGCACAGCAAAATCGCCATGTCGCCCCGGTTGGCCAACATGCGGATCACGCGGCCTATGTCCTTGATGATGCTGGGCTGTATGCCTTCTGTGGGTTCGTCGAGGATCAGAATCTGAGGCTTGGGTGCCAGAGCTCGGGCGATGGCCAACTGCTGTTGCTGACCGCCCGAGAGATCGCCGCCGCGTCGGTGCAGCATGGTTTTCAGAACCGGGAACAGCTCGAAAAGTTCGCTTGGAATCTGCGCGCCGCCGCTCTTGTAGGCCAGGCCCATGCGCAGGTTGTCTTCCACCGACAGGCGCGAAAAAATCTCGCGACCTTGCGGCACATAGCCCATGCCTGCGCGGGCGCGGTCATACGGTGCGCGGCGCGAGATGTCCGCGCCTTGCCATTCGATCTTGCCGCTCTTGATGGGCACGAGTCCCATCAGACTTTTGAGCAGTGTGGTCTTGCCCACGCCGTTGCGGCCGAGCAGCACGGTGACCTTGCCTTTTTCGGCTTTGAGATTCACATCGCGCAGGATGTGCGATCCGCCGTAGAACTGGTGCAGGTTTTCAATTTTCAGCATCGCACATTACCTTCCCAGATAGACCTCGATCACGCGCTCGTCGGCCTGCACTTCGGCGAGTGTGCCTTCGGCCAGCACCGAGCCATCGCACAGCACGGTGACCTTCTCCGAGATGGTGTCGATGAACGACATGTCGTGCTCCACCACCATCAGCGAGTGCTTGCCCTTGAGGCTCAAGAACAGCTCTGCCGTGCGCACGGTTTCCTCGTCCGTCATGCCCGCGACGGGTTCGTCTAGCAAGAGCAGCTTGGGCTCCTGCACCAGCAGCATGCCGATCTCCAGCCATTGCTTCTGGCCGTGGCTCAGCAAGCCGGCCTGGCGCGTCACGCTGCTTGCAAGGTGAATCGTGTGCAGCACCTCGCCGATGCGATCGCGCTGTGCGCCGGTGAGCTTGAAGTTCATCGATTGCGCTACGCCCTTGTGCGTCTTGAGCGCGAGTTCGAGATTTTCAAAAACCGAAAGCTGCTCGAACACGGTGGGTTTCTGGAACTTGCGGCCAATGCCCATGGCGGCGATCTGTGGCTCGTTGTAGCGCAGCAGGTCGATGGTCGAGCCGAAGAACACCGTGCCCTTGTCGGGCCGCGTCTTGCCGGTGATGATGTCCATCATCGTGGTCTTGCCCGCGCCGTTCGGGCCGATGATGCAGCGCAGCTCGCCGGGGGCGATGTCCAGGTTCAGACCGTTGATGGCCTTGAAGCCGTCGAAGCTCACATGCACATCTTCGAGATAGAGAATGCGGCCGTGCGTCACATCGACTTCGCCGGGCAGCACATGGCGCGACATGCTGGCCGTGCGCCCGCCCGATTCCGTCGCGCCCACGGTGGCCTGCAGATGGTGCAGGTGAATGGTGCGCCGCTCCGTGCCTGCTTCCATGAGATCGGGTGTCATGCGCTTGCTCCCTTCGCGATGGGGGTGGTTGGCTTGGCTGTGTTGGTTGTGATCCTGGCGGCGGCCTTGCCGCTGCGGGCCGCGCGGTATTCGCGCCATTGCTTGACGAGACCGACGATGCCGCCGGGCATGAACAGCGTGACCGCGATGAACAGCAGGCCCAGCACATACAGCCAGTATTCGGGCGCGGCCATGGTCAACCAGCTCTTGCCGCCGTTGACGGCAAACGCGCCGATGATCGGGCCGATCAGCGATGCGCGGCCACCGACGGCGGTCCACACTGCCATCTCGATGGAGTTGCCCACGCTCATTTCGCTTGGGTTGATGATGCCGACCTGCGGCACATAGAGCGCACCGGCGAGGCCGCACATCATGGCCGAGATCACCCAGATCGTGAGCTTGTACGAAAGCGGGTTGTAGCCGCAGAACATGGTGCGCGATTCGGCATCGCGCACGGCCTGCAGCACGCGGCCAAACTTGGCTTTCACCAGCCAGCGTGCCAGCAGATAGCAGCCCAGCAGCGCGATGCCCGACAGCGAGAACAGCAGCACATGCATCTGCGGTGTGTTCAGCGAGAAGCCGAGAATCGTCTTGAAGCCGGTGAATCCGTTGTTGCCGCCAAAGCCCGTCTCGTTGCGAAAGAACAGCAGCATGGCCGCGTAGGTCAGGGCCTGCGTGATGATCGAAAAATACACGCCTTTGATGCGCGAGCGAAAGGCGAAGTAGCCGAAGATGCCGGCCAGCAGACCCGGCACCAGAAACACCAGCAGCACGGTGGCGATGAAGCTGCCCGACAGCGCCCAGGCCCATGGCAGTTCCTTCCAGTCGAGGAACACCATGAAGGGCGGCAGCGCATCAGGGCCTGCGGCCTCGCGCATCAGATACATGCCCATCACATAGCCGCCAAGCGCGAAGAACAGGCCGTGGCCCAGGCTCAGAATGCCGGTGTAGCCCCAGATCAGATCGATGGCAAGCGCGCAGATCGCATAGCACATGAACTTGCCGAGCAGGCCGATCATGTAGTCCGACAGGTGCAGCCAGTGACCTTCTGGCACCATCAGATTGAGCGCGGGCGCGACGGCGGCGACGATGATGAAGGCGACGAGAAACAGCGTCCAGCCGCGACCGCTCAGCAGCGGTGCGGGCTTGGGCAACTCAAGGGTCGTCGTTGGGATTGCAGTCATGTGCTTATGCCTCCGCGCTGCGGCCCTTCAAGGCGAAGATGCCTTGTGGACGCTTTTGAATGAAGATCACGATGAAGAGCAGCACGGCGATCTTGGCCAGCACCGCGCCGGTCCAGCCTTCGAGCAACTTGCTGAGCACACCGAGGCCGAGCGCCGCATACACCGTTCCGGCGAGTTGCCCCACGCCGCCCAGCACCACCACGAGGAACGAGTCCACGATGTAGTTCTGGCCGAGGTCCGGCCCCACGTTGCCGATCTGGCTGAGCGCGCAACCGGCCAAGCCCGCAATGCCGGAGCCGAGCGCGAACGCATAGGTGTCGGTGCGCGCGGTGTTCACACCCACGCAGGACGCCATCGCGCGGTTCTGCGTGACGCCGCGCACGAACAGGCCAAGCCGTGTGCGCGCAATCATGAAGGCCACGCCGCCGAGCACGAGGAAGGCGAAGATCACGATGCAGATGCGGTTCCACGGCAGCGTGAGATTGGGCAGCAGCGTCAAGCCGCCGCTCATCCACGAGGGGTTTTCCACACCCACGTTCTGCGCGCCGAACAGGCTGCGCACGGTCTGCTGCAGCACGAGGCTGATGCCGAAGGTGGCGAGCAGTGTTTCGAGCGGACGGCCGTAGAGAAAGCGGATCACGCCGCGCTCCAGAATCGCGCCGACGGCTGCCGACGCGAGGAACGACACCGGAATCGCCAGCACCAGATACCAACCGAATGCGGCTTCGGGCAGAAAGCGTTGGAACGCGACCTGAACCATGTAGGTGGCGTAAGCGCCGATCATGATCAGCTCGCCATGCGCCATGTTGATCACGCCCATCAGCCCGTAGGTGATGGCCAAGCCGAGTGCAGCCAGCAGCAGCACGGAGCCAAGGCTGATGCCGCTGAAGATTTCGCCGAGGCGCTCGCCCCAGGCCAGGCCGTCTGCAATCTCGGCCACGGCGCGCTGCAGTGCTTTCTTGACCGCCGGGTCTTGCTCATCGGCCATGCGCTGGTTGAGCAGCAACTGCGTCTCGGGCGTCTTTTCATGTGCGAGCGCGGCAATCGCATGCAGGCGCTGTTGCGGGTCTTCGCTGGCCAATTGGCTGGCGGCTTTGGCGCGTTCGAGCAGGCTCTTCACCTGCGCATCGGATTCCTTGGCGAGCACCTTGTCGATGAGTTCGACGCGCGACGCATCGGGCTCTGCGGCCAGCTTGGCTGCGGCCTTGCGGCGCTCGGTCGCATCGTTGCTGTTCAGTGCGAGAGCCGCTTGCGCGACGTCGATCACGCCGCGCAGATAGTTGTTGTTGACCACGTCTTCCGCATCGGTGGGCAGCGTCGTCGCGTTGCCGGTGGCGGGGTCGATGGCCTTGTCGTTCTGCACGATGTAGGCCTTGCCGTTCGCAGTTTTCACTTCGTCGTTGGCGAGCGCGGCAAGGAATGCTGCGACCTGCGCACCGGGCGTCTGCACGGCTTGGTTGATGGCTTCCACGCGTTGCTCGCTGTCATCGGCAGCGGCCATGTGGAAGGCTTGCTCTGCGGTGAGCGCGTGGGCACCGAAGCTGGAAAACAAGGCCAGCGCGGAAATCGCTGCAGCCGCCGCTTTCGCACCCCAGAAGCCTCGCTTGCGAGGGGCGCAGTGAATGCCGGTTGTGCGTGTCATGGTCGTGCAGATGTTCTGAATGGGGGCCTGAAAACAAGGCCCGAAGTGGCCTTCGACCGGTGGATGGCGAAGGCTGGGGTGAGGGGCAAACCAACCTCTGGTACGTTGCTGTGAACAGGTTCCTAGCACCGACCCTCACCCCATTCTTCTTTCGCATTGAGCGAATGAAGAAATCGGAGACGACAGAAAAATCACATGGCCGACTTGCCGTTCGGCTCATCCTTCTTCTTGTCGTTGCCTTCGATGTACGGGCTCCATGGCTGGGCCTTCACGGGGCCCTTGGTCTTCCACACCACGTTGAACTGGCCGTCGGCCTTGATCTCGCCGACCATCACCGGCTTGTGCAGGTGGTGGTTCTTCTCGTCCATCTTCACGACGAAGCCATCGGGCGCGGTGAAGGTCTGGCCGGCCATGGCGGCGATGACCTTGTCCACATCCGTGCTCTTGGCCTTTTCGACCGCTTGCTTCCACATGTGGATGCCCACCCAGGTGGCTTCCATCGGATCGTTGGTGAGCGGCTTGTCCTTGTGGCCGGGAATGCTCTTGGCCTTGGCGTATTCGCTCCACTGCTTGATGAACGCGGTATTGGTCGGGTTCTTCACGCTTTGGAAGTAGTTCCACGCGGCCAGATGGCCGACCAGCGGCTTGGTGTCTACGCCGCGCAGCTCTTCTTCACCCACGCTGAAGGCCACCACAGGCACGTCCTTGGCCTTCAAGCCGGCGTTGCCCAGTTCCTTGTAGAACGGCACGTTGGAGTCGCCATTGATGGTCGAGATCACCGCCGTCTTGCCGCCGGTGGAGAACTTCTTCACGTCGGCCACGATGGTCTGGTAGTCGCTGTGGCCGAACGGCGTGTAGGTTTCCATGATGTCGGATTCCTTCACGCCCTTGGACTTGAGGAAAGCACGCAGAATCTTGTTGGTGGTGCGTGGGTAGACATAGTCCGTGCCCAGCAACACAAAGCGCTTGGCGCTGCCGCCTTCCTTGCTTATCAGGTATTCGACGGCGGGAATCGCCTGCTGGTTGGGCGCTGCGCCCGTGTAGAACACGTTCTTGGAAAGCTCTTCGCCCTCATATTGCACGGGGTAGAACAGCAGGCCGTTGTTCTGCTCGAACACCGGCAGCACCGACTTGCGCGACACGCTGGTCCAGCAGCCGAAGACCACGGCCACCTTGTCCTGCGTGATCAGTTGCTTGGCCTTCTCGGCGAACAGCGGCCAGTTGGAGGCCGGGTCCACCACCACGGGTTCGAGCTTCTTGCCCAGCACACCGCCCTTGGCGTTGATGTCGTCGATGGCCATCAGCACCGTGTCCTTGAGCACGGTTTCCGATATCGCCATGGTGCCCGAGAGGCTGTGCAGCACGCCCACCTTGATGGTGTCCTGCGCATGCACATTCGCTGTGAGGCCCAGACCCAGCGCCAGCGAGGCAGCCAGCGTAGTAAGTGTTCCGCGACGGTTCATCATGATTGCACCACTCCAGTTAGAGGAAGAATTGACCGGTCCAAAACGAGACCGTCCCTCTTCAGTGCAATAGCTGTGCCAACGCGTGGCAAACGCTGAGGCGGGCGAGTGCGCGCGGCTGTTGGCACTCTGTGCTGCAATGCGCAGCACGTGCCTTTGTGGGCTGCGTGCACCAAATGCGAGGAAATCTGCGCACCAAACAAGGGCGCTCGCGAAGGCTTGCACCGTCATGCAGACAGCGCACAATTTCAGCCGACCCTTGGCGGTGCGCTCTGCACGCTTGCAGTGCGTGGCCGTTCACCAAAATGAGATGTGGCCCGCTTTTTGCAGATGACACCGCATCGGTAGGCCGCGTCGCCACCCCTTCAGACAACCGGGAATCCGCAGATGGAACTCACACCACGCGAAAAAGACAAGCTGCTCATCTTCACCGCCGCCCTGCTGGCCGAACGCCGCAAGGCACGCGGGCTCAAGCTCAACTATCCTGAATCGGTGGCCTTCATCAGCGCCGCCGTGATGGAGGGCGCACGCGACGGCAAGACCGTCGCCCAGCTCATGAGCGAAGGCCGCACCATCCTCACGCGTGACGACGTGATGGACGGCATCGCCGAGATGATCCCCGACATCCAGGTCGAAGCCACCTTCCCCGACGGCACCAAGCTCGTCACGGTGCACCAGCCCATCATCTGATCGCGCGCGCCACTTTCACATCGAACGCACATCGAACAAACACCGGACACCGCCATGAAGACTCTCCACAAACTCCTCGTCGCCAGCACCGGCGCAGCCTTGGCTGCCGCTGCACCGCTTTCCGCATTCGCCCACGCAGGCGATCACACCCACAGCCACGGCGTGCTCGACAGCTTTGCACAAGCCTTCGCCCACCCCTTCACCGGCGCAGACCACCTGGCCGCGATGGTCGCAGTAGGCGTGTGGAGCGCCCTCGCCGTGCGCCCCGCTTGGCGCGCACCGCTGGCCTTTGTCGCACTGCTGGTGGCAGGCTGCGTCGCAGGGTTTGCAGGCTTGGTCGTGCCTGGCGTCGAACCCATGATCGCCGCCTCCGTGCTCGTGCTCGGCCTGCTCGTCGCAGTGCAAAAACGCATGCCATGGGGCGTGGCCGCACTGCTCGCAGGCACCTTCGCCTTCTTCCACGGCGCAGCCCATGGCGCAGAACTCGCAGCCGACACCGGCCTGATGGCAGCCGCCGCACTCGCAGGCATGGCGCTAGGGTCGGCTACTTTGCACCTCACCGGCATGGCCCTCGGCAACGCAGCCCTGCAACGCCACACATGGATCGCCCGCGCAGGCGGCGTGGCCACCGCAGCGCTGGGCGCATTCATGCTCACCCGACTGGCTTGATCCCACAACGAACCGAGAGGCACGACATGATCCCCGGCGAACTGCTCATCGACGAAGGCCACCACGAACTCAACGTGGGCCGCGAGCCCATCACGCTCCTGGTGAAAAACGCCAGCGACCGCCCCATACAGGTCGGCTCGCACTACCACTTCACAGAAACTAACGCAGGCCTCTCGTTCGACCGACAAGCCGCACACGGCATGCGCCTGAACATCGCCAGCGGCATGGCAGTGCGCTTCGAACCAGGCCAGCAACGAACCGTAGAACTGGTCCCCTTCGCAGGCGACCGCCAAATCTACGGCTTCAGAGCACTGATCATGGGCGGCATCTGACAATGCCAAAAACACTCGCGCCCCAACATCTCGCGAAGTCGCGAGATGAACAGGCACGAGCGAAGCAAAGTGCCGAAACCACCTCTTCCAAACTGACTTCCGGCGGTTGTCCGAACGGAGCGCCTCCGGCGCGCAGTGAGTTCTGCCGGATGACTTCAAGCGCGTTTTTGATTACTTTTTGCGCGCCAGCAAAAAGTGATTGCCCCGCCGGGGGCAGTCCCGGCACCCGCACCAAACACCCGAGCGGCAGCACAAAAAGTGCCCCAAGCCAAAAGCAGATGAGATAGCCCCATCATGGCAAAAATAGACAAACGAGCCTACGCCGAAACCTTCGGCCCCACAGTCGGAGACCGAGTCAGACTAGCCGACACCGACCTCATCATCGAGGTAGAGCAGGACTACACCCTGCGCGCAGGAACCTACGGCGAAGAAGTCAAATTCGGCGGCGGCAAAACCATCCGCGACGGCATGGCCCAAAGCCAGCGCGCAAGAAGCCAAGGCGCGATGGACACCGTCATGACCAACGCCCTGATCCTCGACCACTGGGGCATCGTCAAGGCCGACATCGGCCTGAATGATGGCCGCATCGCAGCGATCGGCAAAGCAGGCAACCCTGACACCCAACCGGGTGTGGACATCATCATCGGCCCCGGCACCGAGATCATCAGCTGCGAAGGCTGCATCGTCACCGCTGGCGGCATCGATTCGCACATCCACTTCATCGCGCCGCAGCAGATCGATGAAGCGCTGGCGAGCGGCATCACCACCATGATCGGCGGCGGCACCGGCCCGGCCACCGGCACCTTCGCCACCACCTGCACGCCCGGCCCTTGGAACATGGAGCGCATGCTGCAGGCCGCAGACGCGTTCCCGATGAACCTCGGCTTTCTCGGCAAGGGCAACGCCAGCCTGCCGCAGGGCCTGCACGAGCAGATCAGCGCGGGCGCCATCGGCCTCAAGCTGCATGAAGACTGGGGCAGCACACCCGCTGCCATCGACAACTGCCTGAACGTGGCGGAAGAGACCGACACGCAGGTGGCGATCCACACCGACACACTCAACGAATCGGGCTTTGTGGAAGACACCGTGGCCGCGTTCAAGGGCCGCACCATCCACACCTTCCACACCGAAGGCGCGGGCGGCGGGCACGCGCCCGACATTCTCAAAGTGGTGGGCGAGGCCAACGTGCTGCCCAGCTCCACCAACCCCACGCGCCCCTACACCATCAACACGCTGGACGAGCATGTGGACATGCTGATGGTCTGCCATCACCTCGATCCGTCGATTGCCGAAGACCTCGCGTTTGCCGAAAGCCGCATCCGCAAGGAAACCATCGCGGCCGAAGACATCCTGCATGACCTCGGCGCGATCAGCATGTTCAGCTCCGACAGCCAGGCCATGGGCCGCGTCGGCGAGGTCGTGCTGCGCACCTGGCAGACCGCGCACAAGATGAAGCTGCAGCGCGGCGCACTCAAGGGCGACGGCGCACGCAACGACAACTTCCGTGCGCGCCGCTATATCGCCAAGTACACCATCAACCCCGCGATTGCGCACGGCGTGAGCCACGAAGTGGGCAGCATCGAAGTGGGCAAGTGGGCCGACCTCGTGATCTGGAAACCCGCGTTCTTCGGCGTGAAGCCCTCCGTCATCATGAAGGGCGGCTTCATCGCCATGGCCGCCATGGGCGATCCGAACGCATCGATCCCCACACCGCAGCCAGTGCACTATCGCCCGATGTTCGGCAGCTTCGGCGGCGCGATTGCCAAGACCTCGCTGACGTTTGTCTCGCAAGCCGGTTTGCAAGCGGGCATTGGCGAGCGCTTTGGTCTCGCCAAGCAACTGTCCGCCGTGAAGGGCATTCGCGGCGTGGGCAAGCGCGACATGATCTTGAATGACTACGCGCCGCGCATGGAAGTCGACGCGCAGACCTATGCCGTGCGCGCCGATGGCGATCTGCTGACTTGCGAGCCTGCGGTCAGCCTGCCGATGGCGCAGCGTTATTTTCTGTTCTAGACCATGCTGAACCAGCCCTCAACGTGCCGCATATCCCTGAATCGGGCGGCCTGCGTCGTTGCAAATGCTCGCAATAGCACGGGCTATTGCTGCGCTTTGCGCCTCGCATCCCATCCCGATGCAGGGCATGCGGACACGTCAGGACTGGTCCATCCCGGTCTTGAGCTGAAAAGGACTGTTCGGATGCTCTCTGCCCGTGCCGCGATACCAAGCCAGCCAGTCGCTCGCGTCGATGACCGGCGTGCCTTGCACAATCGCGGGCAGCGCTTCGTAGAACAGCACGCGCAGGCTCTGCTCGTCGCCATCGGGCAGGGCCACCTTCACTTCCAGAATGCGTTTCGCGTATTCGCCAAAGTCCTGCGGCCAGATGCCTTCGATGCCGTCCATGGCCTGCTCCAGCGCATCGTTGAGCGGGTACACCTCGGCCAGCACGGATTGCGTTCCGTCGAGCGAAAGACCGGGGTACCAGCCCAGATCATGCAAGGTGCCGGTGAGCAGCGTGACACCCGTGCGCACAATGCCCGGCTGCAGCCGCGCGATGTCGTTCACGCCACCCGCGCGCAGCGTGCCGTAAACGGCCACATGCAGCGCGCCGCAAGCGTGCCAAGGGGCTTGTTGGTCGGAAGCGGGGGTGGTGATGGTGGAAGCAGTCTGACCCATGGTGCCAATGTAATTTCTGTGAAAAGACCCCATCACATGCATGTTGCATGCCATATGCATCTCGGGTTCTCTAATTCTTCTGTGGATGGATGACGCAGACATGCTGCAAATGAACAAACTGCTCGCGCAAGGCGCGGGCCTCTCCAACGTGTTGATCAAGCGCGCCACCACGGTCGAACTCGATTGGGACGTGCGCCAGAAAAGCCGCTTTGCCGCGACAGACAGCGCGGGCCGCGAGCTGGCCATCTTTCTGCCGCGCGGTCAGGCCGTGCGCGGTGGCGATGTGTTGGTCGGCGAAGACGGCTCGCTGGTGCGTGTGATCGCCGCGCCGCAAAAGGTGCTGCACATCACTTGGTGCAAGGACCACGGCACGGCCTTCGACCTGATGCGCGCGGCCTACCACCTCGGCAATCGCCATGTGCCCATCGAGCTGCAACCCGATCACCTCAAGATCGAGCCCGACCATGTGCTGGCCGACATGCTGCGCAGCATGCACATGATCGTGCACGAGGCCGATCTGCCCTTCGAGCCCGAAGGCGGTGCATACGGTGGTCATGTGACCAACGATGGGCACAGCCACCACGGTCATCACCATCAACATCATCACGCGCACGGTGAGCACGAACACGATCACCACCACGGGCATTGAGTGAGCGACATGTCGTCCAACGCCTGCGCCCCAACGCTCTCCGCGCACAGCCTGCTGCAGCTCATGTGGCTGGCTTCGCCCGCGTTGCCGATTGGCGGCTTCTCCTATTCGGAAGGTCTGGAAGCCGCCATCGAAGCGGGCCGCGTGCATGACGAAGCAAGCGCCGCGGATTGGCTGGTGCATCAACTGCACCTGACCCAATCACGCAGCGACATCGCCGTGATCGCGCAGGCCATTCCTGCGTGGCGCGCTGGCGATGCCGTGCGCGTGCAGTCGCTCAACGACTGGGTGATCGAAACGCGCGAGACCAGCGAGCTGCGTCTGCAAAGCGAGCAGATGGGCCAGTCGCTGGTCGCGTGGCTGCGCAATCAGCATCCGGGCAACGAAGCGGTGGAGCAGTTGGCGCAGCTCTCCAACCGCACGCCGACTTATCCCATCGCGTTTGCATTGGCCGCCTCGCTCACGCAGGCACCGCTGCAGGACTGCCTGCTGTCCTATGCCTTCGGCTGGGCCGAAAACATGGTGCAAGCCGCCATCAAAGCCGTGCCGCTCGGGCAGAGCGCAGGGCAACGCATTCTGGCGCGACTGGCGGGCGAAATCCCTGCCGCAGTGAATGCCGCCATGTTGCTGCCGGACAATGAACGGGTCGCGTTTTCGCCCATGCTGGCGATTCTTTCTGCAAGGCACGAGCACCAGTACTCGCGTATCTTTCGCAGTTGATCCGCAAGCCACCCGCAGGAGCCCAACGCACCATGAACAGCCTGAATAGCAGCACAAATTTTGCCCGCCTTCCCGAGCCACCGTACTACGCCGTCATCTTCAGTTCGCAACGCACGGATGGCGATAAAGGCTACGCAGCCATGGCGGATCGCATGGCCGAACTGGCATCGCAGCAACCCGGTTATCTCGGGGCGGAAAGCGTGCGCGATGCCCAGGGCTTCGGCATCACCGTGTTGTACTGGCAAAGCGAGGAAGCCATTCGCCACTGGAAGCAGAACACCGAACACCAACTCGCGCGCGAGCAAGGTCGCACCGGTTGGTACGCGCATTTCGAACTGCGCATCGCCAAGGTCGAGCGCGCTTACGGCAAAGCGCCGTGAGTGATCTTCAAAACACATTTTTCCAGGTCGAGATTCAAATGAGCCATAACGCCACCGCACTGCACCACATCTCCAACCGCACCAAGAAGCTGCCGCCCCTGCGCGTTGGCATTGGCGGCCCGGTCGGCTCCGGCAAGACCACGCTGCTCGAAATGCTCTGCAAGGCCATGCGCGAGAAGTGGGACTTGATCGCCATCACCAACGACATCTACACCAAGGAAGACCAGCGCCTGCTCACCATCAGCGGCGCGCTGCCTGCCGAGCGCATCATGGGCGTGGAAACGGGCGGCTGCCCGCACACGGCGATCCGCGAAGACGCGTCCATCAACCTCGAAGCCATCGACCGCATGCTGGGCGATTTTCCCAACGCCGACATCGTCTTCATCGAATCCGGCGGCGACAACCTGGCCGCGACTTTCAGCCCGGAACTCAGCGACCTGACGATCTACGTGATCGACGTGGCAGCGGGCGAAAAGATCCCGCGCAAGGGCGGCCCCGGCATCACCAAGAGCGACCTCTTCGTCATCAACAAGACCGACCTCGCGCCACATGTGGGCGCCAACCTCGACGTGATGAAGAGCGACACCGAACGCATGCGCAACACGGCCAAGGGCATGAAGCCGTTCGTGATGACGAACCTGAAGACGCTGTCGGGTCTGGATGACGTGGTGGCCTTCATCGAAAAGCAGGGCCTGCTGACCGCGTGAGCGTCTGGGTGGACTAGGGTTCGACGCAGTTTCGCTGCGCCGCCCGTTCAGTAGAATCGCGCCAAGTTACACCACCAACAAGCGCGGCTACATTGGACAAGACATTCATCAAAGGGCTAGTGCTCCTCGAAGCCATGGCCCGCAATGACAAGGGCTCGGGCGTCAGCGAGCTCGCATCGCAGTTGCTGCTCAACAAGAGCAATGTGCACCGCCTGCTGCAGGCCCTCGTGCACCAGGGCTTCGCGCGCAAGAACGCCGACACCAACCGCTACGAGCTCACCATGAAGATGTGGGAGCTGGGCTCGCGCATCTCCTCCAAGCTCGACGTGCGCCTGGAATCGCTGCCCTTCATGAAGCAGCTCGCCGAAGAAACGCAGGAGACCGTGCACTTGTCGATCCTCGACGGCGCGGAAGTGCTCTACATCGAAAAGATCGACAGCCCACAACCCGTGCGCGCCTACACCACCGTCGGCGGCCGCGCCCCCGCGCAATGCGTGGCCACCGGCAAATCCATGCTGGCCTGGGCGGATGAGGAAGTGCTTGCCATCGTGAAGAACCGCCTCAAGCCGCATACCGAAAAATCCATCGTGCGCTTCGGCGATCTGCGCAAGCAACTCGAAGACATCCGCACCAAGGGCTACGCGATCAACACCGGCGAATGGCGCGAACAGGTCGTCGGCGCAGCCGCCCCGATCCGCGACGCTTCGGGCCAGGTGGTGGCGGCACTGGGGATTTCCGGGCCTGCGGAGCGCTTGAGCATCGAGGCGCTGGAGAAGAGTGGAAAGCGGCTGATCGAAGTGACGGAGATGGTGTCGCGGAGGTTGGGGTTCAGTCGGGGGTATTGACGATTCGCGACGAACGGCATTTAGGGGGTGTCATGCATGCACTTGTCGAATTGGTGGCCCGGTGGAGGAATGAAGGTCTGGACTTGGCGGAACCTGTGTCGGCGGCGCAAGTGCAGGCAGTCTTTTCCAAACTGGGCGCTACCGCTACTCCTGATGTGCTTGCGATGTATGCCGCGATCGGCGGAATGCACGAAATGGACAGGGAGCTTTGGTGTCTCTGGCCGTTGGAGTTGATCGAGCGGGAGAACGTGGATTCTTCGCCAGATGGCGTGCTGTTTGCCGACTACATGATCAATTGTTGGTGCTATCGGTTGAAGAACAATGGAGATGGCACCAGCGCGGTATGGGTTGATCCTCCGGATGGCTCGTCATCTGTTCCAGTGGCCAGAACGTTGGCTGAATTTTTTGAGTTGTACAAGACCGATGCGACGCAACTGCTGGACCCTGCGGCTAGTCAGTGATCGAAAGGGGAGCGATGATCTTTTTGGCAATCACCCCGAAGGGGCTTGAGGATGCACTGAGCATCGCGCGGAAATCCGGAGCGCAAGTCTGGTGTGGCGCTGATGCAATTTCGGAGGACAAGTACCGCGAGACGACAGGCGGTCATCTTTCGCGATTCAACTACGAGCTCGGGGTAAGAGACCGCGAAGTCATCGAGGGTGCAGTAGACACAATCAGCGGGCACCATCCTGACGAGACGGTGTGGGTGGAGGCGGTGTCGCCAGATACTGACGCAATCGATGCGAGGGCGTCGGAGTCGAGCAGTCCTGAAATGAAAAAGTCTGAGCACCTCGATCTGTCTGCCAGCGCTGCTCAGAGGCTGGCACAGTTGGGCGGTAGTGACCCGGACGGTGGCGAAATCCCTCGTCGCGGAAGCCACTCAGAAGAAGGATGAGTCAGGCACCTGTCCTGCAATCGTGGATCGGGACGAGAACTCAGCGGCTCTCACCCCGATACACCCGAATCCTTTCCTTCAATCCCGGCGCAGAAGCCGATGCCACCAGCGCCGCCATGTCCCCGTCGCGATGCGCAGTGTCTCGCGTCAGGTCACGCAGAAACTGACGGCTTGCTGCGGGCAAAGACAAGGTGCTTGCGCTCACTTGTTCGATCAGCGCAGGCCATTCTTCCTGCATCTTCGTGCCTTGCAAAAAGCCGATGCGTTGCGCGTGTTCGTCGTTGAACGTGGCAGTGGTTTCGAGCAACGAATAAGCATTGCTCTCGCCTACTAGACCTGCAAGGCGGCGTGTGCCCAAAGCCAGGCCGAATTTCAAACCGGGCATGCGAAATTTGCTTTGTGGGGCGCACCAGCGATGACGGCACGCTGCAAACAGATCGACACCCGCGCCAAAGTTGTTGCCGTGCGCGAGTGCGAGCGTGGCGAAGGGGCCGTAGGCGATCTCTTGCAGCAGGGTTTCGATGCGCACAAAACGCAGCAGCAAGTCGCCTTCGCTTTGCTCTTCAAAGCCGGTGAAATCGAATCCGGCGGAGAAATTCGCGCCCGCGCCTTGCAGCACCAGCAGCGGTGCCTGCGCGGCTTTGGCGTCCTGTACTGCGGCGAGCAGTGCTTCGATCAGATCGGACGAGAGCGCGTTGCGCTTTTCCGGGCGATTGAGCGTGAGCGTCCAGTGCGTGGGCTGCTTGTCGATGAGCAGCACGGGGGGGGTTGTCGAGGACGGATCGCAGCTCATTTCGCAGCCACCTTGTCGCCCGCCAGAAGCTCGTCGTTGTGCTCCCCGAGAGCGGGCGGATTCATGCGCACGGGCTGGCCCTGGCCGTTGATCTTGATGGGCGAGACAAAGGTTTGCGTGACGTTGTCGCCCGGCAGGGTGATGTCCTGCACCCAGTCCATGTGCTCGACCTGCGGGTCCTTGAGCACCTGTGAATACGTGTTGATCGGCGCGCTGGGCACACCGACCTTGGCGAATTCCGCGAGCCAGTGCGCGGCGTCCTTTTGCAGAAACTTCACTTCGAGCAGATCGCGCAGTGCCACCTGATTCCTGGCGCGCGTGGTGGGCGAGGTGAAGCGCTCATCGTTCAGCAGCTCGGGCATGCCGACGACTTCGGTCACCGAGCGCCACAGCGCGTTGTTGCCTGCGGCCATGGCGAAGTAGCCATCGCTGCAGCGGAAGGCCTGATAAGGCGCGTTGCGCGGATGCGCGGAGCCGAGCTTGCCGGGGTCACGGCCGCTGCCGAAATATTCCGAGGTCTGCAATGCCGCGATGGCGAGCGATGTGCCGAGCATGGGCACGTCGATGTGCGCGCCTTCGCCGGTCTGCTGCACATGACGCAGCGACGCGGCGACGGAGTACGCGGCGTACAGGCCCGCGGCAAAGTCGCTCAGCGGCACGCCGCATTTGACGGGCGCGCCGCCGTTCTCGCCGGTCACGCTCATGATGCCGCTCATCGCCTGAATCGTGAGGTCAAACCCGCCTTCGCTCGCGCGCGGGCCGGTCTGGCCGTAAGCGGAAATCGAGCAGTACAGCAGGCGCGGGTTCGCGGCTTTCAGCGATTCGTAGTCAAGGCCCAGTCGCTTCATCACGCCGGGTCGGTTGTTCTCGATGAGCACATCGGCGGTCTTCACCAGTTCGCGCAACTTGACCAGATCGTCGGGCGATTTGAGATCCAACGTGACCGAGCGCTTGTTGCGGTTGAGCGAGGCAAAGTTCTCGCTGAACCCATCGGTGATCGGCGGCCAGGTGCGCAGCGTGTCGCCGCCCGTGGGGTTCTCGATCTTGATGAGATCCGCCCCCATGTCAGCCAGCAACAGCCCGCAGAACGGCCCGGCCGCGACATTGCACAGTTCGAGCACGCGCACGCCCTGCAGGGGAAGAATGGTGTTCTTGGGGTCCATGGGATGAGGTCTCCGGTCAGTACGCTGAAATTTTAATGTTCCAAAATATGGAACAGTGTTTCTGGAATTCGATGCTGCAAATTCTAGTCAGGTTCGAGGCTCGGTCAACCCGAAAGGCTTTCAGTCATGGATGCAATGTCGGGCGGCGAGCCAATGGCGCAATGGCCTGAAATGCCTTGAATCCAGCGGTATTGCAGCATTTCACGGCATCACTTTTACCCGATCTGCATATCTGGTTTGCGCATGAGCATGCTCGGAATCCGCATTGACATGGCATTTTCGCCGCGCCTATAGTGCTTGCATCCCATTTTGAAAACGGGCACCTCAGGTTGGCTTGGACGCAGAGAGAAGACCGAGTACGACTCGGTTTCTTTTTGGCCTGAGCAGAAAACAATGTTCCAAAATATGGAAATTTGATTTTCAGCCTGTCGCATCCGACGCGAACCAATCTGACTTGGGACCGCCCTCAACACAACAACAAAGCTTATGCACAAGCGTTTGGAAGATTTCGTCACTGCGATGACACAACTGGTGGGTGACGCACCCAAGGACGAGCCGCGCATCCTGAAAGAAGGCTCGCGCCTGCTGGGTGATCTGGTGCGTCATGACGACTGGCTCGAAGACCAGCATGCCGTGCCGCATGCGCAGTTCTATCAGCAATACCTGCTCTACCGCGCGCCGGACGATGCATTCTCTGTCGTGAGCTTTGTGTGGGGACCGGGTCAGAAGACGCCGATTCACGACCACACGGTGTGGGGGCTGATCGGCATGCTGCGCAATGCGGAAGTGTCGCAGTCGTTCGACCGTGACGAGAACACCGGCACGCTGACCGCTACCGAGCAGGTGCGGCTGGAGCCGGGATCGGTCGAGGCAGTGTCGCCGACCATCGGCGATGTGCATCAGGTGATCAATGCCTTTGATGACCGCGTGTCCATCAGCATCCATGTCTATGGCGCGGACATCGGCAAGGTGCGCCGCCATGTGTTCGATCCCGCGACGGGTGCGGCCAAGGAGTTTGTTTCGGGCTACGCCAACTAGCGCGCAGCCCAGACATCGAGGTGGCTTTGTCGCCTCATGTACCCATATTCAAGGAAAGTGGTTTTCCCGATCCCCCAAGGGTGTGACCGCGCCATCGTGGACAGGCTGACAGCGGCGTGCAGAACGGTCATTGAAGACAACAGGATCTTGATGGACAAGTGAGTGAGCCTCATGCCTCATCATGAGCGGGTATTGAAGAGTGAAAAGAAGTTGGAATTGCGATATGGATAAGGTCACGACAACAGGCAATCACGACAACAAAAACGGCGCGGATGTGCTGGTGGATACGCTGCTGGCCAATCAGGTCGATGTGTGCTTTGCCAACCCAGGAACGTCGGAGATGCACTTCGTCGCCGCACTCGACCGCAAGCCGCAGATGCGCTGCGTGCTGGGGCTTTTCGAAGGCGTGGTGACCGGCGCGGCCGATGGCTATGCGCGCATGGCGGACAAGCCCGCATGCACGCTGCTGCATACCGGTCCGGGCCTTGCCAATGCACTGGCCAACATGCACAACGCGCGCCGAGCCAACACGCCCATGGTGAACATCGTGGGTGACCATGCGAGCTACCACCTGCACCACGACGCGCCGCTCACCAGCGACATCGAATCGCTGGCACGTCCCATGTCCAAATGGGTGGGCCGCGTGCGCAACGCGAGCGAGGTTGCGCAGCAGGCTGCGGAGGCGATCCACGCATCGACCACGCTTGGTGGCGGAGTGACCACGCTGATCCTGCCTGCCGATGCGGCATGGTCCGAGACTTCGGTAGCGCCCGTGATCGCACAGCCGCCACAGACCTTGGCGCTGGATGACCATGTGCTGCGCCGCAGTGTGGCGGCGCTGCAGTCGAAGGCCGATGGTAAGACGCTGTTGCTGCTCTCCGGTCGTGCGCTGCGTGAAGATGCGCTCGCCATCGCGCAAAGCATTGCCGAGCGCACGGGTGCGCATCTGCTCGCGCAGCAATCAAACGCGCGCACGCAACGTGGTCAGGGGCGTGTGGCGATCGAGCGCGTGCCCTACAACGTGGACGCGGCGCTCAAGCTGCTCGCACCCTACAAGCGCGTGATTCTCATCGGTGCCAAGGCTCCTGTGGCCTTCTTCGCCTATCCCGGCAAACCGGGCTCCATGCTGCCTGCGGATGCGGACGTCATCCATCTGAGTCCATTGGGTGGCGATGCGCTCGCCGCGCTACAGCAACTGGCCAGCGCGACCGGTGCCAGCGGCAAGCCGCAATCGCTGCAGGCCCTGCCCAGCATGCCCGCGCCGGACAAGCTGAACTGGAGCACGGGCACGCCCATCAATGCGCTCACCTTCGCTCAGGCCATGGCCGAGCTGATTCCCGACAACGCCATCGTGTGCGACGAGTCGGTCAGTTCCGGGCGCGATTTTTTCCGCTACACCATGCAGGCCGCGCCGCACGACTATCTGCAGATCACCGGCGGTGCCATCGGCAACGGCATTCCGCTGGCCACCGGCGCGGCCATTGCCTGCCCCGACCGCAAGGTCGTTCTCATGCAGGCCGACGGCAGCGCGATGTACACCGTGCAAGGCCTGTGGACGCAGGCGCGCGAGAAACTCGATGTGCTCAACATCATCATCGCCAATCGCAAATACGCCATCCTGCGCGGCGAGTTCACGAGCGTGGGCGCAGGCGAGCCGGGCCACAACGCCAACCAGATGCTCAACCTCGACAACCCGAACATCGACTGGGTCCACATGGCCAACGCCTCGGGCATGGAGGCCGTGCGCGTATCCAACATCGCCGCGTTCGGCGATGCGGTGCGCGCGGCGCTCAAGCGCAAGGGGCCGTTTTTGATTGAGGCGGTATTTTGAATCGGCTGAAATCGGTTCAGCGTTTGCGCGACAGAAACGGAGCCATGTAGCGCTGCGGTTCATCCGTCTCGAACGCTTCGCCGAACGCCTGTACGCTGCGGTCTATGCCTGCTTCAAGACTCGACTCCTGCCAGTACTGCAGCAAGGCTTTCTGCGAGCGGATCGCGCGTGGGCCGCTTTCGGCGATGGGGTGAATGGTGCGCTCGACCAGGGTGTCGAGTTCACCTGCGTCACACACGAATTGCAGAAATCCCCAGCGCAGCGCTTGGTCTGCATCGACGTTCTCTCCGGTCAGCAGCAACCAGTTGGTCGCACCTTGGCCGATCAGTCGCGGCAGCAATGCCGCATGGATGACCGAGGGAATGCCGACGCGCACTTCGGGCATGCCGAAGAAGGCATCGCGCGAGGCGAGGCGAATGTCGCAGGCAGCGGCCAGTTCCAGTCCCGCGCCGAGGCAGAAGCCGGGAATGCGCGCCACAGTCGGCACGGGAATGGCGGCCACGGCATCGCACAGGTGACGCAGGTGGGTAATGAATGCGCGTCCACCCGATGGATCCAGCTCAGCCATCTCGTAGATGTTCGCGCCACCCACAAACGCTTTTTCTCCTGTGCCGCGCAGGATCACGGCGCGTGCATCGCTCTGTTGTGCGATCCAGCGTGCGGCCTCGGTCAGGCCTTGGGTGACGGGCGTGGCGAGAATGTTCAGGCTTTTGGCGTCACAGATCTGCAGCGAGTACACGCCGCGTTCGTCACGGGTGATCTGGCTGTGCGCAAATGTGGGGATGGACATTGGCATGGAGAACTCTCGCTGTGATGGGTGTCGTGGAAGAGGCCGAGTGAATACATGCTAACGTCGGCCTGAAACGCACACTGCCGCCAGCGTGACAGCATGTTGGCTCGCAGTGGTTGCATTCATCATCACGACAACCGTATGACATCCAAAGACGATTGGCCCCGCGAGAAGCGCTGGAAGGACATGTACACGCGTGGCGACAAGCTGGCGCGTGCGAAGCAGCTCGGATTCGAATATCCCGTGATCACCGAGCGACAACTGGTGCAGGGGCAAGAGTCGGAACGCAAGCAGGATATGAACGCCTCGGCATCTCCGCGCACGAAGATCCTGTTTGTCTGCAGTCGCAACCAATGGCGAAGCCCGACGGGCGAGCAGGTCTGGCGCAGGCATCCTCGGGTGGAGGCGCGCTCCGGCGGCACCAGTTCGAACGCGCGCCATGTGGTGTCGGTCGACGATGTGCGTTGGGCTGATGTGATCTTCGTGATGGAAGAAAAGCACAAATCGCGCTTGCTGGCGGAGTTCACGCGGCTGCTTGAGAACAAGCGCATTGTCGTGCTCGACATTCCGGACGAGTACAAGTACATGGATCCGGAACTGGTCGAGATGCTGGAGCAATCCGTCGCGAGCGCGCTCGGATTGGACCAGCAGGACGACTGATTCAGCAGCTTGCTTCAGGCGGCGATTGCTCGCACATTCACCTTGAAGCCACCTTCCACCGGTTCGGTCGAAAACTGGACAGGCAGAAACTTCTCGATCACCTCAAAGTTTGTGCGCGCGTGCGGCGTGATGCCTGAGCAGGTGTAGCTAGCGGCCTTGCCCGTTTGATCGACCGCGATGGCCAGTGGCAGCGCCCACTGGTCGGCCAGATGTGGTCCCACTGCGGTCGTGCCGGCTGCCTTGTATTTGCGTACTTCGGAAGCCACGCCATCTGCGACCTGTTCGGAGGTCACGCCCTTGGCGCCGATGCGCGTGAACACCTCGCAGACATGTTCGTGTCGGAGCACCGCGATCAGCGCGTTGCCGGGGCCTTCGTCCTGGCGTGCGCTGCCGACCAGCAGTTGCTCGTCTTGCCAACCGAGCCGCTGCTGTAGCGCCTGCAGTTCGCGCCGTGCGATGGAGCGTGGAATGGCCGCTGCCAGGCATTCGGCATATTGCTCGCGCAGCTCACCGCGTTCCGTCAGGTCGAATGGTGTGAGCGTATCTGCTGCGCCACCGAACTCGGCATGGATCACGCCGCCGCCTTGCGGATAGAAGCCGTGGCGCTTGAGTGTGAGTTGTGCGGACACGCCCAGTTGGCGCACCAGCGGCGCGTAGCTCAGATCGAGGAAATGAAACGGCGGTGCCATATGGTTGTGCGTGCCGCCGCGCAGTTCCACGCGCGTGGTGCCCGCCACGGTGAGCAGCGCGGGCCAGATGGTTTGAAGCACCAGCGTGCAGCTTCCTGCCGAGCCGATGTTGAACTCGTAGTCGCCGGGCTTGATGGCACCGGGGGTGAATTGCAGGTGCTGCGAGTTGAGCGCAGTGCCTTCCACCTGCGCTCCCGAGATCTGCGCGGCCGCGTTCACGCAGGTCAGATGCTGGCGCATCAGCCCTGGCTTGGCGCGCTTGGCGCGGATGTCCTTGAGGACGAAAGGCGTTCCTGTGTGCATGGACAGCGCGAGCGAGGTGCGCAGGATCTGGCCGCCACCTTCGCCTTGGGAACCGTCGATTTCCAGAATGGTTGTCATGTTGTTCATCTCGTTTTCATTCTTGTTGTTGTGATGCTGGGTGTGTCATGTGACGCCAGCGCATCGTGGCCGTTCGCTGAAATGCAGCACCGCATCCATCAGACAATCGTTCGCCAAGTCTGCCGTCATCCTGTCACCCACATGCACCGGAGCGTAGCGCATTGCAGCGTCCAGCTCCTTTTCCAGAAAGGCGTGTATGCCTTTCCAAGGGGCGCTCGTGGCCGATTCGCCTGCGCGCATCTTCTTGTCGAGCAGTGCATTGAGTTCATCGACCAGAGCCGCATCGGTCAACAGTTGTGTCGCCAGTTCGGCGAAGCGCATAGGTGGAACGGTGCCGCACTCGCGTATCCAACGTGCTGCCAGCAGCGGTCGCAGTGCATAGAAGTACTTCTTGTACTTCACCACCTCACCATCGCGCAGATGCGTTTTCATGGTCTTGTGGGCCATCGAAAGATAGTGGTGGTAAGAGCGCACGGGTGACCAGTAGAGCACGGCCAGTTCGCGCAGTCGTGCAACCCACGTTGCTTCCTCGCGATACACCACGGGTGAGCGCAGCCATTCGAGCAGCACCGGGTTGGAGGCGCGCATCAATTGCAGCGCCTTGCGCAGTTCCCAGCCGCTCACGTCGAGATCATCGCTGACGGGCACTTCGATCACGTCGCGCCGCGCATCCACGCGCAGATACCAGTCGAGACGGTGCACGTAGACAAAGCGCACGTCGTAGTCGCTGTCGGGTGATGCGAAGCCCCAGCCGCGGCTTCCGGATTCGCAGGCGAACAGCACGGTCACGTCGTGTTCGCGCTCCAATGCCGCGAGTTGTGCCTCCACCGCGCTGCGCACTTCGGTGCTTACGGGGTGGGCACTAAGAACCTTTTCGTTCTTGTCAAAATTGTCGTTTTCAAACTCTATGGAAAGCATTTGGCTTTCTCCTTTTCATTTCTGAAGCGGAGAGAGTCAACCAGGGGCTCTCTCCGATCAACCCTTCACGCAGACAACCTGCTTCAAGGTATGGACCACTTCCACCAGATCCTTCTGTGCTTCCATCACCGCGTCGATGTCCTTGTAGGCCATCGGGATCTCATCGATCACATCGGCATCCTTTCTGCATTCCACGCCTTCGGTGGCCTTGATCTGATCCGCGACCGTGAACATCTTCTTGGCCTTGGTACGGCTCATCACGCGACCTGCACCGTGGCTGCAGCTCTCGAAGCTCTCGGGATTTCCGAGGCCGCGAACGATGTAGCTTCGTGCGCCCATGCTTCCGGGGATGATCCCCATCTCACCGCGCTTGGCGCTCACGGCACCTTTTCGCGTCACGAACACGTCTTCACCGAAGTGGTGTTCCTTCTGCACATAGTTGTGGTGGCAGTTCACCGCTTCCACATGCGACTCGAAGGGCTTGGCGATCACCTTTCGCACGGCGGCGATCAGGTTGGCCATCATCACTTCGCGGTTCTTCATCGCGAACTTCTGTGCCCAGGACACACCACGCACGTAATCCCCGAAGTACTGCGCGCCTTCTTCGAAATACGCCAGATCCTTATCGGGCAGATTTCGCATATTGCGTTCAGCGTCCTTCTTCGCCAGTTCTATGAAGTGGTTACCGATGGCGTTACCTACGCCGCGCGAGCCGGAGTGCAGCATGAACCACACGAAGTCGTTCTGATCGATGCACACTTCCACGAAGTGATTTCCCGAACCCAGCGTTCCCAGGTGCTTTCGGTTGTTGGTGTTCTCAAGACGTGGGTGCAGCTCGCACAGCGCCTTGAATTCGTCGGCCAGCGTCGCCCATGCCTGATCCACCAGATCGGGCGGGGTATCCCAGGCACCGGGATCGCGTCCACGGTTCTTGGGTGCGAAACCATGCGGCACGGTCTTTTCGATCGCCGAGCGCAGGGGGCCCAGGTTATCGGGCAGATCGCTCGCACGCAGCGTGGTCTTCGCAGCCATCATTCCGCAACCGATATCCACACCGACAGCGGCGGGGATGATTGCCTTGATGGTGGGAATCACGGACCCGATGGTCGCGCCGATTCCCAGATGCACGTCGGGCATCGCGGCGATGTGTTTGAAAACCACAGGCAGTTGCGCCGTATTGGCGAGCTGCTTGAGCGCTTCGTCTTCCACGGGCACACCCTTGGTCCACATCTTCACGGGGACACCGTTGGGTGCTTGGGTCACGTTGTAGTTCAGTTCTTCTTGGGACATTTTGTTTTCCTCTTTTTCTCGACCAGCTTTCAATTCGGGAAGGATGCCTCACTGGGACAAGGGATGGTGAAATGTTTCGTGCTCTACCAGACTGAGCTACGGTCTTTCGACCGGCGGGATTCGAACCCGCGACCACGAGCGTAATAGGCTGTAATTCCACCAGCATTCGCAGCAAGGCAACCAAACGGTGGGCTCCGAGACTCTGTGCGACCAGACATGTGCAGGAATGGATCGGCCAAGGTGCCGGAGTGAACCTCCGGGACTGGGAATCGAACCCAGCTATTGATGTATTCCTGCACGCATTCGCGCAAAGCTCGAAACCTTGCTTCTCTCACTCATTGACCGCCTTGCATCGACAAGGGTTGGTGAAACGTTTGGGGTTCCGGTGCTCTTCCAGATTGAGCTACGGTGATTCTTGCGAGCCACCGACGGGATTCGAACCCGCGACCTCCGGATTAATGTAGTTCCACCGGCATTCGATGCCAGACCATCAAACCAATCTACTTCACTTTCATTCATCCAATCCAAGGAGCGCGACAAGGGGGAGCAAGACGTAGCCATGTCCGGTTTCCCGGCTGAGGAATCGAACCTCGGCATCCAGATGTAGTCCTGCAAGCATTCGCGCCAAACTTTCAATTCATTCCGATGAACGTCCCGCTGCGACAAGGGTTTGGTGAAACGAACAGCTTGTGCCCTGCCACTAGGCTACAGCCTCTCTATCAAGGCTGACGGGAATCGAACCCGCTGCTCCAAGCACCCATGTAGTTCCACCTGCATTCGCAGCACGACATTCAAACTTCAATTCATATGGAGCATCCGCCGCTGGCGACCAGGAGTTGGTGAGACATTACAGTTTGGAGATGTAGTCCCACCAGCATTCGCCAGCGACAGATGATCACTCTTCACATCACTGGGGTGCGATCACGATCTTCTCGATCTCGCCCACCCAGTGCTCGGCACCGAGCTCGCCCTTGGCAAAGCTGGCCACCACATCGAACACCGCGTCGCTGAAACCACCGACATTCAGGATGTCTTGGCGTTCCATCGCCTGCGTTGTTCCATAGGGCTGGATATCGATGCACACCAGCTTCGCGTTGGGGTTGCGATGCTTGATGCGTTCCCATTCCAGCATGGTCTGCGTCGCTCCGCGGCGCACACCGTCGACCCAGGACTCGTTGTCCGAGACCATGATCACCAGATCCACATGGGCCTTTTCATCGGCCAGCTGCTTCAAGGGCGCGCTGCAGTTCGTTCCACCTCCACCGATGCCGGCGAGCTTGGTGGCGTTGGTCATCACCGAATCGCGAGCGTTCAGCTTCAGACCCGTCACCACCTTTTGCTCGAACGGCAGCACGCGGGCTTCGCGGTTCTTGCGCAGCACGGCGGCGGCCATCAAACCAGCCACGTCGATGCATCGCACCGTAGTGGTGGCACCAGCGCGGTAACCCGTCACAGGCGAGCTCATCGAACCCGACACGTCGGGGCACACCACCACCGATCCAGCAAAGCTGGGCACGTTGGCCAGCGCCTTTTCCATCGCGTCCTGCAAGGCTTCACGCACCTTGTTGGGCACCTTTTCGTCGCTCGCCTTGAAGGCGGACAGCAACTGATAAGGCATCGCACGGGCCTTGGCCACGGCGCTTGCGTCCTTGAGCTTGGCGGCAATCAGATCCGTCATACCCTTCACTTCAAACACGCCGTGGCGTGCAAAAGTGTTCAGGTTCTGACGCACCATCTGCCACGAACCGTTCTTCGCGATCGCTGCCCATTGCTTGGTGTTCAGTTCCAGCGCGGTCATCATCTGAAAAGGCACATCAGGCACGTCCATGGAGGTCACTCCGTTGGCCTTCTCTCGCTTGAAGCGTTCGAATGCCTGCGTGATGGGTGGCAGGTCGGCCTCGTTGAAAGGCTTTCCGATCAACCATGCAAACCATGTGGCGCGCCATGCTTCTTGCGGCTTGGGGTGAACCATCTTCACCACGTCGGCCAGCGAAGGCGTGTTGCCCACCGATGCGTTCAGCAACTGCTTTTCAGTGGCCGTCAGCAACCAGTTCTGCACCAGTTTCTTGGGCGCGGTACCAAGGGACTTTCGACCCATCGCACCGCTGCGCACGATCTGCACAAAGTTGCGCAGCATCTTGCCGTTATCCACCACGCGGCTGAACACCTGTGCCAGCAGATCGGTATCCCACACCGCCAGCGCTGCGGCCAGTGTGGCGGGCATGTCCTTCATGTAGCCGCGTTGGCGGGCATAGATGGCCGTCTTGGCGGTGAAGGCGTTGTCCACCGTCACCACGAGGTTGGCGATCTGATCGAGCTGCTCTTCGGCGCTCGCATAGAAGGTCTGACCCAGCGCACCGGTCACTGCCATCTGCGCCAATTGATGACGAGGGCCGAACGCGTAGGCACCAGCATTCTGGTGGTTCAGCGTGTTCACTGCAGTCGGTGCTGCGCCCTGGCGGGTCTGGAAAAGTTGCTTGTTGACCATGATGATTTCCTTTGCATTCAACATTCGAGTGCTTATCTCATTGCAACGGGTGTGCCAACTTTTTCAATGCGCTGGCGAATGGATTGCAAGTTGTTGAATTTAATGGGATTTTTCATTTTTCGCGTGGAAGTGATTAAAATTTGTGCACAAGATAATCCCATCAGAACTAGAATTGAAAATAGTTATTTAGAAAATTGGATATGGCCAAAAAGACCGTCGTCATCGGATTCATGGGCACCCAACTCGATTCGGGACTGGGTGCGGGGCGCTGGGCCAAGTGGCGGCCCACGGTGTCGCTTGTGCAGCATGAGGACCGGCTGATTGACCGCATCGAACTGCTGTACAGCAAGAAGTACCAGTCGCTTGCCGACCTGTTGGTCAAGGACATCGCCAACGTCTCGCCCGAGACGCAGGTGAATCTGGTCACGGCCGAGGTGGCCGACCCGTGGGACTTCGGCGAGATGTACGCGGCCATCTACGACTGGGCGCGCACCTATCCGTTCGACCCGGAGAACGAGCAGTACTGGGTGCATATCACCACCGGCACGCACGTGGCGCAGATCTGCATGTTCCTGATGGTCGAGTCGCGCCAGATTCCCGGCGTGCTGCTGCAGACCTCGCCGCCGCGCAAGCAGACACAGGGCGAGGCGGGCGAGATGACGCTCATCGACCTCGACCTCTCGCGCTACGACTCGCTGGCGCAGCGCTTCAGTCAGGCCAAGGACGAGGCCATCGAATTCCTGAAAAGCGGCATCGCCACACGCAATGCGCGCTTCAACCGGTTGATCGAAGAGATCGAGCGCGTGGCTGTGCGCTCCAAGGCACCGATTCTTTTCACCGGGCCGACGGGCGCGGGCAAGTCGCATCTCGCGCGGCGCATGTTCGAGTTGAAGAAGGCGCGCCATCAGATCGAAGGCGAATTTGTCGAGGTGAACTGCGCCACCTTGCGCGGCGATGGCGCGGCGTCCACGCTGTTCGGCCACAAGAAGGGCGCGTTCACCGGCGCCGCTGCCGACCGTGCGGGCCTGTTGCGTGCGGCGCATCAGGGCGTGCTGTTTCTCGATGAGTTGGGCGAGCTGGGTCTGGATGAACAAGCCATGCTTTTGAAGGCCGTGGAAGAAAAGCGTTTCTATCCCATGGGCAGCGACAAGGAGGTGACGAGCGACTTTCAGCTCATCGTCGGCACCAACCGCGATCTGCGCGTGGACGTGGCCGAGGGGCGCTTTCGCGAAGACCTGTTTGCGCGCATCAACTTGTGGTCATACACGCTGCCGGGCTTGGCGCAACGGCCCGAGGACATCGAGCCCAATGTCGATCACATGCTCGCGCGCTCGTCCTCCGAGATCGGCCGCAACGTGCGCTTCAACGCCGAGGCGCGCGCGGCTTATCTGCTGTTTGCCAAGTCGAACGAAGCGCCCTGGTCCGGCAACTTCCGCGATCTCGCGGCCAGCGTCACGCGGCTGGCCACGCTGGCCGAAGGAGGGCGCATTTCCGTCGAGCAGGTGCAGGCCGAAGTCAGCCGCCTGCAATGGCTGTGGCAGCACGCGGGTGGCGATGCGGCTGCGTTGGTGGATGACGCGGTCGATCTGGCCGACGTGCTGACCGCGTCGCAACTGGAGCAGCTCGATTGCTTTGACCGCTTGCAGCTCGAATGCGTCGTCCGCATCTGTCGCCAATCGCGCACCTTGTCCGAGGCGGGACGCAGGCTGTTCGACAAGTCGCGCACGCAAAAAGCGGTGGTCAACGACGCGGACCGGCTACGCAAGTATCTGCACAAGTTCGGGCTGAACTGGGATGCGCTCAACCGCTAGCGCATTGCTGTGTGCAAACCCAGTATGAAGCCAAAGAATCAACAGCATTGTCCACAGCTTTGCAAAACTTGTACACAGCGAATTCACAAATCGTAAATTGGAAAAATGCATTTCATATCAACGCATTGAATGAACTTTCTGCGTGACGAATCGACGAAATAAACAGGGTTTTTGCGCTGCAATACGGCTGTGTATAACTATGTGGGAATCGATCCGGGCAGAGCTATCCACAAACCAGTGGATTGGGCTTGAAGGTGCACATTGGGAACCTACAGAGGGGGTGATGCCGGGATAACCATGTTGATATGTATGTGCATATCCAGTGTTTATCTTGGTCGTGTGAGGGCGTGAGAGCTTGCCATGAAAAAATTTGACTGCTTGGTGAAAATCCGTGGGTTTGCGAGCGTTCTGGCGGCCGCAATCGCTGGTAGAGTGCCCATTCATATCAAACACAACGGGTATCCCGAGGAGCGAAGCGCCATGAAGATTCGTACGCTGGCTGCGGCCACCATTGCCGCCATCACCCTGGTCAGCGGCGTCGCGAACGCCGACCAACTGGACGACATCAAGAAGAAGGGCGAGCTGGTGGTCGGCGTGCTGGGCACGGACGAGCCGCTGAGCTTCATCGATCCCAAGTCGCGCGAGCTGGTGGGCTACGACGTGGACCTGGGCCGTGCCGTGGCGCAGAAGCTGGGCGTGAAGCCGGTCTTCAAGCAGATCACGCTGGCCGCGCGCATCCCCGAGCTGCAGCAAGGTCACATCGACCTGCTGGCCGCATCGCTCACGCACAACAAGGAACGCGAAGCGCAGATCGACTTTTCGCTGACCACCTTCATCACCGGCCAGAAGGTGATGACCAAGGCCAACAGCCCGATCAAGGACGTGTCCGAACTTGCCGGCAAGCGCGTGGCGACGGCCAAGGGCAGCTCGATGGAAGTGAACATCAAGAAGGCCGTGCCGACCGCCAATGTGATCTCGTTCGACACCTCGCCGCAAGCGCTGGTCGCCATGCAGCAAGGCAAGGCCGTGGCGTTCGTGAACGACGAGATGAGTCTGGTGCGCGCGATGGTGCAACTGGGCGATCAGCGCAAGGACTACAAGCTGCTGCCCACGATCATCAGCATCGAGCCGCTGGCGCTGGGCATCAAGAAGGGCGAAGCCGGTTTCAAGAAGGTGGTGGACGACACGCTGCGTGAAATGGAAGCCAGCGGCAAGGCCGAAGGTCTGTACGAACAATGGTTCGGCCAGAAGAGCAGCCTGAAGATGGACAAGCGCGCGTTCAAGTTCGAGACCGACAAGGTCGCCGAATAAACGCATGATGGTTTGTTTCGGGTCTTGGGTCTTGCCTTCAAACGTTGCAAGGCCCGCGGACCCGTCGGACAAGGCGCTCTCTGGCAGAGCGCCTTTGTGTTTTCACGCACCGTGAAATCTCCGTGCACGCCGTGCTGGACATGAACCTATGACTTCTTTCGATCCGCAGATGCTCCTCTCGGGCCAGTACCACGACATGCTCGTGGCGGGGCTCAAGATGTCGCTGCAATATCTTTTCTGGGCCTTCTGGATTGCGTTGCCGCTGGGGCTGGTGATCGCGCTGTTTCGCCTGTCGCCCTACAAGCCGCTGCGCTGGATCGGCGCAACGTATGTGGAAGTGATCCGCAGCATTCCGCTGCTCGCGCACATGCTGTTCTGGTACTTCGGCGTGCCGGAGATGCTGCCCGTGTCCATCAAGGAAATGCTCTACGAAGGCCCGGTGGAAAGCATCTGCGCCGTGGTGGCGCTGGGCGTCTACACGGCGGCTTACATGGCCGAAGACATCCGCAGCGGCATCCGCGCGGTGCCCGGTGTGCAGATGGAAGCTGCGCGCGCGTTGGGCCTTGGCTACATGAAGACCATGTGTCTGGTGATTCTGCCGCAGGCGTTTCGCCTGACCGTGCCGCCGCTGATCTCGCAGACCCTGAACATGTGGAAAGGCACATCGATCGCCACCGTGATCGGTGCGGCGGAAATGATGTACCAGGCCGGGCAGGTGGAGAGCCAGTCGTTTCGCAGCTTCGAGGCGTTCGCGTTCGCAAGTGCCTCGTATCTGGTGGTGTCGCTCATCATCACGGGCATCGCGGTCTGGTTCCAGCACCGCTATCCCGTGCGCACCATGTAGTCCCACAAGAAGAACAAGAACATCATGCTGGAACTCATTCAAGAATACTGGTTGTACTTCCTCGTCGGGCAGTACCCCAAAGGGCCGCTCGGCGGGCTCGCGCTCACCATCATTCTCGCCACGCTGGGGCTGATTCTGTCCATGCCGCTCGGCCTCGTCTTCGGGCTGATGCGCGTGTCGTCCAACCGCTGGCTGCGCTTGCCCGTGACGGGTTTCATCTACGTCGTGCGCGGCATGCCGCTGCTCATGGTGGTGTTCTGGGCTTACTTCTTTCTGCCCAGCGTCACGGGTGTGAAGACCGATCAGTTCTGGACCATGCTGATCGCGCTGGTGGTGTTCGACGCCGTGTACCTCGCCGAGATCGTGCGTGCAGGCATTCTCGGTCTGCCCAAGGGCCAGATGGAATGTGCGCGTTCGCTGGGCCTGCCCTACATGAAGGCCATGCGCTCGGTGATCCTGCCGCAGGCGCTGCGCAACTCGCTGCCATCGCTGGTCAACCAGTTCATCTCGACGATCAAGGAAACCTCGCTGGGTTACATCATTGGCCTTGCCGAAGTGACCTTCATCGCCACCCAAATCAACAGCCTCGTCTTCACCAAACCCGCACAGGTGTTCGGCATTCTGGGCCTCACTTACTTCGTGCTGTGCTTCGGCCTGTCGCGACTGGCATTCTGGATAGAGCGACGACTCGAGCGCAAAGGCCTCGGCAATCGTCCGCAAGCAAAGGTAGCAGCATGATCGAGCTGAAAAACGTGAACAAGTGGTATGGCGACTACCACGCGCTGGTGGATGTGAACGAGACCATCACCACCGGCGAAGTCGTCGTGGTGTGCGGCCCTTCGGGCTCGGGCAAATCCACGCTGATCCGCACCATCAACCGGCTGGAAGAAATCCAGGGCGGCCACATTCTGCTCGACGGGCAGGACGTGCACGACCCCAAGCTCGATGTGAACACCTTGCGCGCCGGCATCGGCTTTGTGTTCCAGCAGTTCAACCTGTTCCCGCACCTCACCGTGCTGGAAAACTGCACGCTCGCCGCAGTGCAGCTCGGCAAACTCAGCGCCGCCGAAGCGAAGGACCGCGCCATGGCACTGCTCGAACGCGTGGGCCTGGCGCACAAGGCGAGCGCGATTCCGAACCAGCTCTCCGGCGGCCAACAGCAACGCGTCGCCATCGCGCGCGCGTTGACGTTGAAGCCGCCCATCATGCTGCTCGACGAACCTACCAGCGCGCTCGATCCCGAAATGGTCGGTGAAGTGCTGCTGGTGATGCGCGACCTGGCAAAGGACGGCATGACCATGGTCTGCGTCACCCACGAAATGGGCTTCGCCCGCGAAGTCGCCGACCGCGTGATCTTCATGGACCAGGGCGCCGTGCTGGAACGCGCCAAGCCGCAGGATTTCTTCAACCACCCGCAGCACCCGCGCACGCAGAAGTTTCTGGCGGATATACGGTCGCCGTTCGAGCGCGGGGCTTGAGCGGGAAGAGCCGTGCGGCTGAATCTGCTCCTTTTGCCTGTGGATAACCTTGTTGAAGAGCTTTGGTTATATTGTGGGATATCGGTGATCAAGTCACGGACCTCTCCGCAATGGAACAAGCATCCTCAAGCTTTGAGCCCGCAGGCGCTGCAGGCCTGATCGTTCGGCAATTCCTCTCCCGCAAGGAATGCCAGGACCTGATCCAACTGGCCGAACGCAGCGGATTCGTCGCCGCTCAGGTGAGGACCACAGACGGTCAGAAACCCATGCCACAGGTCCGCAACAACCAGCGCACGACGCTTGCGTCGCCCGAATGGGTTGTGTCGCTGTGGGAGCGGCTTGCTGCCTTGCCCTTGCCCGTGGTCGATGGCAAGAAAGCCGTTGGCCTGCCTCGTGAGTTGCGCTTCTATAAATACGAGCCCGGCGAGCGCTTCAAGATGCACAAGGATGGCCCGTGGCACGAAGACGGGTTGAGCAGCAAGCTCACCGCGCTCGTCTATCTCAACGACGGTTATGAGGGCGGGGAAACCAACTTTCGCGATGCGACTGTGGTGCCGGAAACCGGCATGCTGCTGCTCTTCGAACATCCGAACTGGCATGAAGGCGCAGCGCTGACCAAGGGTGTGAAATATGTGCTGCGCTCGGACGTGATGTATGCGTAACCAAGAAGTTGTGTCGGCAATCGCCTGGGCAGCCTAGGTGCGAGCGTGCTCACCGGAACTGCGAACCAACCGTTTAACCAACCGCTTCCCCAAACGCACCGAAGGCGCTTCCACAACGTAGTAGACGATGGTGGAAAGCAATATGGTCAGCAGTGCACTGATCCCGACGATGGTCCCCAGGTGCCAACCCATTTCGCGTAGTGCAGGCGTGCGCGAGAACCACCACAGCATGGGGTAGAACACCACCGGATGCAGCAGGTAGATGGAATAGCTGATGCGTCCCAGCCATGAGCACACGCCGGGCCTGGAGTCCTTTGTGCCGATGGCGACGAGGAACAGCAGGATGCCGATGGCATACGAAAGAAACACGCTGCTGAGATTGGCTTGCGCGATTCCCTGGTGGATCGCAAAGACGCCGTAAGCGGGGAAGATAACGAGCCAGAACGCGGTAAACAGCATGATGGCGATCTGCAGCCATTTTCTGTCGGCGGGCTGCGTATTCGAGTCCTTGTACTTTCTGCACATGGCACCAAAGAACATGATGCACAGATAGGACACGTTGTAGGCGTAGATGCCCCGCCGCACAAGTGCGAAGAACACCAGCATGCCGAGTGCAATCAGGATCAGCTTGCGTGGCTGGTGCAGCCACTTCATCGCAAAAAGTGCTGCACACATCACGTAGAACAGCAACTCAAGCTGCAAGGACCAATATTGCCCCATGGCCGCGCGTGCGCCGAGCCATTCGGGGATCATGGTGAAGTTCAGCGCTATGTCGTGCGCAGACATCTCCTTGCCCCAAAGCATGTGACAGGCATACACGCCGGGAAGAATCGAAACCCAGAACGCGGGATAGAGACGAAAGAAGCGGTTGATGCCAAACTTCTTCAACTGCGCGAGACGGTCATTACCACGCAGGCTGGCAGGAATCACATAGCCGCTGATCGCAAAGAAAGCGACGACGCCGATGTTGCCGAACCCAAGAGCCTGCGCGACGTCAAGTACCCATTTCCCATGCACCTCGCCGGATTGCAGGTACTGCAGGAACACCTCGGACGTGTGATGCCACAAGACGAGCAGCGCCGCGATGGCGCGAAGTGCATCCAGATTGTTGTTGCGCGCGCTCATCGGGTCAAGGGATTGCGGAGGTTGGGCGCCATTCTAGCCAGCGCCTTCGTGCGGCACACGATGAAATAGAATCACCCGCTTGAAACCCGCGCCCCTCCTTCTGCAATGGTATGTCTCTGACGGACATCCTTGGTTGGCTGCGCGTTTTCACAGCTTCACTCTCGCCCGCATTGCACGCGGCAGCGCCAGTCGTCAGTCGGGCCGCACGCGCCTGACGCCGCCCTGAAAGCGGAACCCGGCGCTTCACGCACCTCCTCGCACCTTCTCGCATCTCACGGCTTCAACATCGCGTTCCGGTCGGGCCGTCCGTTTCTGACGGAAATCCTTTTTTCATCAAGTCTCTTGCCGCGCCGCCGCGTCACATGCGCGGTGGGTGGCCTTGTCCGCCTGCATGTCTTCCCATCATCACAACTCACGTTCTTCCTTTTTCTCGCGCGCCGAATGGGCCCCCTGCATTCCGCGCGAACTCATGGCCGGGGCGGTGGCGACGTTCGCGCTGATCCCCGAAGTCATCGCGTTTTCGTTTGTCGCAGGCGTCGATCCGGCGGTCGGACTGTTTGCCTCGTTCGTCATCAGTATCGTGATCGCGTTCTTCGGCGGACGGCCTGCGATGGTATCGGCTGCAGCAGGCTCGGTCGCTTTGGTAGCGGCTCCGCTGGTGCACGCGCATGGCTTGCAATATCTGCTGGCGGCGGGCGTGCTTGCGGGCGTCGTGCAGATCGTCTTTGGTTGGCTCCGGCTCGGCGTGCTCATGCGATTTGTTTCGGGCTCGGTGCGTACCGGTTTTGTCAACGCGCTCGCCATCCTCATTTTCTCCGCGCAACTGCCGCATCTGGTCGATGCCAACTCAGCCACATGGGCCATGTTTGCGTTGGGGCTGGTCATCATCTACGGCCTGCCGCGCATCACCAGCCTCGTGCCGTCGCCGCTGGTCTGCATCGTCGTGCTCACGCTCATCGCGCAGTGGTTGCATCTGCCGCTCAAGACGGTGGCAGACCTCGGCGCGTTGCCGCAAGGCCTGCCCAGCTTTGCCTTGCCCGACGTGCCTTTCACGCTGGAAACGCTCAAGCTCATCGCCTTGCCTGCGTTGGCGATCGCCATGGTCGGCCTGCTCGAATCGATGATGACCGCCAGCGTGGTCGATGAACTCACCGATACCCCCAGCTCCAAAAACCGCGAATGCAGCGGCCTCGGGCTCGCCAACATTGCCGCGAGTTTCTTTGGCGGCATCGCCGGCTGCGGCATGATCGGCCAGAGCGTCAGCAATGTGCGCTACGGCGGGCTCGGCCGCCTGTCCACGCTGTTTGCGGGCGCGTTTTTGCTGATCCTCATGGTGCTGCTCAAGCCCTGGGTCTCGCAGGTCCCCGTCGCCGCGCTGGTCGCCATCATGGTCATGGTGTCCGCCTCCACCTTCGACTGGGGCTCGGCGCGCGCCTTGCTCAAGCACCCCAAGCTCTCCAGCACCGTCATGCTCGCCACGGTGGCCGTCACCGTCGGCACCGACAATCTGGCCGCAGGCGTCTGCGTGGGCGTGCTGCTCAGCGGCGTGTTCTTCGCCTTCAAGGTCTCGCGCCTGCTGACCGTCACCCGAGAGGAAGACGCCGACACCGTGACCTACACCGTTCGTGGCCAGGTGTTCTTTGCGTCCGCTGATCTGCTGCTCGACAGCTTCGACGTGCGCGACCTGCTGGGCCGAGCCGCGCGCATCGATCTGAGCGATGCGCATCTGTGGGATATCACCGCGGTGAAGGCACTGGAGAAAGCGCGCGAGCGGGTCGGAAAATATGCGAGCGCGGTGGAGCTGGTGGGGCTGAATGCTCACAGCCGGGAGCTGGCATCGCAATTGCGTTTTGTGGACGAGTAGTCAGCGCAGCCAAAGTCTCAACGGATGCAGTCACCAAACCATGTAGGTGACTGCAAAAGGTGAGAAACCCACCCTTTGCGAATCAAGGACTTGCATGCGGCGTGCCACTTGGCGGTGAGAAAAGAGACGGTAAAAGCTGAGAACTGTCTCCAGCTTCTGCCGTCTTGAGCAAAGGCTGAGAGCAACGGCTTCTCAACTCATGCTGCACTTTTCTCAGCTTTTGCTGTCACCTACACAGTGTAGGTAACTGTAAAAGGTGAGAAATCCGACCCTTATAAATCAATGGCTTGCAGATGTCGTGCAACTTAACAGTGAGAAAAAAGACAGCAAAAGCTGAGAAATTCCTCCACGGCTATCGCGGCGTATGGATGTGACTAGCTGCGCGGAAACCCTTCACCCATGACCGGACTGTCATTGCAATCAACTAAAGCTTGAGATGTGAGACATTACAGCACGTCGTCGGGCAAACCAAGCGTGCTGGACGAGCAGTTGGAAAGCGATTTGGTTGTCGCAGTCAGTCAGGCCTCGATACTCGTCATCTCGGCAATGCGCGAGAATTCTTCAAGAACTTCCGAGTAGTTGCTTTGCATGTATTTCATGACCCTTGGGTTGTCCATGAGCTTTACGATATAGCCCCGCGCGAGCATCAGATTGAAGACATCTTCTCCATGGGACTGCTCGGCAATTTTGTATTGGGCTTGTAGCCCTGCCATCTCGTTTTCCATGCGTGCATGTTGCTCTTGCGACAACGGCTGGCGCTTGGTTATGGGTTTGCCATCAATCAGCATGGCCGTTGGTGTGGCTGCACATAGCGCTTGCGCATAGCTGGCAGTCAAACTGTTAGCTGCAACCATGAGTTCGACACATTCGAGTTGGCGTGTTGGCTTCATGCGCCTGAGAATTGGGGTTACCAAAGTCGAGAACTGTCGGTCCTTCAAGAGCTCTATGACTTCCTTGCAGATGCCATCCAGCAAGGTGCTCTTTTTCTTTACATGGCTCACGTCTACACACAGGCCTTTTGCGAGCTTTGCGATGGATATGCCACGTTCGATGGCATGACGAATCATTTGATGTTCTTGAATTGTCGAGAGACGACTGATTTGATTGTTGTACGTGAAAGTCTCGTCATCGGTAGAGACCAGACACGGGACTTCCACCAAGCCAATGTCTTTCATCGCCTGTAGTCTCAAATGTCCGTCTAGGACGGTGTGCTGGCTAGTTTTCCGGATGACGGCGGAGCCAATCAATGGCTCTATCAAACCAATCTCACGGATGGAGTCTCGAATTTGCAGGTACTTTTGGGAGGTCGCAAAGCGTGCGTCCAGCTTGACAGAAGGAAGCAAGGCTTCGACAGAAATCAAGAGCGGCTTGGGGAGAAAGCCCAGAGGGACACTCGTGCCCTTCATAGCGAACCTCCTGAGCGCAAGATTCTTTCACCCAAGTATTTCGGGAGGGAGTCCAATCTTTCTAGCCGCAGGATGTTCAGGAAGTTCTCGTCCGCATACATTTTGCCTAGAGCCCCCAGAACGAACAGCAAGCGCTGCTGTACAACGGATGAGCGTCGAATCATCAATCGTTGACGTTCGACTTCCCTTTTATAGGCGCGGACGAGACTCGAACTGGTGACGTCAACCTTCTTTCTGGTGGTGGTTTTGTTTATCGAACGTCCGAGAAATTGACGACGCTCCGCCAAACGTTTGGCATACATGAGTTGATGACCGCGAAGCTCACCAGATTCATATGCCTCCTGCACGGCGAGTTGGAGTGCTTTGTCGTCATCGCCTGCGCTCATAATTAGAAGTGCGATTGAAATGGGTAATTTTCCTCGCTCAACTGCCACGAGTAGCCGTTCCTCTCCTTTGTCTGTCAGCTCAAGAATTTGGCGGACATAAGCCTCATGAAGATTCGTCTTGAGACCTATCTCCTTTGCTCCGTATCCTTTCTCCCGCAGGAGCGAAATACCGCGCAGTAGTTCCAGGGGTTGGTGACGTCTTCTCGCGATGTTTTCTGCAAGGCCCATCACAAACGCATCTTCATCAGAAACGTTCACCACCAAGGCAGGTATGCGGGATTCTCCAAGTCTGAGAAGTGCCTTAAGGCGGCCTTCACCGCATACGAGCATGTAGCGCTCTGCCCCGTCGTTGCCGGGGCGTGGGGTGACGGTGACAGGTTTTTTCAGTCCGATGTTTCCGATGTTGTCCACTATGGCATCGAACTTCTTTTGATTGCGCTCGCGCGGGTTGAGTACTTCAATCCGGTCAATTGGAATCATGCGAAGTTCGGGCATGGGTAGCGCGATAGTCATGCTGCACTCCGCAGTTGCATTCGAGCCGCCATTCCGTAGAGGTAATCCAAACTGTCGAAGCGAAAATTGTCGAGTTCAATAGGATTGTGTTCGAGCAATCGTATGCGTGGGGCAACGAGGTCGATGTGAGGAAGCAGGTAGTAGTCCAGTGGAGCATTGTTGTCGGGCGTTAGTCGAACGGCCACGGTCAGGTCAGGAGACAATCCGGCATCAAGGCGAACCTTCCAAGACTGATGTCCCGTTGCCCTTTGAATGCAGCGAGCGATTACCAGAGAAACACGGAACTCGTTGTTCACGTGAAGAAGGTCTGTTTCTGGGTCGGTCCGCACATCTCCTCCAAGGTCTTCCATACACGTGCGTGTTTTGGCCACAATCTCAGGATGCAATCTGCGAAGCATCCGGTTGATTTCGATGTATCGGTAGTCGCGTTGGGGCGTATATCCAACCAACTGGTATGCCTTGACTATGGCCTGTTCACCTAAATAGTTGAGTGCATGTCAGAGCAGCGAGAATCGCTCGCCTGCATGCACATCACCCGCTCTCAGTTCAAACGTATCCGTCACCTGCTGCCCAAGCCTCGCGGCAGCAAGTTGATCAGCCACTACAGGTTCCTTAATGCTTTGGCCTACATGGCCAGCAACGGGTGCAAATGGCGAGCTTTGCCACGCAGATTCGGGCCCTGGCACACCGTGTACATGCGGCTGTATCGCTGGGCCCATAGCGGCGTACTTGCCGAAGTTCTTAACCATCTGCAGCAACAGGCACTTAGCCAGTGGGCTGTTCAAGCGTTGAGCCTGGACTCCACCATCGTCAAAGTTCACCCTGATGGCTGCGGGGCTCAGAAAAAAACGGACCACAAGCCATAGGCAAGAGTCGAGGTGGATGGAGCTGCAAGATTCACATGGTCGCAGCCAGTTGCAAGAATGCATTGATCTGGAGTTTGACGCCCGGACAAGCCGGAGACAGCCCGGAAGGCCGCAAACTCGTCGAGGCGATTGACGCGCAAGATTCAGCTGTGTATTTGCTCATGGATAGCGCCTATGACAGCGATGACTTGCGTGCAGCAGCTGAGGATCGAAACCTTATCCCGGTTGTCCCTGCGCATCCACGACGCAAGAATCCCTCGCCACTAGATAAGCAAAAATATCGCCAACGCAATGAAGTTGAACGGTTATTTCGGCGGATCAAGGCCTATCGGCGAGTTTTTACCCGCTACGACAAGTTGGATGCAATGTATGCCGCGTTTGTCTCGCTGGCTTTGATCTTTGAGTTGCTTCGGTAACGTGAACAGGCCCTAGACTGCCGAAACGGTGGGTGTACACAGAAGACGAAGGCATGCCATCGGTGGAGTTGATGAGCAGGCCCGAAAGCGCTAGCCTCTCTTGGTACAGATGTCTCAGCCTGTTGATGAGTTCCTCGTCTGTGAGGCGGCGGGTGCGAGCCCGGATGATGCCTTGCGCAGTGTAGAAGTCCTCTTTGCTAACAACGCCCTCAAACGCTTCGTCCTTGCGAATCCACATTTCACTCGGATTGACGACGCGTAGTTTCTTCAGTTTGAAGGAGGTCCGGTTGTAGACGTTGTTTCCAATGTATTTTTCATTGATGAGGATTTCGTGGACGATTCCGCGGCTCCACATACGTCCATGCTCAGCAGTTTGTCCTGAGTTGTTGAGCCGGGCTGCGATATCACTTTCGGATAGCCCATCACTCACAAACCAGCGATAAATCAGCCGCACCACATTTACTTCGTTGTCAGGTCCGGGAGCAAGGACGACGCGGTCAGTTTGCAGACTTTTTTGCTCTCCTCGCTGCAGCACGGCTTTCATTTGCCCGCCTTGGTCCACAAGTGTTCTTCGCAAGCCAAATCCGGCAGGCCCTCCCTGTCGAAACCCTTTCTCGATAAGGCGGCATTGGCCAGCGAAGACTTTGGCGGACAGCTCGCGACTGTATTCACCCGCCATCGCACGTTTCACACCTTTTACGATGGTGGAAACAGGCGAGCCGTCGTTTTCAAACTGCTCTGCACAATAGATGACACGGATACCGGCGCGCTTGCAAATGTATTCGTAGTAGGCGCTCTCATCGGCGTCTTGGAATCGTCCCCATCTACTGACGTCGTACACCAGCACCATGGTGAAGTCGGCTGCGCCGGACTCAACGTCGCGAATCAGTTGCTGCAATGCGAGGCGGCCAGCAATGCTTAGTCCGCTTTTGCCCTCGTCCGCATAGGTTCGAACTACCTCGATTCGATGGTGCGCAGCGTATTCCCGAATTTTGACAACCTGATTTTCGGTGGAGTATTGCTGATGCTCAGTCGACATGCGGACATACTCGGCCGCACGTGCGGGTGGGATTGAAGCGTCGCGTTCGGGGTGGCCTTCGAGCATTTTGACCTCCGTGTCTCCAGTGTGGCTCGTCTGTGCATAGCCAATTGAATAGCACGGTAGCAGGGACTCACGTATTTTTCTATCGAGTCCTCTCTTTGCAATTTGCAAAGACGCGTTGCTCTAGGGCAATGCCGTGAGAGAAATGAACCAGATTCGCTTTGCCGCATCTCTGGATGCGCCGAGTTCTTCCAGCCTATACCTTCCAGTTGGGGGAGGCCATGGTGAGGACGCGTCACTCTTTGCAATCTTCGGGTGCGATGCCCTCCGCTCGGTGTTCCGTTGTTTTTGCTTCAAGCGGTTTGTGTTGGCGTATTCGGGGTGCGATTTGCGGTAGTTCCGCCAATACAAGGGGTGGCTTGCGGACCAAGCCTTCTGTGCATCGAGCTGGTCTTGATGGTACGCAATATCGGTTTTTCGGCGGATTTTTTGCCAAAGGGACTTTCGAGCTCTTTGGCAGTCTGAATCGCCCCGGGTTTTCTAGACACCTCTGAGCCTCAAATCTAAGGCCCAATAGGAGGTGCCATGAGTAAGCAAAGATATCCCCAAGAATTCAAGACCGAAGCGGTCAAGCAGATCACTGAGCGCGGCCATAAGGTGGCCGATGTTTCAGCCCGACTAGGCGTAAGTCAGCACAGCCTTTATCAATGGATCAAGGCTCAAGGAACGCCTGCCCATGATCGGCCGGCACAGGTGTCACAAACCGAGGAGTTGCGACGACTGAAGGCTGAACTCAAGCGAGTCACAGAGGAGCGCGACATCCTAAAAAAGGCCGCAGCGTACTTTGCCAAGCAGTCCGGGTGAAGTACGCATTCATCAAGCGCCATGAAGGTGAGTACAGCATTCGCCGACTGTGCAAGGTCATGGCTGTACACCCCAGCGGCTACTACGCCTGGAAGGCGCAACCGATGAGTCTTCGTGCAAAGGACGATCAACGTCTGTTGGGTCTTCTCAAGCATGCGTGGCTCGAGAGTGGTGGCGTCTATGGCTATCGCAAGCTGACCATGGACATGCGTGATTTGGGCGAGCGCTGCGGCAAGCATCGCGTGGCGCGACTGCTCAAAATCGAGGGGCTGCGTTCACAGACGGGCTACAAACGCCGTGCGGGCATGCGTGGAGGCAAACCTGCCATCGTCGCTCCCAATCACCTGCAGCGCCGCTTCGCAGCCGCCGAGCCCAACCAGGCTTGGGTGACTGACATCACATACATCCGCACCCATGAAGGTTGGTTGTATCTGGCGGTGGTGGTTGACCTGTTCTCACGTCAGGTTGTTGGCTGGTCTATGGGCAGCCGCATCGATACTGGCTTGGTGCTCGATGCACTGTTGATGGCCTTGTGGCGTCGCAGGCCTAAGCTGCCTGTCATGGTGCATTCGGATCAGGGTAGTCAGTTTACTGGCCATGACTGGCAGGGCTTTCTGCGAGATCACAATCTGGTCTCCAGCATGAGTCGTCGCGGCAACTGTCACGACAACGCCGTGGCCGAGAGCTTCTTCCAGTTGCTCAAGCGCGAGCGTATTCGCCGCCAGATTTACCCGACGCGCGATGAGGCCAGGGCTGATGTCTTCAACTACATCGAGATGTTTTACAACCCGAAAAGGCGTCATGGCACCGCCGGAGATATCTCTCCGGTAGAGTTCGAAAGACGGCATTCCCAACGGCTCAACAGTGTCTAGGAAATCCGGGGCGATTCACCCGCTCGATGTCTCGCAAGGCCTGCTCTCCTGACAACGCGGCTTGCGAAGGCTTCTTCGGCCGCCTCAAGAATGAGTTGTTCTATCCTCGGGACTGGAAGGGCACGACCATCGAGCAGTTCATTGAGGTGGTCGACTCGTACATCCGCTGGTACAACGAGAAGCGGATCAAGATATCCCTTGGCTCTCTCAGCCCTGTCGAATACCGGGCGAGCCTTGGACTTGCGGCGTAAACCAGTCCAAGTTTTTATCCGCATCCCCCCCGGGTCAGTTTTGCGTGGAAATTAACAGAGGGGTTCATGATCGCACTCCTGTCGAAGAACGAGGCCAATTGCCTCGATCACCAACATAGAGAGGGTCGCGATGTTTACCCCGTGTCAGGGCCTTCGCGGCGGACTACCGCGCGAGCGGTTTAGTCCTTCGACCCCCAGCGGAATTTCACGCCAAGCCAAAGCAGCCATTCACCACAACGGCCACCCCAAAAAAACCAAGCCACCCGAAGGTGGCCTGATGATGCTTGATGTGCTGGCCGTTTAGGCTTGGACAGACTTTCTTCTCCAACGCAAGCTCAAAGCACCCAGCGCTGCAGCGGCCAGGTTCAGCAGCACGACGGCTAAAGCACCCAGTGACGGCACTGGCGTAGCTGCGGGCGCTGCAGTTGCCGCAGCTACTGTGCCAGAGAACACTTGGCTGACAGCGTTCGCTGCTTTGGTGGATATGAGCATCTGCTTGGATGTACCGCCGCTGTCCGTCACTGTCACCAAGGTGTTGTAGTTGCCAGCTGTTGTGGGTGTTCCAGTCAGCAAGCCAGATGCCGACAGACTCAAGCCTGCAGGCAATGGCTGAGCGGTATCGGTGGCAGACCACATGTAGCTTCCGCTACCACCAGAGGCACCCAACTGCACTCCAGACAGGGCTTGCCCCGCTTGCAAATTGCCAAACCCTGCAGTTGTGATAGCCAAGCCAGCAACACAGCTCACCGTGACATTGCTCACGTCGCTCGCGCCCATCGTGCCGCTGCCTTGGCTCACGATGCAGGTCTGGTCTGCAGGCTGGGTCAACACCGTCACAGCGTAGGCATTGCCGTTGGTGATCTGGGTGGTAAAGGTGAATGCACCGTTGGCCGACACGGTCAGGTTGTCACCGCCATTGTTTTGCAACACCATTGATTTACCGGTTGCCAGACCAGATACAGCGCCGCCAACGGTGTGCGTCCCCGAGACGCAACTCACCACCACATTGGTCACATTGCTGATGCCCATCGTGCCGCTGCCTTGGCTCACGGTGCAGGTCTGGTCTGCAGGCTGGGTCAGCACCGTCACAGCGTAGGCATTGCCGTTGGTGATCTGGGTGGTAAAGGTGAATGCACCGTTGGCCGACACCGTCAGGTTGTCACCGCCGTTGTTTTGCAACACCACCGACTTACCGGTTGCCAAGCCAGAAACCATTCCACCAACCGTGCGGGGCGCGGCGAAAATCGTGTCTGTATCGGTTGCACTGTTGTTCCCGGGATTAGGGTCGGTCACGCCTGCGGGTGCCGCTACCGCAGCGGTATTGCTCAAGGAACCTGTCGCAGCGGCTGATAGTGTGGCGCTAGCTGTGTAGGTGACACTGCCCCCGGCAGGAATGTTCACCGTATCGTTGATGTTGCCGCTGCCCGATGCTGTGCAGGTGCCTCCGCCCGCTCCGACGCAGGTCCAGGTTGCAGTCAGGCTGGCGGGGAACGTGTCTGCCACTGTCGCGCCGATAGCATTGCTCGGGCCCGCATTGCTGGCTGTGATTGTGTAGGTCACGCTGCCACCCGCGGTTGCCGTGGTCACGCCGTCGGTCTTGGTGATCGACAGATCGGCACGCGGTGTCAATGTGTCGCTGTCATTGGCTGAGTTGTTTGACGGGGTGGAGTCATTGGTGGCTGAGATGGTGGCCGTGTTGACCAGCGAACCCGTTGCGGCAGACGAAATGCTGCAGTGGGCTGTGTAGGTGACTGAGCCTCCCGCAGGAAGGGAGACGGCGTCACTGATGTTGCCGTTTCCGCTGGCCGTGCAGGTTGCGTTGCCACTGCCTGCACACGTCCAGCTTACGCCTGTACAGGCTGGGGGAAACGTGTCGGACACGGTGGCACCTGTGGCGTCACTGGGCCCCGCATTGCTTGCGGTGACGGTGTAGGTTGTGGAATCGCCAGGTGTGGATGTGGTCGTTGCGTTGGTGTTGGTGATGGCCACGTCCGACTGGCTGGGTCGACAAGCGGTGACGGAGATGTCATCTACCGCAACCCCACCAAACTGGATTGTTGGGCCGCTATCAAGGTGAAAGCGCAGACGCATGTTCTTACCTGCCAAGTTGTCCACGCGTGCTGAGTGCTCCCCCCAACCAATGGCGGTGCCGATGTTGACTTGAGGGTTACCAGTACCGGCAGATGAGCTGATAGGCGTTGGATCAAGCCATTCGTACAGCCGGATATTGTTGGAGGAATTACCCAAATCTTCAGCGTCCACATAGTAGTGATCGAAATTCGCCGTTTCCACCTGGTGTTGGTGTGCCCAATTCACGACAACAGGTCCGACGTATCCGCTCAGGTCGATAAGCGGGGAAAATAAGTCTTGGTTGCTGTTGGCGTCGTAGGTGTTATCCAGATCGGTCTTGAAGCAGTTGGAACCACTGTTGCATGTCATGAACGCGGCGACGGGGTTGGCTGTTGTGGTCGCCACTGAGGCAGGAAGGCCAAGCGCCCACTCGTCTTGTATTCCCAAATGCGTGAATCCACTCGTGCCAGACTCAAAGTCGGTGCTGAATACAGTCACAGGCACATGTCCCGCTGGGCAGGAGGGTGGCGGGGGAGCCTCGCAAATGCGAACACTCCAGCCGGTCAATGTGCCGCTATTGACATTGTCGGTGTCGTCATAAAGGTCGAGGGTCCAGGTGCCCCCAGCATTTTGACCATCGAACCACGATAAGCGTGATCCTGCCGACGAATTGATTTCAGGTTTGAGCTGAAGCCCTTTGAGCACGGTGAATGTGGGCGGCACAGCAGCTTCGTCGTCGAATACCGTGTCCATTTGATTTTGTCCACCAGTGCCTGCAGCCCCGATGTCCGAGAAAAGCTGAACGGATGTACCTGCGGGCGAACGCAGTACGGCGTCGATGTCCTGCATCAGTGCGTGATTGAGCTGGACGTGCACATTCACATCAGCAACACGTGGATTGCCGGGGACGACAATGGTCGAGCTGGTCAGCCCCGTCCCCGGACCAATGGTTTTGGGGACATCGATGCTGGTATAGGTGGTGCAGTTCACACCCTCGTCAACGGCAGGGAACACCGTTACGCTGAGGTGATAAGTGGCGGTCGAGCCCCCTGTTGCAGGGCTCGCGGAATCAACAAATGCATAGTAGGTGCCTGCATCCTTGACCGTCATGAACATGGCTTCGGAGGGAATATTGGGGTTGGGCGTGACATCGCCCGTGCCCGCATCGTCGGCGACAAGGATCTGATTGCTGGCATCACCAAAAAGCGCGAATCCCAGACGGCCATTCCACGTGACTCCATCGCGCTCGGGATCCAGATCAAGCGAGAGAAAGACAGTGTCACCCGCATTCAGGTTCATACTGAACCAGTCTTGCTCGGTCGCAGCGGCCACTCCCCTTGTGCCACTGACCCAACCATTGGCAGGCAACACGTTTGCAGTGCCCGGGGTGTCGTTGGATTCACTTTCTGGCGCAGGTGTTCCGCTTTGCAGGCGAAAGTACAGTTCATAGCCACGCATGGACGTAGTCCCGGGAGTGAAGTCGTTGACCTTGAAGAAGTAGGTTCCTGCAGCGGAGATCGTGGCACCGGCGATGGATGAGGAGAGCGCAGCAAACGTGCCGTTGTCATCATCAAACTCGATCACGGTGGTACCGTCGGATGCCAGTAAGGTGAGTTGGCTGTCGGTACTGCTGCCTGCAGAGCCGGAAGTCATCGTGGCGGCATAGACGCGATCCCCTGCTTGCGCGGTGAATGAATAATAGTCAATGTCGCCATTGGGGTAGAGATTGCCGCGAATGCGTGCGCTGGTTCCGACAATGGGAGTAGCCGAGACCGCAGTCCCATTGGGTTCCACCTCGCTCTGCATGCCTGCGGAGCCAAGCGCTTTGCGGATGACTGGAGACGCTGCCAAGGCGGACTTGCTGCTCAACCTGTCCAGAATCGCGGGGCGCTTTAGTTCCGGCTCGTGACTCGACAGCGGTTCTGTGAACTCCAACAGTGGGCTTGCCTGCGCGAACGCATGTGACGGGTACATTGAACCCCAGGTTATCAGGGATAGCACCCACAGGCCAAGAATGGCTCCGGCGAAATGATCCCTCCAACGTGCGGCGGTGCTTGTCCAGTGTGCGGCAAATCTCAGCATGCGTCCCTCGTGTTCAAGTCTTCAACCACAGGAAAAAATTCAACTTCGCGCTGCCTAAAATTTCTGTTCTCAAATCATTGGCATTGCTGTGCATTGGTCTCACATCGAAATGTGCGCCAGCAGCGATTACAACTTGTTGCGAGAGTTTTGTCTGCCCCTAAGTCGGTGAATTTGAGGGACGCTCGGGTTGGTGCTTACCCTTGGTTTTGGGCGAATGTCAGCTTTGTGGTGATGGGGCGAATGACTGGTGATGGCCGTCCTCCGACCTTCACAGACTGGCCGGGAGCGCCAGTTCAAGTGGACAGTTGGAGTCAAACCTACCGGTAGAGATGCGACGGGTTGAAATATGCAACTTTCATGGGTGAATGCATTCTTTGGGCCTCAAAGCAAAGTATTGCCGACAGCCATCAATGGAGGGGCCAGTGACGAGCTTGATCCCTTTTGTGCGAGCCCAAGCAGGCGCATGCTTGGGCGCGATTCCGGCCTGCGTGGCTAGATGCTTGAGGGGTACATATTGACCAAGAAATCCCTCGATTTCACTCCTCATAATCTCAACGGGTGACCGAGACGTCTGTCGCGGTTTTGTCGTTCTCAGCAAACCACGCGAAATCAACTGCGAGATCACCTCTGATTTTATTCCAAGCGCATGTGCGGCACGAGTGATATCCAGAAAATCCGTCATGCTTGACTGGCTATCGCGATATGCAGCAAGCCACGTGGCGAGCTCCAAAGGCGATACATGTAGGCGTTCAGTGCCGGTGCGCTGTATGGATTTGTCGAGTAGATAGAGTGACAGTTCGCCACTTCGGACGGCATCAAAAAAGGTCAACGTCATTTTCTGCGGGACGACAACACGTAGTGCATGACGTAGTGGGACCAAGTTGGCTGCTTGTTGTGCATTGCGATCGTTCGCTGCGAGATTTAGCAGCAAATCTTGGAAGCGATCGAGCGACTGGTGGCTAACGCCATTGTCGAGTGCCTGAAGTGTTCCATGCCCAATCAACTGCAGTGTGCGAGCTCGTGACATCCCGAGAGCACTAGCCGCACTCTTGATGGAGATGATATCTGCGATGCGGCTGCGCAGCAGATCTTCGGTGCTAGGGAGAATCGAATATCTCTTTCGATCACACCTAGTCACGAGTGCGGGATGTTTCGCGCTCTCCAGCAAGCGTGAGACTCGTTCAGTAGAGGCACCAAGTCTCTTTGCAACTGACTTGAGGTTTGAATCATTCGGTACGTTTCGAGAAAGAAGTGCGTTTCGCTTGAAACGGGTCGAATGAATATAGTCAATCACGGCGTTGGAGATTCGATCGCGCCAAGCGGGATCACGGATTGAACGAACTCGCTTGGAAAGAAAGGGCAGTGCGGCGCTGGCCAATGATGCGGTTGAGTTCTGCTGATCTAACCGGAGGTTATCGAGCAAACTTTCGAACGATTTCGGCCAGTCGCAGACGATGCGAGAACCTCGTTCAAGCACGTCTATGACGTCTGCCAGTGACGTGATTGCGGCTTTCTTCCCAGGCTTTCCCTGCAAGCCATACTTCTCCAAAGAGCCGATCCACTTCAGAACGGCTACATCAACGTCACCTTCGCACAATGTGTCGTGAGCTTCTTTTGAAACAGGATGACGCAGAGTGTCTGAAAGATGGGCTCCGCAGACACATTTCATGAACTGACATCTGCGTGCTGTGTAGAACTTCGAACAAGAGGGGCAGCTATCCACAAGCCACAGATTGTGCGTTCGGCAGATGGGCGGGTCCATCAGCCAATGTTTGCTCCAGCGTGCGTCTGGTTCTGCTAGGCAAGCGGGGCAAACACGCACTCTTCTGTGAAGTCCGTCTGACGTGGGTGCAACCCAGTTTGTGTTGGCTAAACCATTGACGTGAGCAGTTCTAAGCATGTGGCCAATCACCGACTCATCGGCATGTCTGGTCGGGCGTACCAGCATCATTGTTGGCAACCTGCTTTGGAACGTTTGATCGCTTCGGCGCGACGTACTCGGGATCGTCTTCGCAACCAGTTCGTGGCTTCCGTTGTAACCCGGATGCTTGCTAGTCCTGCCTGATTCGTGTCGATCCATGTGTCCAGTTCCCCGGTGGAAATGGCATCCAGCATGTCGCCTATTGCCTTGACGTGCTCACCGCGATAGAGGTCGAGATCATTGAGTGCGATGGAGGCGTGTCCTTTGAATGGTTTGGCATTCTTGGACAGACAGTGAAGTAAATCGGAAATCTCGGCGCGTCGATAAATCTCATGCTTACCGGTGCGGATAATGTGCAACTTCCCCAATTCTCGTAGTCGGCGCGTGATCGGTCGTCTGTGATCTAGCTGAAGCATGTTGATCGCCTCGTTGCGGGTTAGTGTGTCCGAAGCAATGGACTTTAGATGCTCGATGTCATCCCGCGAAAACAGCCGGTACTGTCTTTTCAAGTCAATTGTTTTGACTGGCTCAATCTTCGCAAAGCACAGAACGAGCCGAAGTTTCTGAGAAGTAATCTGGAGTTCGTCCTGCGTAGCCTTGAAAGACAGGCCCTTGGATGCAGGCTCCTCAAGAACTAGGCATCCGAGCGCGCCGCGCCCCTGAGTGGGCAACGGGCCTGCTGCCGTCTTAAGAGCCAACAACCAGCCTTTGATCGGAAGGTGACTCAGCAACGTGGGTTGCCGAGATTCTTCGCTGTTGATCTGTTCCAAGAAGCGCAGTGCAGCGACTTGATGAAGTCGACTGGGTAAGGTTTCAAGTAGGGTCATAACGCCCTCGAAGGTGTTGACATACTTGATTTGGTAGCGGTAGAGCCATTGCGCTACCTGTGACCAGAACGGGGCGAGTTTGTCCTCAAAGTCTCTCCCGCGCCTGGCAAAGACGAGTTGCCGAAGCAGTTCGGTTGAAAAAATGCTGAGAGCCATGTCTTCCGATTTGGTCGTGGGCTGTAGATCTAGCGTCCATTTCCACAACTGCCTAAGCAGATCAGTGGTTGATTCCTCGTAGTTACTTGAACGTTCGCGAGTGGCCAGGTTCTCTAGCATCTCCGTTGAATTTAAGATTTCCCAGTGAGATAGATTTCTTCCTCCTTTAGTAGAAAGTATGGAAAGTGACCGATTGTGCTGAAGGCAGATGTCAACACGAGCTAGACGCCAGCTCCGCTTGAAGTACCCGTTTTCGGCGACGCAGGCGGGGCAGACCGGCGAATAGATGCTGCGCGCCGCCTTGTTGATCGACCAAGCCGGAAGGATATCGTCAGACGATCTTTCTGCATCAAGCGTTTCAAATCGATCGGATGCCTTGGGGATCCAACGCATTCCGTTAAGTAACAATGCACGAGCACGAAATCCAACTGGACATTCATCAGACATCGGAATCGGTCGGACCAGGAATTGGCCGATGCACGCCTCGGATGTGACACTTGCAAATTGGGCGCGCTCAACCACGGGAGAACTCCGGCGCGAAGGGCTCTCCAGCCTTGGTTAGAGGAACGCCGTTGAATTTGCCGCTAAATGGATTCCGCTCAGGTGGAGCGGATTTCAGTAGGACTTTTTCAAAAGCTTGCTCAAGCACCTTCATATCGATGCGAGGATGCCTTTGTTTGGCAGCGATGTCGATCGCACCTCGCAACAATTTGCAGATTGCGCGTAGCCTTCCTGCCGTCGCGAAGGCAAATTGCCGCGCGATCACCGGATCTCCGAACTTGACGCACTCGATGGGCTTCAACTGAGCCTCGAACGAACGAAGAATTTTTGCAAACAGACCGAGATCTTCACCGTTTGCCGATAGTGGATTGATCGAGAAACATTCACCGAATCGGCCGCGAAGCTGAGTGTTGGTGGCCAGCAGTAATTCTGCGCGTGGCGTTCCGGCCAGAACGAGCGCAGGGCCTCCGGGCCGTGAAAGTTGCTTTATCCAATCGCCGATGTGGTAGTGGGTTCGCACGCCGCCACGATCTACCAAGTGGTTGGCTTCGTCGAGGATCACAACGCGAGTTCTGCATGCACGCAATAGCGTCACAAGCTGATGCGTGCGCTGAATCTGATCGCCTTTGTTCCAGTAAGGCGAGCCCATGGCCTGCAAGAGGGTTCCTGCTAGGCCTTTGATGGTCGTCTTCGACGGAATTTCCGCGTAAACGACCGGCACTTCTGTCACCTCTGGGCGCTCGATTGGGGGGTGCTTTTGGCAGAAATGACGAAGGGTAGTTGTCTTCCCAGTTCCCGACTCTCCAAGAACCATCAAATGCTCGGGTTCCCCGTCATCCAATGCATTGTGAAAGCGCGCATCCAGGGTGTCCAGGAGAGCCAAGACTTGCGGAAATTTACCGAATGCCGAAGCCACAGAAACGGAGATGGCCCGGAAATCAATGTGCTCTGCAGTATCTGAAGTCATGCTTTGCTACCCTCAACTTCCATCTCAAAAGTGTCGAATTCGTCATAGCGTTTCGATGATGGAACTTCGAAGATTTCAGTCTCAGAATTTCCGGTGTTGCGTGTTGCACTGGTCGGGCGCACGGAATGACTATTGGTTCCCGACAAGCGTGCACCTTTCCTCCGTGTTTTGAGCTTCTTGCATTCAGAGGCCTGACTTACGATGTCGCGTAGCTCAGCGCTTGCGTGTGCACGTATGACTTGGTCTGCATATTGATCTTTGTTGCGTTTGCTGCGAACAGATTTCGCCTGTTCTAAACTGAGTCTGTCGAACTCCAAATCCGTGTTGAAGGCGGTTATGAATCGTTGCTCGACTGGATCCCAAACAAAGATTCTTCCGACGTCTCGCCTAGGCCATTTCACTTCGACTCGGGTGTTCCTGGGCAGTAGCATCCTCAATGCCATTAGGTCACTGGACGTGTAACGGAAGCCATTCAAGTCGATTCCGTAATGCTGTAGGGCACTGTCGGTTCGTTGTGAGAATTCGATGTCAACGTCCACGACATTGCATTTCAACTGTGGAGGAAACGCTTGTGCAGAAATTTCCCAGACTTGATATGGGGCCTTCCCCTTGAGTCCTTTGTTTGGCCGACGATGATATTTTTTGAGAATCCACACATGCAGAGCCAAATCGATGTCTTCAATAGTCAGCACTGCCTCGTCTTCGGATTCGAAGCCAATTCGCAGATGCTGTTTGGCTAGCGTCGTTCCTGGGAGGCGGTGCACGAATGAATAGTTGATTGTTTTGAGCAAGCGTTCGACATGAGGTTTGTCGTTAGGTTGTTTGGATCCCGCAAACTCGCCAACAATGCCTAAATTTAGTAGAGCATCGACCGTGGCCTGTGCATGGAACTCGCGTCCGTTATCCATGACAACTCGTTCAAACCAGCCGCCGCAATTCCACTCGAGTTGAAGCTCGGCATAGCGACCTTCCCTGAGGTAGCTCTTCGGAAGTAGCGCATGGCGCAACGCTGCAAAGACGCTGTGCGTGCCATGACCGTCAAGCGAGAGGTGAAAGCCCAAGACGCATCTTGAGAACCGATCAAGGACAAGTGTCAGTATCGGGCGTCCGATGACTCGACCCTCAGCATCGACCAGAAGGATATCCAGCGGCGTATGGTCGATCTCCACCAATTGCAGGATGCGCGATACCTTTCGTGCTACGCCGAGATCTGCGTAGCGGCGCTCGGCTTCACGCACTCCATACTTTGCGACAGCCACATCAAACTGAGGTAGTTCAGCAAGCCGTCTCTGAATAGTTCGCAAGCACGGCGGTATTAGACGATCTTTCAGTACTCGTGCTTTGTTGCGTACCTCGATTTCATGACGGATCTGGTCTAGGATGTCCTCGGCGCTCCACGTGTGCGCACGTTCCAAGGCATCCGATACCGTGTCTTGAATGATTGCTTCGACCTCTTCAAGGAGGCGACTTTTCCGTGCGCCTCCTCGAATCCCGATTTTGCTTAGTAAGCCAGCGGTGTCTGCTTCCCTAAACTCTTTCCACCAACGGTAAATCGTTGATACATGTGGAGAGGATGGTTCATTTCTCGATGCCGCGATTTTTGCAATTTCTTCGCGAAGTTTGGTCGTGGAAATTCGTGCCTCTAGTCGCGAACGGAGGGCAAGCGAGTACGCAATTTTTCGATCCGTATGCTGGCGCGCGCAACTCGACATTGTGTCGACTCTGATGGCGTCGGCCCTTCGCCTTGAGTGGGCGCATCGTGTCACTCGCGTCCCGGTGATTTTCAGGGTGCCCGCGAGGTACATTGACAGCACATCGTTGGTGGACTTCACAATGACAGAGCCTGATTCGACATTGCGAATTAGCAGTTGAGCATCGTCGGTGTGACCTTGAACTTGATACGGGACGTCATTCAGGTAGATAGTTTTGCCAGGGTGGAAGCTGGGGTTCATGCGACCTCCACCTTCGACAGCGTCTCTTGAAGAGTTCGGGAGAAAACTGCGCCAAGCAGCGCGTCGCATGCTGTGCTGAGGGATTGCCAACGCGCTTTAAAGCTTGCGCTTGGCTCGTCCATAGTGTCTTGGCCGACGGCATTGTTTGCGCCACGAATGCCATATCTGGGCCATGGGCGCTCTCGCAGAAGTTCTGAAATCAATGACTTGTGCCTCCAATCATCGAGATCGTTTGAAAGCACGGTGAAAAAAGGCACATTGGCATCGCGAAGTGCGTTGCTGATGAGTGTGAGGCGTTCGCGTTGCGCCTTTGATTGGAGATAGGGAACTCCTTTCACTTCAAGAAGTGCCAAGCCATCTTGCGTGCGTATTTCTATATCAGGGGTGTAATCAATGGACAGCCCTGTTAACTTTTCGGTTAATTTTAAAACGTAGGGGTGGGTTTTAATTTCTTTAACATCACCTGATAATTCGAGTAATTCCAAAACTTTTAGCTCAAGGCCTGATTCGAATCTCGCTTTTCTATTGGGGGATTTTAAAGAGGGAAAATAACCTCGAATTCGTTTCCCGCAAGGGGTGACAACTCTCCTGACTTTCTTGTTTGTTTTCAGGCTTTGGATATTTTCAGAAATGAGATCAGGGCTGATTGGCCAGTTTTGAATAATTTTTGGCATGTAGGTATCCAGCGCGCCTACTTCTAGGCGCGATTCAGATAATGGGATGAGTACATGCAGCCCTGGCGGCGAAGGCAGGGCTTGACGCTGGCGGACAGCTATTGGAAACTACAGATGCGAATCGGGGTAGCTTCCAAAAGTGAATCCGGGGCAGCGGCGGGTACTCGAAAGGGTTCTCGCCGTTTGTCTTTATGGGGTCGTATTTCGATCCTTGATGTGTGTAAGCGCACGCTTTGCAGTGACTAATCCAAAGATGTAGTCATTCAGATCCAGTAGTTCTGATTCGGATAGCATTTGTGCCGCCGTCAATGCGTTTGCAAGTAGCTTGACAGTTGCAGGATTGAATTCGTCCTGCGCATGGTGGATCAGCCGATCATGAGAGGCAGCATTTCGCAATGCGATCTTCTCCCTCTCACTCAACTCCAACCCCGAAGCTATTCGATCAATGACAGCTTGATTGGGCGACTTCTGTCGCCCTTTTTCAAGTGCACACAGACGCGAAGCATCCATACCGATGCGTTCAGCGCATTGCTGTTGACTTAGACCGCGCTTAGTTCTTGCGGTGGTCAAAGTGTGTGGAAGTTGCAACTCGGTGCTAGGTGGCATGGGAGCCAAGAATATCTAATAAATGCGCCAGACTCAATTGAATTTCGCTGAAGAAAGAGCTGTTGCGTGAATCTATAGCAACTCATTTTTTGATGGAGTACGGATTTTTCCAAGGGGTTTGAGTTCGATTGGATCTTGGGTCAGTCTATAAGCTGTTGAAGAGAAAGGATGAGCTCTATGGAAAATGTGTGTCCACGCAACGGCACATAAATTTGCTGGCAGAGGATTCAGGAAAATTTCAATTTTTTTGAGAGTTGAAATGAAACAACAATTTTCACTGCGGACGTCATGACGTTTAAATTGATGAGCCGCTATTCCTTGACTGTTCGCCCCGACCAACCCGTGGAACGCGTATAACTTGGGTCATGGTGCACGTTCGTGATGTCTCTAGGTGTCAGGTCCCGGATGATTGCGCACGTTCTTTTCAAACAATTTTGGATGTGACGCCTGCCATCGCTTGAGGGCCTGAACGGGCGTTTCATGCCGCAGAGCTTTCTGTGGAATCTGCTGGTTGTACAGCCACACAAAGCGATGAAGCGTCTTCTCTAGATCCTCTGCACTGTTGAAGTGATGCGTGCGCAGCACTTGGCTGAGCCTTCCGTTGAAGCGCTCCACCATTCCGTTGGTACGTGGCGTTCTGGGCCGTGTGAGTCGGTGCTCTATACCGAGTTCCTTGCACAGTAAATCAAACTCGTGATCACCGCTTGGTTGCTTCTCGTGCTTGCCAAACAGACGATCCGAGAACTCTTTGCCGTTATCTGTGAGGATCGTGCGAATCTTGAAGCAAGCAGCTTTCTTCAGGGTCGCCAAAAACGCGTGCGCAGCCGCTGCCGTCTTGTATTGCTTGATCTGGATGAACACCCAACGCGTAGCTCGGTCAATGGCAACAAAGACATATCGGCGCTTGTTCTCATCCTGCATCTGGGGCAGGTACTTCACATCAATGTGCACATAGCCCGGCTCATAGGCTTTGAACGGTTTGCTTTCGTGCTCGGCTCGAACGGCCGTGGGTAAGCGCGAATGTCCTCGGCGACGCAGCAATCGATCCAGCGCCGAGCGGCTCATCGCAGGTTCAATGAATTCGTGAACGACTGCCAGCAAATCATCCAGAGGCAGCAGCAGTTGAGATCGCAGATAGATCACCAGCTCTTCCTGCGCTGCGTTGAGCGTTGTCTGCAGGTGATGAGCGGTATGGCTTTCATCCTGCACGCTTGTGCGATGGCGCCACTTGCGCACCGTACCAAGTCCAATGCCATATTGCTGCGCAAGCTCGTGGTCGGACGCACTCGATTGCTGCAGCGCCAGGCGAATCGCTGGCGTGGTGGTTGCGTTCTTGTGCAATGAGATCAGCATGGCGTCTCTCCTGTCTCGATGCGCCATGTTGCCACAACCGCTTTGAGTACCTCTCGGCTGAACAGTAGCGGACGCTTGGTTTTTACGATCCAATCATCCGGGACCTGACATCTAGGGGCAACGCGCAGGGAAAATTGCTGCGGTAGGCACTCTAGAAGACCTTGGCATCGGGATGTACCAGATACACTAGCGGCTCTACTCCGGATGACCTTCGAAAGTGAGTTTGGAGCAAAAAATAGCTTGGGAGTGCCGATGACTAGAGACAGTAAGCCATTGCTTCGAGTGAACCAGTGGCTTGAGACTTGGAATGTTGCGAACTGGGGCGGCAATCGTCCTAAGCCGCCGACGCATTTTTACGTTGGCTCACTCTCGCTCAAAACACTACGAGCCCTGAGCGGAGTTCAGCCCAGAACTCTTGAAGACCGCCGAGCCAGCAATACCGCTGGCTATCAGCGCATGCATGATGAAGACAGGCTCTCAAAGATTGGCCGTTACCTTGAGTACGGCTTCCCCTTGTCGACAGAGGTCGGTTTGGATCCGAAAGCTCATACAGAGCTGGTCAACCCTGGCTGGCTGCCAACAAGCATTCTGGTTAATGTACTCGGCACCAATGAAACACGGACACGAAAAGGAAACGATAGAACCGTCGAATTGGCTGACCTCGTTACCATCTCCTCCAATGGCCAGTTTTATCAGTTGAACTTTCCGGCCTCTAATATCGATCCTGCGCAAGCATTGCCGCCACTAGAAATTGTGGATGGGCAACATCGATTGCTGGCAACAGACTTGATCAATTTACCAGACGACTACGAAGTCCCTGTCGTCCTGTTTGATAACTTGCCTCTGACCTGGCAGGCATATCTTTTCTGGGTCATTAACGTTGAGCCGAAACGCATCAACACCAGCTTGGCATTCGATTTGTATCCAGAGTTGCGTGATCAAGAATGGCTCAATCGTGGCGAGTCAATCAAGATTTACCAAGAGCATCGATCTCAAGAACTTGTCGAAGTCCTCTGGCGAAATCCGCACAGTCCCTGGAAGGATCGCATTGAGTTGTTTGGCAAGCGCGTTGATGGACATGTTTCGAATGCTGCCGCGATCCGATCCTTGATGGCAACATTCGTGCGGACGTGGGCTAAGGGCAATGAGGCTGGGGCCGATCCAGATGACATCACAAAATTGGGCGGTCTGTTTGGTTCGATCGACAAGAACGGTACACGCTACATCATCCGTTGGCGGAGGCCCGAGCAAGCGGCTTTTTTGATTCTTTGCTGGAGCGCGATTCGATCAGCCACGATTGAATCCAGGGCTACGTGGAAGCGTGCATTGGGAGAGAACTCTAGAAAGTCTGGAGATGGTGCTGTAGCTGATCCGTTTGCGGGTTCCTACACTTTGCTGGCTACCGACCAAGGGTTTCGCGCAATTAGTTTCGCGTACAACACACTAGCGCAACTGGCCTACGACAAGATTGGACTACTCGCGATTGAAGGGTCTGAAGATCAGTCCGAGCCCAATGATGAACTTGTGGCAAAAGCTCTAGAACAGTTGAGATCAAATCGGGACCTGGTAGCTTTTGTTCAGGCCGTTGCGGTGGCACTTGTTGATGAGGTCGATTGGAGAACAAGCGCTGCCCCTGGTATTACGGATCACGATAAGGTCGTGCAGGGTCAATATCGCGGCAGTAGTGGTTATAAAGCGCTTAACAAAGCGGCTTTAACAGCCGCCTCAAAGTCTGTAAATCGCACTGTGAGTGATGCCGCTACGCGCGCTCTTGCTATCTTGGGCTGGGGCAATGAATAGCCGTCATCGTCGCCGTCAAGCTCCTCGCAATCAACCTCAGAGTCGCCCGCTTAGTAATGTGCTTCCTCAAACGGGTCCAATACCTACCGATCTGTGTACTCCGAGCTTGATACAGAATAGTTATGCCAGTTTTGTCAGAGCGCCGCAGCCATTCGGGGCTCCTTTGCTACCCGCAACAGAACCGAAGACAACTCCAGCTGCTCTAGCGGTTGATGCTCTTTTGCACTTGACCGAGGGCTGGCGATTCTTGTCCGCTGCGTTATCGTCGACGCTCGGAAATGCGCCGGCACAAGCAGTCCACTTTGCATACTACGCTGAATTGAGGGCAGCTATTTCGCTCCTATCATCCCATGGCATGCGAGTCAGCAACCGAGATAACAGCTATGTGGAGCGTAACGGTGCATCCAGAGTGCCTACTTGGCAAAAGACGGCTACGCACACGGTTGTCTGGGAGCTTTGGAAGGCATGGGCGACTACCCCGGCGGCCGAAGCGCTTTTGCTTGATCAACTGAGAATTCTCCCATCAGTCACGATCGGCGCTTTAAAGGCTTCCGTCGGTCGTGTCGCGGTGAACCCCACTTTGACTCGCTGGGCGCTCGATCTTGCTATGGGGAACGAACACACCGCGAGAAACCAAGCAAGTTACGAAACACCGATGGCTAGGGTTCCGCTGCAGAAAATGCAGGTCTCGGACTTCGAGTTTGTGCGCGATTTATGGACGCTGGCAGAGCCCACCGGTTTTGGGCTGAGATTTGAGCAGGAGTTGGTCAGATATCTTGTGAACGAAGAGCTGAATGACGACACCAGCGCAATGAACGAGACCGCGCGAAACGCGTGGCGACAACGCCTCGTCGCCGATTTAGAGCGAAGTACTGGTACGCCCCGTGCGACACTTGAAGCCTTCTTCGACAATAGCGTACCTCCGTCACCGATTTTCCAGAAGGCTTTCGATAGTGATGTGAAGCCAACGAACATGATTGCTCGTGCCTTTTTCTTGCTTCGTCTGGCAACCCTGATGCCGAACAGCGCATTGGCTAGCTACCCAGCAACACCTGCTAAGGATTGGCTCAAGGACTGGTTGGAGCACGCAGGAATTTTCGATCCCTCAGCTGGTTCACCACCTGATGAGAAATGGATGGACTTTGAGTATCTGAGTCGACTCGATTTGCCGCAATTGCCATTGCCTGCGGAATTGCACTCAACGTCGTCTCGTAGTATGGATACCCACATGCTATCGAGAGCGGACGCATTACTTGCTTGGAGTACTAGTCTTTGAAATACATGGGTTCCAAGCGTGCGATGCTTGGCAATGGGTTGGGCGAAATTTTAGAACGGATGGTAGGAAGACACGAGCGATTTGTTGATCTCTTCGCTGGTTCCGCCTCAGTTGCTTGGCACGTAGCGAGTCGTTATCCGATCGAAACTTGGGCGTTTGATCTCCAGCGTTACAGCGCAGTGCTGGCTGCTGCCGTGGTTCAACGGAACAAGCCGGCTGATCCAGTCAAACTTTGGACTGAGTGGTTGCGTCGTGCCGCCCTGCGTTTCCAGGCGGTTGATGTCCCCATGTCCAAAAACATCAATGAAGCTTTCGTTTTGAAAGCGCGTCACTGGGCAAGCAAATTTGACAAAACCAGCTTAGTTAACGCCTATGCAGGGCATTACTACAGTCCAGTTCAAGCGACTTGGATTCAAGCGTTGAGAGACTCGATCCCCTCAAAGTCTCCGGATAAGGAAATCTGCCTCGCTGCGCTTGTGATGGCCGCAAGCAAATGCGCCGCATCACCTGGTCATACCGCCCAACCATTTCAGCCAACTGACACGGCTTTGAAGTATCTGCAGATAAGTTGGCAACGAGATTTTTGTGTTGATGTACAGGTCGCACTTAATCAAGTCGCTCCACTTCATGCTCAGGTGGTCGGAGAGGCCCACGTCGAGGATGCTAACAAAGCAGCATCGCAACTAAGTCAGGGGGATCTCGTTTTTATCGATCCACCCTACTCTGCGGTCCAATATAGCCGTTTTTATCATGTGCTTGAAGCCATTGCTGTGGGAATTACCAGTCCCGTGTTCGGCGTTGGTCGTTACCCTCCGCTCAACGAACGACCTAGTTCGCAATACAGTCAGAAGACGACATCTCTATCCGCAATCCAGGAGCTTCTATCAACGTTGGCAGAGCGTGATGTTTCTGCGATCGTTACCTTTCCGGACCACGAATGCTCAAACGGTATTGATGCCAATTTGATTAAGAGCGCTGCATCCAAAATCTTTAAGGTCAAGACACATAGAGTGTCCAGCGTGTTCAGCACTTTAGGTGGCCCAGCGTCGAAAACGAGAGGGCCAAGGCTCGCACGAATGAGTGCAGATGAGATGATTCTGTGCATGGAACCTAAGTGAACTAGTTTCTCATTTGATGACTAACGGAGGTAGTGCGGATCTGTTGACACCAACTCTGTTTTGTCTGCACGCATGGTCTGCAAAATGGCACTTTGATTTACCAGCATTCGTGCAAGTTATTGGGTGCATGAGTATTATTCATTTTTGATCGCATCACCCAGTCCGTGAACACTCGGCAAGGCCTGAGGGAATTTCGGTCGATGGCAAGAAGTGAGGCATACCTCGCGGAGGCGATGGAAAAATGGAGCTTTACAGCTCCGTTCCTTGCATCGATTCCAGAGGGTGTCCCCTGCTTCAACATAAGGTGCGCGAAGTTTCCAACGCGATGGTCAATGATCTTCGTTTCGCCATTCGCGAGGCTCAAGGCTGAAATGGGCAACGCAGCGTCATGTTCATTGACGGGCGTACGTTTCTATCGAGTTGCGAGCGTGCGTCCACGTGCAAAGTATCACGGCCACAAGCGCAGCAATGACTCCAAAGTGCTCAGGGGCGTCGATACGTGTGGGACGCATGTTAGCCATGCATGTCACAACCGCCAGTGAGCAAGAGCGTAGGCAAGTGCAGTAACTATTCGCAGCGGTTCGGGAGTCTGCAAGTCAAAGCGTCGCAGTGGCATGGGTTGAGTGAGGCTATACGGGTGATCAGATCGCAGAGCATGGGATGACGCTTCAGATCGTCAAGCTTTAGCAATCAATGAAGGGCTTGGTCTTATCGCGTTGGCGCTAGGTGGTGGAGCGCGGCCTTGGATTGCTTGGCTACTTTTGCTGCTCAAGCTGAGATCACGAGCAGTAGCCCCAAGTATTGGCCGAATTAAGCTTTCTGGTTTGGGTTCTGCCCATGTTGCCCAATGCTCTGCCGTGGCTCGGAGTTTCATAACATGCCTAGAAAAAACCTCGATGGGGCCTACTCAAACGGTTTGAATAGAGCAAGTAGGGCACTCGCGACAACTGCGTCACCCATTCGCAGTTTTGTGTCGCGATTCGCAATTAATAAGGCGCCCTACGCCTACACACAGCATCAAACGTCAATGTTCCCCGCACGCAGCGCATTGGTTTCGATGAAGTCGCGGCGTGGCTCGACTTCGTCGCCCATCAGCATGGTGAACACGCGATCGGCTTCGATGGCGTCGTCGATCTGCACGCGCAGGAGGCGGCGCACTGCTGGGTCCATGGTGGTTTCCCAGAGCTGTTCCGGGTTCATTTCGCCCAGGCCCTTGTAGCGCTGGCGGGCTGTCGTGCGTTCGGCTTCGGAGATGAGCCATTGCATCGCGCCGCGGAAGTCGGTGACTTTTTCTTCCTTGGCTTTTTCGCCTTCGCCGCGTTGGGCCTTGGCACCTTCGGCGATGAGGTCGCGGAAGAGGTGGGCTTCTTCGTTCAGGGCTGCGTAGTCGGCGCCGTGCACGAAGTCCTGCGTGATGATGCTGCTCTTGATGTTGCCGTGGTGGTGGCGGCTGATGCGCAGGATCGGCTTGTCGGTGCGTGCGTCGAACTCGCCGGCCACGTCGGCGGGCACGCCGTTGGTGTTGAGTTCGCGCAGCTTGGCTTGCAGTTGAATGGCGCTGGCTTCGGCTTCCTGCACGGTGTCGAGCTTGATTTCGACGCCATCGGCAATCGCGCGCAGGGCTTCCGCGTCCATGAAGTTGGATAGGCGCTCGATGACGTGTTCGGCGTGCTGGTGCTTGCGGGCCAGATCGGCCAGTTCTTCGCCTTGCAGCACGCGTGGGTTGGTGCCGCCGGTGCTGATGCTGGCGTGGTTCAAGGCGATGCGCAGCAGGTAGTTGTCGAGCGCGGTGGCGTCCTTCAAATACAGTTCTTCCTTGCCGTTCTTCACCTTGTAGAGTGGCGGCTGGGCGATGTAGATGTGACCGCGTTCGCACAGTTCAGGCATCTGGCGGTAGAAGAAGGTCAGCAGCAGCGTGCGGATGTGGGCGCCGTCAACGTCGGCGTCGGTCATGATGATGATGCGGTGGTAGCGCAGCTTGTTCGGATCGAAGTCGTCCGATGCGCTCTTGCCGCTTTCCACGCTGGCCTTGCCGATGCCGGTACCGAGGGCTGTGATCAGCGTGATGATTTCCTGGCTGGAGAGCAGCTTTTCGTAGCGGGCTTTTTCCACGTTCAGGATCTTGCCGCGCAGGGGCAGGATGGCCTGGAACTTGCGGTCGCGGCCTTGCTTGGCGGAGCCGCCGGCGGAGTCACCCTCGACGATGTAGATTTCGCACAGGGCCGGGTCTTTTTCCTGGCAGTCGGCGAGCTTGCCTGGCAGACCCATGCCGTCGAGCACGCCCTTGCGGCGCGTCATTTCGCGGGCTTTGCGGGCAGCTTCGCGGGCGCGGGCGGCTTCGACGATCTTGCCGCAGAGCATCTTGGCGTCGTTCGGGCGCTCTTCCAGATAGTCGGTGAGGGCCTTGGCGACGATGTCTTCCACGGGCGCACGCACTTCGGAGCTGACCAGCTTGTCCTTGGTCTGGCTGGAGAACTTGGGCTCGGGCACTTTCACGGACAGCACGCAGCACAGGCCTTCGCGCATGTCGTCGCCGGTGACTTCGACCTTGGCTTTCTTGGCGAAATCGTTCTGTTCGATGTACTTGCCCATCACGCGGGTCATCGCGGCGCGCAGGCCGGTCAGGTGGGTGCCGCCGTCACGCTGCGGGATGTTGTTGGTGAAGCACAGGACTTGTTCGCCGTAGCTTTCGTTCCATTGCATCGCCACTTCCACACCGATTTCGGTGCCGGGAATGCCGCCGTAGGTTTCAGCGGGGCGCGTGCCGATGGCGTGGAAAGCGTTGGGGTGCAGCACTTTCTTCGTGCCGTTGATGAATTCGACGAAGCCCTTGACGCCGCCGGCACCGGAGAAGTCGTCTTCCTTGCCGGAGCGCTCGTCGACCAGGCGAATGCGCACGCCGTTGTTCAGGAACGAGAGTTCGCGCAGGCGCTTGGCGAGGATTTCGTAATGGAAATCGAAGTTTTCCTTGAAGATTTCGGTGTCGGGCAGGAAGCGCACTTCGGTGCCGCGCTTGTCGGTCGGGCCGACGATCTTCATGGGGGAGATTTCAAAGCCATCGACGACTTCGATGATGCGGTTCTGCACGTGGCCGCGCGAGAAGTCGATCTGGTGGATCTGGCCGTCGCGGCGCACCACGAGTTTGAGCTTGATCGACAGCGCGTTCACGCAGGACACGCCCACGCCGTGCAGACCGCCCGAGACCTTGTAGCTGTTCTGGTTGAACTTGCCGCCCGCGTGCAGTTCGGTCAGCGCGATTTCGGCGGCCGAGCGCTTGGGCTCGTGCTTGTCGTCCATCTTCACGCCCGTGGGGATGCCGCGGCCGTTGTCGATGACGCTGATGGAGTTGTCGGTGTGGATGGTGACGACGATGTCGTCGCAGAAGCCGGCGAGCGCTTCGTCGATGGAGTTGTCCACCACTTCGAAGACGAGGTGGTGCAGGCCGGTGCCGTCGGACGTGTCGCCGATGTACATGCCGGGACGCTTGCGCACGGCCTCCAGGCCTTCGAGGATCTGGATCGCGCCTTCGCCGTAGCCGTCACTGCCGGACGCCGCTGACGTGGGCGATGTCGCGCCGTTGTTCGCGGTGGGCTCTTCAGGGGTTGGCTGCGTGTTCTCTGCGGTCATGGAGGAATGCTTTCTCTCGTTCACCTGACCGTCCCGAGGGGGCGGTCAATGTAAAAAATCGTTCAAAATTTCAGTCCATCAAATGATCAAATGGCTGCCATCGCTCGGATTACAAGCCATGGCAGCCCTGATGAAATGATGTGTGATCAGTGCGTCGGTGTGCGTTCCTGAACCTTAGATGCGCATTGGCATCACCACGTACTTGAAATGCTCGTTGTCGGGAATGGTCAGCAGCGCGGAGCTGTTGTTGTCCGACAGGTCCACCTTCACCATGTCCTGGCTCATGTTGGTGAGCGCGTCGATCAGGTAGCTCACGTTGAAGCCGATCTCGATGTTGTCACCACCGTAGTCGATGTCGAGCTCGTCCACGGCTTCTTCCTGTTCGGCGTTGTTGGACGCCACGCGCAGCAGACCGGGTTCGAGGTTCAGGCGCACGCCCTTGAACTTGTCGCTGGTCATGATGGCCGTACGTTGCAGGCTGGCCAGCAGCGGCGCGCGACCCAGCGTGATGCTGTTCTTGTGGTTCTTCGGAATCACACGGTTGTAGTCGGGGAACTTGCCCTCGACCAGCTTGGTGACGAATTCCATGCCGCCGAACGAGAACTTCGCCTGGTTGTTGGCGAACTGCATTTCGATGGCGCCATCGGCGTCGGACAGCAGGCGCTGCAGTTCCAGCACGGTCTTGCGCGGCAGAATCACTTCCTGCTTGGGCACTTCGACGTCGAGCGTGGCGCTGGAGAACGCGAGGCGGTGACCGTCGGTGGCGACCAGGCTCAGCTTGTTGCCTTCGGCGACGAACAGGATGCCGTTCAGGTAGTAGCGGATGTCCTGTACGGCCATCGCGAACGAGACCTGGCTCATCAGGTTCTTGAGCACCTTCTGCGGCACGCTGAATGCGGGGCCGAAACCGGCGGCTTCCTGCACCAGCGGGAAGTCTTCGGCGGGCAGGGACTGCAGCGTGAAGCGGCTCTTGCCACCCTTGAGGATCAGCTTGTTCTGGCTGGTCTCCAGGCTCACGGTCTGGTCCGAAGGCATGGTCTTCAGGATGTCGATGACTTTTCGCACGCCCACCGTGGTGGTGAACTCGCCCGTGTCGCCGCCGAGCTCGGCGGTCGTGCGGATCTGGATTTCCAGGTCGCTGGTGGTGAGCTGCAAGGCGTTTCCTGTCTTGCGGATCAGCACATTTGCGAGGATGGGCAGGGTGTGGCGGCGTTCGACGATGCCGGACACCGATTGCAGTACTGCGAGGACCTTGTCTTGTGTTGCCTTCAGGACAATCATGTCTTCAACCTTGGTTGGTTTTGGAATGCAAAAAGGGATGCGAAAACGGTTTGCGGGCGATTCTTGCGACTGCGGGCTTGCTGCTCCCTCTCAAGAGCCGGGCCCGTTCGCCCAAACTGGCATTTTGCCTGTGATCTGAAACAAATTTCATGGCAAATCATCACGGAACAAATTACCCCTTGAGCGTTTGTTCCAGCACGTGCAGTTGCTGGTTGAGTTCGGTGAGCTGCTGACGCTCTGCGGCGATCTTGCGAACCGCGTGCAGCACTGTCGTGTGGTCGCGGCCACCGAACAATTCCCCGATCTCGGGCAGGCTCTTCTGGGTCAGCTCCTTGGCCAGGTACATGGCAATCTGGCGCGGGCGGGCGATGCTCGCCGGACGCTTCTTGCTGTACATGTCGGCGACCTTGATCTTGTAATAGTCGGCCACCGTCTTCTGGATGTTTTCCACCGAGATCTGGCGATTCTGGATCGACAGCAGATCGCGCAGCGCCTCGCGCGCCAGCTGGATCGACACTTCTTTCTGGTTGAAGCGCGAATAGGCGAGGATCTTGCGCAGCGCGCCTTCGAGCTCACGCACGTTGGAGCGCACGTTCTTGGCCACGAAGAAGGCCACTTCCTCGGGCATGTCGGCGTTTTCGGCGCGGGCCTTGTTGATCAGGATCGCCACGCGCATTTCCAGCTCGGGCGGCTCGATGGCGACGGTGAGGCCGGAGTCGAAACGCGAGACCAGACGCTCGTGGATGTTGGCCAGACCCTTGGGATAGGTGTCCGACGTCATCACGATGTGGCTCTTCTTGGCGAGCAGTGCTTCGAAGGCATTGAAGAATTCTTCCTGCGTGCGGTCCTTGTTGGCAAAGAACTGCACGTCGTCGATCAACAACAGATCGAGTGAGTGATAGCGAGCCTTGAAGTCGTCGAAGGTGCGGCGCTGGTATGCCTTAACCACATCCGAGACGAACTGCTCGGCGTGAATGTAGAGAACTTTGGCATCCGGCTTGTCGGCCAGCAGCTTGTTGCCCACGGCGTGCACCAAGTGGGTCTTGCCGAGGCCGACCCCGCCGTAGATGAACAGCGGGTTGTACAGATGTCCGGGCGACGCGGCCACGTGCATGGCGGCGGAGCGGGCCATGCGGTTGGCCGTACCTTCGACCAGCGAGTCGAACGTGAGGGCCGGATTCAGGCGCGAGCGGAACGGCGTGGCACCACCATCTTCACCCGTGGGGGAGCTGGGTTCTGGTGCGGCAACGGGCTCTGGCTGGGCAGCGGGTTGCGGAGGAATGTATTTGCGGACAACGCTTTCACGCTGAGCGAGTGCTAACTCCAGGGGGATGGGCTGACCATACAGACCTTCCAGAATGGCGGAGATGCGGCCCGCGTATTGCGCACGGATCCAGTCGAGTTTGAAGCGGTTGGCAACCAGCAATGTGACCTTGGAGAGGTCAGGCTCCACCTGGGCGGCCAGAGGCTTGATCCAGGTGTTGAACTGCAGCTCGGGCAGCTCCTGCGCAAGCTGCTCGACACAGGCTTGCCACAGTCCTTGCCCAGCGTCCGAGCCGGACTCGTCGTGGGCGGTGTTGGAGGGTTCCTCGATCATTTCAGGGGAATTCTAGTTGTGGATAGGAGGAACATTGAAGGACCCCCATTGTACCTTCCGCGCGGAGTTATCCACAATTTCTCCGCATAACTCCCACAACTCGCCCACACATTTATTCACGGTTTTGGTGCACTCTCCTTGGCAAAGTCGTGCGCGGCTGCGTAAAAAAACGACAATTCCCGGGGATTGCAAGAATCTTCCAAGCCTGCAATAATCGCCGGTTTCCCTGAACCCGTTCAGGGTGATCCAGCCCGGGTCATCGTTATCTTTCTTGGTCTCAAGAGAGATAACACGATAAATCCGGGAATGTCTGGCGGGCTTTCGGCCGATCGAAGCCGGGCCTGTAACTGAACTATCAAGGAATTTTTGATCATGAAACGCACATACCAGCCATCCAAGACCCGCCGCGCACGTACCCACGGCTTCCTGGTTCGCATGAAGACCCGCGGTGGCCGCGCCGTCATCAACGCTCGCCGCGCCAAGGGCCGCAAGCGTCTGGCTGTCTAAGGTCTTGCCGACTGCTGGGTTTGGCTTCCGCATGTGATGCCAGACCCCGGTTGCAAGCCCTTCCAATCCGCGCAGGGCGTTGCTTTGGCGCTTATGCACCGATTGAAAACCCGCCCACAGTTTCAGGCTGCCATGGCGGGTGGAACTGTTTCCCGCACACCGCACTTTGCCCTGCATCGACTGGGTCTGGTGCCGCCGGACGGTGAAACCCCCAAGGCACAAGCCGAAACGAGCACATCCACAGACGGGTCTGGCAGCGTGCCGCAAGAGCAGCACGCCGCACAGGCCCTGTTTGTCGTTCCCGCTCACGAAAACGCTGGCCCGTGGCTGGGCGCGATGGTGCCCAAGCGCTGGGCACGCCGCGCCGTCACGCGCAACACCATCAAGCGCCAGATCTATGTGGCAGGTGCGGACTTCGAGTCGCAACTGCCCGTGGCGGCGCATGTGGTGCGACTGCGCTCCACCTTCGACCGCAAGCAGTTTCCCAGCGCCACTTCGGATGCGCTGAAAGCCGCCGTGCGCGAAGAGCTCAAGCAGCTTTTTTCGTATGCGGTGCGGCCTCAGAAAACATCCAAAGCGCCCAAGGCACCCAAGCCCCCCGGGGAGAACCCATGATCGTGCGCAACGCGCTCATGGGACTGGTGCGCGGCTATCGGCTGCTGCTTAGCCCTTGGCTTGGCTCGGCTTGCCGTTTCGAGCCGACCTGTTCGGTTTATGCTCTCGGGGCTTTGGAAAAACATGGTGCAGCAGGCGGCAGCTATCTCACGGTGGCCCGGCTTGCGCGCTGTCATCCCTGGTGTGACGGAGGGCACGATCCCGTGCCGCAGGAGCTGCCGCGTGCATTGCGGTTGTTCTCGCGACATGTGCCGCCGCCTTCCTCCTCTTCATCCGCTTCCTCTTCTACGAAGACTTCATGAACGATATTCGCCGCACCATACTGTGGGTGATATTTGCCTTCTCGCTGGTTCTCCTGTGGGACAAGTGGCAAGTACATAACGGCCAGAAAGCCACCTTCTTCCCGGTTCCGCAAGCGCAGACCGCCAAGTCGCCTGCAAGCGCTGCTTCGTCCGACGCGAGCGTGCCTACCGCATCCGCTGCGGCCGGCACGGGCGCAAGCGATGTGCCCGGCGCTGCTGCACCTGCGGCTCCCGCTGCCGTGCCACGTCAGGACGTGGTCATCACCAGCGACGTGCTGCGCCTGACCTTCGACAGCGAAGGCGGCTCGCTCAAGCATGCCGAGCTGCTGCAGTATTTCGACAAGTCCACGCCGCCCCAGCCCGTGGTGCTGTTCGACGACTCGGCCACGCACAAGTATTTCGGCCAGACCGGCCTGATCGGCGGCACCTTCCCGACCCACAAGACCGCGATGACCGTGCAACCCGGCGCGCGTGAACTGAAGGACGGTCAGGATTCCGTGCAACTGCGCTTCGAATCCGCGGAAGTCGGCGGCGTCAAGCTGATCAAGACCTACACCGTCAAGCGCGGTGCCTACGACGTGACGGTTCAGCACGATGTGGTGAACAACAGCGGCGCTGCCGTGAACCCACGTCTGTACATGCAGCTCGTGCGCGACAACACCGAGTCCGGCGACCAGACTCCGTTCTACTCGACGTTCACCGGCCCGGCCGTGTACACCACCGAGAAGAAGTACCAGAAGGTCACCTTCAAGGACATCGACAACAACAAGGTGAGCATCGAGAAGACCTCGGATGCGGGCTTTGTGGCGATGGTCCAGCACTACTTCGCCAGCGCCTGGCTGCTGGCGGACGGCACACAGCGCGAAAACTTCGTGAACAAGGTGGGCGACAAGCTCTACGCTGCCGGCATGATCACGCCCGTGGGCACCGTGGAGCCCGGCCAGACCAAGTCGGTCAGCGCACGTCTGTTCGCGGGTCCGCAGGTCGAGCCGATGCTGGAAAAGCTCGCGCCCGGTCTGGAACTGGTCAAGGACTATGGCTGGCTGACCATTCTGGCCAAGCCGCTGTACTGGCTGCTGTCCGAGCTGCACAAGTTCATCGGCAACTGGGGCTGGTCCATCGTGGCGCTGGTGCTGCTGCTGAAGATCGCTTTCTACTGGTTCAACGCCAAGGCTTATGGTTCGATGGCCAAGATGAAGGCCATCAACCCCAGGATTCAGGAAATGCGTGAGCGCCTGAAGGACAAGCCGCAGCAGATGCAGCAGGAGATGATGCGCATCTACCGCGAGGAAAAGGTCAACCCGATGGGTGGCTGCCTGCCTATCCTGATTCAGATGCCGGTGTTCATGGCGCTGTACTGGGTGTTGCAGTCGAGCGTGGAAATCCGCAACGCACCATGGATCGGCTGGATTCATGACCTGTCGGTGCCGGATCCGTTCTTCATCCTGCCGCTCTTGATGACCCTGTCTTCGCTGCTGCAGACTGCGCTGAACCCCGCACCGCCAGATCCAATGCAGGCCAAGCTCATGTGGATCATGCCGCTGATGTTCTCGGTGATGTTCTTCTTCTTCCCGGCCGGCCTCGTGCTGTACTGGCTGACGAACAACATTCTGTCCATCGCTCAGCAGTGGATCATCAACACGCGAATGGGTGTTCCGCCGCAGTTCAACTTGCCGAAGTTCAAGTGACATCCCCCTGAGGCGCTTTGCGCCTTCCCCCTTCTCTCTGCGCGCTTCGCGCTCCGGGAAGGGGGACACCGCCATCGCCGCGAGGCGGCTCTTGCTCGGCGGTTGCTCGCATGGCCTGCTCCGCGGCCTTCTGATTTCAAAATCACTTTCGCTTGAGCGTTTATCCCTAGCTAAAACCAACAAAGGCCGCTACGCGGCCTTTGTCGTTTTCGGTAGCATGCAAATTCCTTTGTCTGCGGATGGCACAAGCTTTGCAAGCGAAGACGACTGCCAATTCACAGGCATGACCTCAACACCTAGGAGTCAGGGATATGAATCGAGGAGCGAGTTTCAAGCGGGGAATTCTTGCGGCAGCGCTGCTGGCAGCCATCGGCAGCTCGGCCAGTGCTGTCACGCTGCGAACGGCCGGTGCCAATGACATTCTCACCACCGACCCGATGTCGCAGAACCACCAGACCACGCATGCCTACATGCAGCAGGTCTACGAAAGTCTGGTGCGCTACGACGACAAGTACCAGACCGTTCCGGCGCTGGCCACCAAATGGACGCAGACATCCCCCACACAGGTGCGCTTCGAGCTGCGCAAGGGCGTGAAATTCCATGATGGTGCACCGTTCACCGCCGACGACGTGGTGTTCTCGCTGACCCGTGCGGGCACCAAGCCATCGAACATGATCGCCTCGGTGGCGAGCATTCAGGAAGTCAAGAAGGTCGATGATTTCACCATCGATCTGATCTTGAAGGGCCCCAACCCCACGCTGCTGCGCGACCTGACCGAAGCGCGCATCATGAACAAGGCTTGGGCCGAGAAGAACAACTCCCTCAAGTCGCAGGACTACGCGGCCAAGGAAGAAAATTTCGCCTCGCGCAATGCCAACGGCACCGGCCCCTTCCAGCTCGTGAGCTGGCAGCCGGATGTGAAGCTGGTCTTGAAGAAGAACCCGAACTGGTGGGATACCCCGAAGGGCAACCTTGATGAGGTGGTGTTCACTCCGATCAAATCCGCCGCCACCCGCTCGGCCGCGCTGATCTCCGGACAGGTCGATTTCGTGGTCGATCCGCCGCCGCAAGATCTGGCCCGCATGAAGGCCAGCCCCGACATCAAGATTGTCGAAGGCGCGGAAAACCGCACCATCTATCTGGGGCTCGATCAGTTCCGCGACGAGCTCCCCGGCGCAGGCACGCCCGGCAAGAACCCGCTCAAGGACAAGCGCGTGCGTCAGGCGCTGTATCAGGCCATCGACACCGCCGGCATCCACGACCGGACCATGCGCGGCCTGTCGGTCACCGCAGGCACCATGGTCGCGCCCATGGTGCATGGCTGGAGCAAGGAACTCGACGCGCGTGCTTCCAAGTACGACGTCGAAGGCGCCAAGAAGCTGCTGGCCGACGCGGGCTATCCAAACGGCTTCTCGCTGAATCTCGAATGCCCGAACGACCGCTACGTCAACGACGAAGCCATCTGTCAGGCCGTGACCGCGATGTGGACCCGCATCGGCGTGAAGACCAACCTCAAGACCGCGCCGATGGCGCAGTACGTCACGCGCGTGATGAACGCCGAGGTCAGCGCCTACCTGTTCGGCTGGGGCGTTGCCACCTTCGATTCGCTGTACTCGCTCGACGCCCTCATGTCCACGAAGGATGGCAAGGGTGTGGGCACGTACAACGCGGGCCGTTTCAGCGATGCGAAGCTCGACGGCATGATCAACCAGATCAAGGTCGAGATGGACACGGGCAAGCGCGACGCGCTGATCAACGATGCGCTCAAGCTGGTCAAGGACGAGTACTACTACATCCCCGTTCACCACCAGATTCGCCCTTGGTCCATGCGCAAGGGCGTGACCACGCAACACCGCGCGGACGACCGCCCAATGCTGAACTGGACGACGCTGAAATAAGCATAGGAGCCGCCCTTCGGCTATCCTTGCAAAGCCCGCGCAAGCGGGCTTTTTCATGGGCTGGCTATGATCACAGCCCTCATTTGCGCCATTCATCGTCACACGCCCGCCATGCTTCCTCGCCACGCCGACCCCATCGTTGCCATTGCCACCGCTCCCGGACGCGGAGCCGTGGGGATCGTGCGGGTGTCGGGCAGGGGGATTGGCGGGTTTGTCGAGCAGCTGTTCGGGCGCAAGCTGAACCCGCGCGAGGCGCACTACCTGCCATTTCCCGATGCTGCGGGCCAGGCCATCGATCGCGGGCTGGCGCTGTTCTTCCCGGGACCGCACAGCTACACGGGTGAAGACGTGCTGGAGCTGCAAGCGCACGGCGGGCCGGTGGTTCTGCAACTGCTGGTGGCACGCTGCATGGAATTGGCGAAAACGGCGCTGCCGCAACTGCGCCTGGCCGAACCGGGCGAGTTCACCCAGCGCGCGTTCTTCAACAACAAGATCGATCTGGCGCAGGCCGAGGCGATTGCGGATCTGATCGACGCGAGCACCGAGGCGGCAGCGCGCAGCGCGGGGCGCTCGCTTTCGGGCGCGTTTTCCAAGGAAATTCACACGCTGCGCGATGCGCTGATCCATCTGCGCATGCTGGTCGAGGCGACGCTCGACTTTCCCGAAGAAGAGATCGACTTTCTGAAGAAGGCCGACGCGGCCGGTCAGTTGGAGCGACTGCAGACGCAGCTTGGCGCGGTGATGCAGCGCGCGCAGCAGGGCGCGTTGCTGCGCGAGGGCATCAAGGTGGTGATCGCCGGACAGCCGAATGCGGGCAAGAGTTCGCTGCTCAACGCGCTGGCGGGCGCGGAGCTGGCCATCGTCACGCCCATCGCAGGCACGACGCGCGACAAGGTGCAGCAGACCATTCAGATCGAAGGCGTGCCGCTGCATGTGATCGACACTGCCGGTCTGCGCGAGAGCAATGACGAGGTCGAGAAGATCGGCATCGCGCGTGCATGGGAAGAAATCAAGGCGGCGGATGCGGTGCTGTTCCTGCACGATCTGACGCGCGTGAACGAGCCGGACTACGCCACCGTGGATGTGCATATCGCCGCCGAATTGAGTGATCAACTGCACGAGCAGATTCCGGTGATCGATGTGTGGAACAAGACGGATGCGGCGACTTCCGTGATGGGGCAATTGCAACCCGGTCGCATGGCGCAGGTGCAGCTTTCCGCGCGCACGGGTGATGGTCTGGAGCAGCTGCGCCGCACGCTGCTGCAGATCGCCGGATGGCAGTCCGCACCCGAAGGCGTCTACATTGCGCGCGCGCGCCACATCGAGGCGTTGCGCGAAGTGGATGCGCATCTGATGGAGTCTGCCGCGCAGATTCACTCCGACAACCCGGCGCTGGATTTGCTCGCCGAGGAGTTGCGACTTTCGCAGAACGCACTCAACACGATCACGGGCGAGTTCACATCGGACGATCTGCTGGGCGTGATCTTCTCGTCGTTCTGCATCGGCAAGTGACGGGATGAGCGCGCGGGGCCAAGCGCCCCCGCCCCTGGAAACAATACACAAGGAGATGTCACGATGCCGCGTTTTGCAGCCAACCTGTCCATGCTCTACAACGAGCTGGATTTTCTGGACCGATTCGCCGCAGCGGCTGCCGATGGTTTTCAGGGCGTGGAGTTCTTGTTTCCGTATGCCTTCGCGGCGGAGCAGTTGGTCGAGCGCTTGAAGCAGCATGGCTTGAGTCAGGTGCTGTTCAATGCGCCCCCCGGTGACTGGGATGCGGGTGAGCGCGGCATTGCGTGTCTGCCGGGGCGCGAGGCGGAATTTCGCGACGGCATCGAGCAAGCGCTGAGCTACGCGCAGGCGCTGGCTTGCCCGCGCATTCACGTGATGGCGGGGCTGGTTCCGGCCAGTCTGGATTGCGCCGAGGCGCGGCGCATCTATGTGAAGAACCTGCGGCACGCGGCGCAGCGCGCAGGCGAGCATGGCATTGCGCTCATGCTGGAGCCGATCAACGGCCGCGACATGCCCGGCTATTTCCTCTCGCGTCAGGACGAGGCGCATGCGCTGGTGGCCGAGATCGGCGAGCCGAATGTACGGGTGCAGATGGATCTATATCACTGCCAGATCGTCGAGGGCGATCTGGCGGCGAAGATCCGCCATTGGCTGCCCGCTGGTGGCGTGGGCCACATGCAGATCGCCGGAGTGCCCGAACGGCATGAGCCCGATGTGGGCGAGATCAATTTCCCATACTTGTTCGAGTTGATCGACCGACTGGGATACGACGGCTGGATCGGCTGCGAGTACAAGCCCGCTCGTGGCGCTGTTCCGGGCGGGACGACGGATGGCCTTGGGTGGATCCGGACGTGTCTTCAAGCACGTGCCGCTTGAGAAATCTTCGAGAACTGATTAAATTGTGGGCAAATCTCCTCTGGTCCGCACAGAGACGTATGCCGCATCGGCTTTTCGAGGGGGCCCAGCGCGCATGCCTACTTGTGCGATTCTTACAATCACATTACCTTCCATGCCATGAATACGATCGTTACAAGAACCGATGGCAAGGTGGAGCTGCATGGTCTGGTGCAGGCCATCAGCCACGCCACGGCAGAAGACAGCCTGAACAATGTGCTCACCGCAGAGCAGTGGGATTTGTTGGCCCCCTATCTGCTGCCCGTGTCGCTGCCGGCGGGGCAGGTCCTTTTTCAGCAGGGAACGACGGATCGCACGCTGTATCTGCTGGAAAGTGGCACCCTGAGCGTGCACTTCGAAGACGAGAAGCAGCGCTTGCGACTGGCCATCGTCGGTCAGGGCTCGGTGGTGGGCGAGGGCGCGTTTTTCTCGCATCAGCCGCGCTCTGCCACGGTGCAGGCGGGTTCGCCCTGCAAGCTGTGGAGCCTGCCGGCCATGCGGTTCACCGAGTTGTCCAATCGCCAGCCAGCCGTGGCGCTGCACTTGGTGATGGCGGTGGGCGCGGTGCTGTCCAAGCGGCTCGGCAATCGCAAACGTCGGGTCGCGTCAACTTGATCCGTCAAATGTTGATTTAACGCACATCAAAAAAAGACTGGCGAACTTCGTGCTCGACAATTAGCATGCGCTCAAGGGGAGCGCTGTACACTTATTTGCTAATTTTTCAATGCGCTTCAATCTAGGTGCGCCATGTCTTTTCTAAGTTGGTTTTCTCGCGGCCCCGCCAAGGGTGCCCCGGCGCCCAAAGCGCCGCTCACTTCGACGCCTTCGGCTGGCTCTGCTGCTGCCGCAGCGGCGCAAGCGCGCGCGCCCAAACCAGCGGACTACGCCGAGCAACTGGCCCGCAAGAACGTGCGCATGGAGCGCCGCGAATCGCTGTACATGGTGGTTCGCGACGCGATGGTCCGTGCCGGGGTGTTGTCGGCCGGCTACAAATTCAAGGTGCTGTCGCTGGACCAACTGGGCCAGCAGTTCGTGGTCATGATCGACCTGGGCAGCGAGTACGGCAGCAGCACCGCACGTCTGAGCGAGATCGAGAGTCTGATCACCCAGAGCGCCAAGACGCGCTTCGAGATTCTGGTGACCGCCGTGTACTGGCGCATTTATGACAACGCCGCCATCGGTGTTCGCATGCGCCGCGCAACCGACAAGGAAGCCGCTCCGGCGACGACGTCGGGCTCGCCCAACACGCTGCGCGCTCCGATCATTCCGGTCGGCTCGTACGAGGCGCGGGTGTCCGCTCCTGCGCCGCTGCGTGGCAATTCCGGTCTGGCCCCTCTGAGCAGTGGCCGCATGCCACTCAACAGCGGTCGCATGCCGCTGAACAGTGCCCAGGCACCGTTGACGTCGAACACTGCTCAGGCACCGCTGCTCAGCCCGCGCGCAAGCCAGAGCAATGGCCATTACGACCCGATCGAGGACGATGAAGTCGCCGCCTTCAAGCGCGCGCTCAATGGTGCTGGTGGCATGGCATCCGGCGGTGCGCGTCCCGTGACGGCGGCGGATCGTCCGGGCACGACCGTACGCAGTGGGCCGATGTCACGCTCGCCGCTGCTCCAGCCGTCTGGCAATTCGGGCTTCGCGGATACGGAAATGCCAGCGGATTCGGCCAGCTCCGATTTGAGCGCCACCCAATACGGCGACCTTCACTGAGGCATCCCCCTGAGGCGCTTCGCGCCTTCCCCCTTCTCTCTGCGTGCTTCGCACTTCGGGAAGGGGGACAACGCCAGCGGCCTGGCGAAGCCAGTTCCGCGGCGTTTCTCGAATGGCCTACTCCGTGGCCTTCTGATGGTTGAGTGCAGCGCGGGTTTTGAGCGCTGCTGGCTGGACTGGCGCTGCTGATGTTGCTTCAGTGGCCTTCGAAATCCACCAGATTGAAGATCGACAGACCGGCGTCGCGCAGGCGCTGGGAGCCGCCCAGCTCGGGCAGGTCGACGATGACGGCGCCTTCGGTCACGGTGGCGCCTAGGCGTTCCAGCAGGTTCTTGCCAGCCATCATGGTGCCGCCGGTGGCGATGAGATCGTCGATCAGCAGCACGCGGTCGCCGGGTTTGACGGCGTCGGCGTGCAGTTCGACGGTCGCGCTGCCGTATTCGAGTTCGTAGGTTTCCTCGACCGTGGTGAACGGCAGCTTGCCCTTCTTGCGGATCGGCACGAAGCCGACGTTCAGCTCGTACGCGATCACTGCGCCGATGATGAAGCCGCGCGCATCCAGGCCCGCCACCACGTCGGGGCGCAGTTCCTTGTCCATGTAGCGGTGCACGAAGGCGTCGATGAGCACGCGAAACACCTTGGGGTCCTGCAGCAGCGGCGTGATGTCGCGGAACTGCACGCCGGGCGCGGGCCAGTCCGGCACGGTGCGCATGTGCTGGCGCAGGTATTCATTGACGCTCAGTGGGTGCTGCATGGTGGGTGCTCTGTCGTTTGGAGATGGATGGGATCGGGTCACTTGCCGCGCAGCAGCAGGTCTTCGGTCAGGGCCAGCGCCTTGGGCAGGCCGCGCAGCACGAGTGTATCGCCTTCGGCCAGCAGCGATGGATCGGCTGCATCGGCACTGACGGAGCCATTGGCGCGGCGCACGGCGACGAACTGCACCTCGCGCGTGCCCAGTGCCAGCTCGTGCAGCGCGCGGCCAAGGGCGGCGGCTCCGGAGGGCAGGGTGAAGGATTTCAGGCGCTCCTGATCGAGCTCGGCGGGCGTGTCGTCATCTGCGCCGTGGAAATAGTCGCGCAGCAACTGGTAGCGGCCTTCGCGCTGCTCGCGCACCAAGCGGATCACCCGGCGCATGGGCACGCCGACCAGCGCGAGCGCGTGGCTGGCCAACATCAGCGAGCCTTCGATGGCCTCGGGCACGACCTCGCTGGCTCCAGCGAGCTGCAGCTTGTCGAGATTGGCGTCGTCCACGGTGCGCACGATCACCGGCACATTCGGCGCGTGCTTTTTGATGTTGGCGAGCGTCTTGAGCGTGGCGTGGGTGTCCAGATGCGTGACGACCACCGCGCTGGCGCGCGCAAGGCCCGCCGCCATCAGCGCCTGCAGGCGGGTGGCGTCGCCGTAGACCACCGATTCGCCACCGGCAGCGGCCTGGTGCACGCGGTCGGGGTCGAGGTCGAGCGCCAGATAGGGGATGTTTTCGATCTTGAGCAGACGCGCCAGATTCTGGCCTGAACGACCGTAGCCGCAGATCACCACATGGTGATCGGTGTTGATGGCCTGGCGCGCAATCTGCGTCATTTGCAGCGATTGCAGCATCCAGTCGCTCGCGGCCAGTCGCATGACGATGCGGTTGCTGTACTGGATGAGCAGCGGCGTGAGCAGCATGGACACAACCATGGCCGCCAGAATCGGATTCTTGAGCGCGGGCTGCACCAGCCCTTGGGCGACGCTCAGCGACAGCAGCACAAAGCCGAATTCACCCGCCTGCGCCAGATAGATGCCGGTGCGCAGCGACACGCCGGCAGGCGACTTCATGAACCGCGCGATCGCAAAGATCACCACGCCTTTGAGCAGCATGGGCACGATGAGCAACAGCAGCACCAGCGCCCAGCGCTCCAGCAGGATGTGCCAGTCGAGCTGCATGCCGATGGTGATGAAGAACAGGCCCAGCAGCACGTCGTGGAACGGGCGGATGTCGGTCTCCACCTGGTGCTTGTATTCGGTCTCGGACACCAGCACGCCCGCGATGAAGGCCCCCAGCGCGAGCGACAGCCCGGCCAGCTCGGTCAGCCACGCCAAGCCCAGCGCGAACAGTAGCAGGTTGAGCATGAACAGCTCTTCGCTGTGGCGACGCGCGACGAGGTTGAACCACCAGCGCATCAGCCGCTGCCCACCGGTCAGCAAAATGGTGATCAGCGCGGCGGCCTTGAGCATTTCCAGCGGCAGTGCCCAGATCAACTTGTCGGGCGCGCCTCCCAGCGCGGGAATCAGGATCAGCAGCGGCACCACGGCCAGATCCTGGAACAGCAGAATGCCCATCACGCGGCGGCCGTGTTCGGTCTCCAGTTCGGCGCGCTCGGCCATCATCTTCACGACGATGGCGGTGCTGCTCATCACCAACGTGCCCGAGAGCGCCACAGCGGTCTGCCAGCTCATGTCCCACACGCGGCCCGCAAAGCGCGACAGCAGCATCAGCCCGATGAATGACAGCAGCATGGTCAGCACCACCTGCATGAGGCCAAGACCGAACACCAGCTTGCGCATGGCGCGCAGCTTGGGCAGGCTGAATTCGAGGCCGATGGCGAACATCAGAAACACCACGCCGAACTCGCCCAGATGGCGCACGCCCTCGGAATTGCTGGCCAGCGCGAGTGCATGCGGCCCGATCAACACCCCTGCTGCCAGATAGCCCAACATGGGCGGCTGCTTGAGCGTGCGGCAGACAACGACGGCCAGCACAGCGGCAAGCAGATAGAGCAGAGTGAGGGCCAGTGAGGACATGACTGATGCTAAACGAGCCAAGGGCCAACGCGCCCTATAAAATTCCCGAATGTCTACCTCTTTACCCACTCCCACCCATCCGTTCGACCCAGCCCGCGCCCTGCAGCTGGCGCGGGAGGCGCTTCGAGATGAGGCCCACGCGCTCGTGGCTCTCTCCGATCGTGTGGGAGATTCGTTCGTCAATGCGGTTTCCCGAATTCTCGCCACGCCCGGTCGTGTGGTGGTCATGGGCATGGGCAAGAGCGGCCATGTCGGTCGCAAGATCGCCGCGACGCTGGCGTCCACCGGCACGCCCGCATTCTTCGTGCACCCGGCCGAAGCCAGCCACGGCGATCTGGGCATGGTCACGCAGGGTGACCTGGTGCTGGGCATCTCCAACAGCGGCGAGGCCAACGAACTCACTGTGCTGCTGCCGGTCCTCAAGCGCCAGGGCGTGCCGCTGATCGCGATGACCGGCGGGCTGGAATCCTCGCTCGCCAAATATGCCGACGTCGTGCTCGACAGCGGCGTGGAGCGCGAAGCCTGCCCGCTGAATCTGGCACCCACTACCAGCACCACCGCGCAGATGGCGCTGGGCGATGCGCTGGCCGTGGCCTTGCTCGATGCACGCGGCTTTCGCACAGAAGACTTTGCGCGCTCGCATCCCGGTGGTGCGCTGGGTCGCAAGCTGCTCACGCTGGTGCGCGACGTGATGCGCTCGGGCGACGAGCTGCCGAGCGTGTCGGCCGATGCGTCGTTCAGTGATCTGATGCGCGAGATGAGCGCCAAGTCGCTGGGGGCTTCCACGGTCGTCGATGCCGAGGGCCATCTGCTGGGCATCTTCACCGATGGCGACCTGCGTCGCCGCATCGAGTCCGGCGGCGAACTGCTGGGCGCGAAGGCGGGCGAGGTCATGCACACCAAGCCGCGCACGATTCGCCCACAGGCGCTGGCCGCCGACGCGGCCGCGCTGATGGAGCAGCATTCGATCACCAGCGTGCTGGTCACGGACGAGCAGAACCAACTGCTCGGCATGGTGCATATTGGCGATCTGATGCGTGCAAAGGTCATTTGATGAGCAACTCGCAAACTGAAGCGGCGGTGACTTCGCTGCAACCAGCCATCCAGATCGATCCCGAACTTCTGCTGCGCGCGCAACCCGTGCGCGTGGTGTTCTTCGACGTGGACGGCGTGCTCACCGATGGCGGGCTGTATTTCTCGGAGCAGGGCGAGACGATCAAGCGTTTCAACACGCTGGACGGCCACGGCCTCAAGCTGCTGCAGAAGGCGGGCATCACGCCAGCCGTCGTCACCGGACGTGATTCGCCCGCGCTGCGGCTGCGCCTGAAAAATCTGGGCGTGGTGCACGCGCGCTTTGGTACCGAGGACAAGCGTCCCGCTGCCGAGGCGATTCTGGCCGAGTTGGGGCTCGATTGGAGCCAGGCCGCCGCCATGGGCGACGACTGGCCCGATCTGCCGGTGATGCGCCGCTCGGTGTTTGCCTGCGCGCCGCTGAACGCGCAGGTCGAGGTGAAGGCCAACGCGCACTACATCACCCAAGCCGCCGCCGGACAGGGTGCTGCACGTGAACTCTGCGACCTGTTGCTGGTGGCCAGCGGCAAGTATGCGCAACTGCTGGCGGAATACGCATGACCCTCAACGAGCGCATGCGCCGCGTCTGGGAGATCTTCTCCATCTACTTGCCGATCCTGCTGATGGGCTTGCTCGCGCTCGGCACCTGGTGGCTGGTGCGCAACGCCCCCAAGCCGCTGGAGCAGCCACAGCAGCGCGCGGTGTCGCACGAGCCCGACTACTACATGCGCGACTTCTCCATCAAGTCGTTCGACGCCACGGGCCGCCTGCAAAGCGAGATCCAGGGCGAGACGCTCAAGCACTTCATGGACACCGACACGCTGGAAATCCTGAAAGCCCGCATGCGCTCGATCAGCCCGGACGGCCGCGTGACGCTGTCCACGGCCAACCGTGCACTGTCGAACTCGGACGGCACGGAAGTGCAGCTCTTCGGCGACGCCGTCGTTACGCGCGAGGAATTCAAGAAGACCGGCGCCAAGCCCGTTCCGCCCATGCAGTTCAAGGGCGAATTCCTGCATGTCTGGCCGAACGAGGAACGCGTGAAGTCGCACCTGCCGGTCACGCTCACACGGGGTCCCGACCAGTTCACCGGCGACGCCATGGACTTCGACAACTACAGCCAGGTGCTGAACATGCGCGGCGACGTCAAGGGCAAGATGCAGCCGAGCCGGGTCACTTCGACCCTCACGCCCGCTCCTCGCAACAACCGGCCTTGAGGCCCCACCAGAACGAGAACGGAAACGCCGTCATGAACTCCTCCCCCCTGGTCTTCATCACCGGCGCTTCCAGCGGCATAGGCCAGGCGCTGGCCCTGCGCTATGCCAAGGCGGGTTTCCGGCTGGCGCTGGTCGCACGGCGTGTCGATGTGATGCAGGCATGGGCAGCGTCGCAGGGGCTGGGTGAAGACCGCTGCCGCTTCTATGGCGCGGATGTGGCCGAGATCGACAGCATCGTCGGCGCAGGAGAGCGCTGCATTCGGGAACAAGGCCTGCCCGACGTGGTGATCGCGAATGCCGGCATCAGCGTGGGCGTGGACACCTCGGAGCGCGAGGACATCGATCAGATGGCGCGCGTGTATGCGATCAACAACATCGGTCTCGCCGCCACCTTCCAGCCGTTCATCAAGCCGATGTGCGTGCGCGGCACTGGCACGTTGGTGGGCATTGCCAGCGTGGCAGGCATTCGCGGTCTGCCGGGGCATGGGGCGTATTGCTCCAGCAAGGCGGCCGTCATCAGCTATTGCGAGAGCCTGCGCGGTGAGCTGAACACACAGGGCGTGTCCGTCGTGACGATTCTGCCGGGCTATGTGGACACACCGCTCACGCAGGAGAACCGGTATTCGATGCCGTTTCTCATTTCGGCGGGGAAATTTGCGGACCGCGCGTTCCAGACCATCGAGGCCCGTACCAGCTACCGAGTGATTCCCTGGCAGATGGGCGTGGTCGCCAAACTGCTGCGCTTGCTGCCCAATTGGGCTTTCGACAAGGCGCTGCATGGGCGGGAGCGCAAGCATCGAGGAACTGTGTCGAAAAGCTGACGCTTATGGAGGCGTGCCACCAATGAAAAAGGCTCCCGAGGGAGCCTTTTGCCTGATGGCTGAATCCCGGTTGCCCGGGATCAGAAATCAATAGCCGTTGTTGCCGCCGCCGTAGCCGCCGCCACCGGAGCGACCACCGCCGCCACCGCCATTGCGCGAGCCAGCGCCGTAGGGGCTGCGGAAACCGCCTTCGCCACCACGACCACCACCGCCGCCGCCACCACCGTAGCCGCCGCCACCGGAACGGCCACCGCCGCCACCACCGTAGCCGCCGCCACCGCCGCCGAAACCACCGCCACCGCTACGGGGAGGACGTGGTTCCATTGGACGAGCTTCGTTCACGACGATGCTGCGACCGCCCATGGGCTGGCCGTTCATGCCGTTGATGGCCGCTTGCGCTTCAGCATCGCTGGCCATTTCTACGAAACCAAAGCCCTTGGAGCGACCAGTGTCGCGCTCCATCATGACTTTGGCGCTGGTCACGGCGCCGAACTGGCCAAAGGCCTGTTCCAGATCGCTATCGCGCACCGAGTACGGCAGGTTGCCGACGTACAGTTTGTTGCCCATCAAGGGACTCCTCAAGAACTAAGAAAAAAGTGATGGAGACTCGAAACCGCAGTCGGCTAATCGCACATGTGCTTTGAGCACAAATTTGACGGACCACCGCAACTTTGGCGTGAAAAATACCCCAGCCAAAACATTATGCGCCACAACTTCGAAAAAAATGCAAGTTCATGTGAGGCTGAATTCCGAAAACAGAAGATTCCTACAGCCTCACACTGACATTTTGAAAATCGGCTTGGTCCGGACTGTAATCAGTACAGACTGGCGCTGACAATCAGTAGCTGGCGCGGTCGTAACCGCCGCCGTTGCCACGGAAGCCACCGCGGTCACCGCCGAAACCGCCGCTGCGGGGTGGACGGGGTTCCATCGGACGAGCGATGTTGACCACCAGGTCGCGGCCGCCGTAGTTTTGGCCATGCGCGCCTTGGATGGCGGCTTGTGCTTCGGCTTCGTTGCCCATTTCCACAAAGCCGAAGCCCTTGGAACGGCCGGTGTCACGTTCCATCATGACCTTGGCGCTCAGCACGGCACCGAACTGACCAAAGGTCTGTTCCAGATCGCCGTCACGGAAAGAATAGGGCAGGTTGCCCACGTACAGTTTGTTGCTCATAAAACGAGGCTCTAAGAGATTTTTCTGAATAAGCGATGAGCCAACGCAGCCAACAAACCCGAAACGACTTCAATGATGCGAAATCGACTAACACCGCAATCGCAAATCTGTAACACAGAATGCTGAAACCATTATCGAGCATGACTTCGAGGAAAAAAGCGGGCGTTGGCGCGCCTGCAACACTTTGGATGGGGAATTACCCGTGGATGTGCGTCTTTTTAGGGGTAACTGTCTAGAAAACGACGGGTTCTCGCCGCCGCCAGTGCTTTGAAGGGAAAGCGCCCGGCTTTTTGCGTGTGGCGATACAATTGCGTTGTCTTTGGGGAGTAGTCCGTTTTTGCGCTGACGCAAAAAGGCATGCATCAACAGACTTGGGCCCCCACGGCCTATGGTGCATGAGGCGATTCGAATCACATTCGTCGTGATTTCATGGCTGGACGAGACCATTGACTACGTACCGATCCAACAACATTTGGGCCGGAGCCGGTGCGTGGTCAATGCGTTTTGAACTGGTGTCTCCGGCCGATACACCCACGCCATGGAAGCCTTTCTGATCTCCACCTCCGTCGTCGCGCTCGCCGAGATGGGGGACAAAACCCAACTCCTCTCGCTTGTGCTCGCGGCGCGTTTTCGCAAGCCGCTGCCGATCGTGCTCGGAATCTTCGTCGCCACCGTCGTCAACCACGCGCTTGCCGGGGCTGTCGGTGCCTGGATCACCAGCTATCTTGGTGAAAACGCCCTGCAATGGATTCTGGGCATTTCGTTCGTCGCCATGGCGGTCTGGATGCTGATTCCGGACAAGCTGGACGAGGACGAGGTCACCAGCCACTCGAAGTGGGGCGTCTTTGGCGCGACGGTGGTTGCGTTCTTCTTGGCCGAGATGGGCGACAAGACCCAGATCGCCACGGTGATGCTGGCCGCCAAATATGTGGGTGATTACTTCTGGGTGGTGGCCGGTACGACTCTGGGCATGATGCTGGCCAATGCGCCCGTGGTCTGGCTGGGGGACAAGATCGTCAAGAAGGTGCCGATCCGCACGGTGCACATGATCTCGGCGGTGATCTTTCTTGTGCTTGGTCTGCTCGCCTTGTACAACCCGGTCAAGCAGCTTTTGGCATAATCAGGTCTTCACGCGCCGATTTGCTTCAGCTTGCGGGCGCTTTATAAATCCAGCTAAAGACCCGACCGTAGCGAATCCCCTGATCGACCCGGCCTCGTTTTTAGCGATGCCGGGTTTTTTCATGTCCTTCATCGCCACACCACAATTCATGCATTTCGACGAGGCGCTGCCGCTGACCAGCGGTGCCTCGATCCGCGACTACACGCTCGCGTTCGAAACCTACGGCACGCTGAACGCCGACAAGTCCAACGCCGTGCTCGTGTGCCACGCGCTCAACGCGTCGCACCACGTCGCGGGCGTCTACAAGGACCAGCCCAAGAGCGAGGGCTGGTGGGACAACATGATCGGCCCCGGCAAGTCGGTCGACACCAACAAGTTCTTCGTCATCGGCGTGAACAACCTCGGATCGTGTTTCGGCTCGACCGGCCCGATGCACACCAATCCCGACACCGGCGAAGTCTACGGATCGAGCTTTCCGGTCGTCACCGTCGAAGACTGGGTGAACGCGCAGGCACGCTTGCTCGATCGCCTCGGCATTCAGCAGTTGGCCGTGGTGCTGGGCGGCAGCCTCGGCGGCATGCAGGCGCTGTCGTGGACGCTGCAGCATCCCGATCGCATGCGCCACGCCGTCGTCGTGGCGAGCGCGCCGAATCTCACGGCCGAGAACATCGCGTTCAACGAAGTGGCACGCCGCGCCATCGTCACCGACCCGGATTTTTACGGCGGTGATTTCTACGCGCACAACGTGATTCCGCAGCGCGGCCTGCGCATCGCGCGCATGATCGGGCACATCACCTACCTGAGCGACGATGTGATGAACGAGAAATTCGGCCGCCAGCTGCGCGAGGGCATCGACCTCAAATACAGCACGCAGGACATCGAATTCCAGATCGAGAGCTATCTGCGATATCAGGGCGACAAGTTCAGCGAGTACTTCGACGCCAACACCTATCTGCTGATCACGCGCGCGCTCGACTATTTCGATCCGGCCAAGAGCACCGGCAACAACCTCACGCTGGCGCTGGCCAAGGCGAAAGCCAAGTTCATGCTGGTGAGCTTCACCACCGACTGGCGTTTTTCGCCCAAGCGCAGCCGCGAGATCGTCAAGGCGCTGCTCGACAACAAGCGCGACGTGAGCTACGCCGAGATCGACGCACCGCACGGCCACGATGCCTTTTTGCTCACCGATTCGCGCTACATCGGCGTGATGGGTTCCTATTTCGATGGCGTTGCCAAGGAGTTCGCAGCATGACCGAGAAGACCACCATGCAGGCCATCGCCCAACTCGTGCCACAAGGCGCGCGCGTGCTCGACCTCGGCTGCGGCGACGGCGCATTGCTGTCCTATCTGCTGCGCGAGCGCGGTTGCACCGGCTACGGCGTGGAGATCGACGATGCCAACGTGCATGCCTGCGTCAAGCGCGGCGTGAACGTGGTGCAGCTCAATCTGGACGAAGGTCTGGCGATGTTCGAGGACGATTCGTTCGACGTCGTCCTGCAGATCAACACGCTGCAGCACTTGCGCAATGCCGAGGTGATGCTGCGCGAGACCGCGCGCGTGGGCAAGACCGGCATCATCGCGTTCCCCAATTTCGCGCATTGGCCCAACCGCGTCTCCATCCTGCGCGGCCGCATGCCGGTGACGCGCCGTCTGCCCTACCAGTGGTATGACACGCCGAACATCCGCGTCGGCACGTTCAAGGACTTTGAAGTTCTCGCGCTCAAGAACAAGCTGAGCGTGGCCGATGCCTTCGGCCTGAACGAGACCGGCGGCATGGTGCGCACGCTGCCGAACTGGTTTGCCAGCACGGCGGTGTTCTGTCTCGAAAGACAGTGATCCGGTCGCTCGAATAACGGGCACCGCTGGCATGGCTGGCCGGTGTGCGTGACAATGGTGGAATCGACCCGCAAACGCGTGGGTCGCCAGATTTCAGGAGCCGCCACATGAACGCCCGCACACCCGCCGACCATCTGCTGCAGTCTGCAGATGCGCTCTCGCACATCAGCAAGCAATGGAACGACGACATCGTCCGTCAGCTCACCGACTACATCGCTATTCCCGCCAAGTCGCCGGGCTTTGCGCCGGACTGGGAAAAGCTCGGCTTCATCGACACCGTGGTGCGCAACGCGGCCTCGTGGGCCGAGGCGCAGAAGGTCGAGGGCCTGAAGCTCGAAGTCGTGCGCCTGCCAGGCCGCACGCCGGTCATCTTCTTTGAAGTGCCGGGCACGCAGCCGGGCGCGAACAACGCATCGGCGCAGACCGTGCTGATGTACGGCCACCTCGACAAGCAACCCGAATTCGAAGGCTGGCGCAACGACCTCGGCCCGTGGACGCCCAAGTACGAAGACGGCAAGCTCTACGGCCGTGGCGGCGCGGACGATGGTTATGCGGTCTACGCCAGCATCGCCGCGGTGCAGGAACTCAAGCGCCAGAACGTCATGCATCCGCGCATCGTCGGCCTCATCGAAACCTGCGAGGAAAGCGGCTCCGCCGACCTGCTGCCCTATGTCGATCTGCTGAAAACGCGCTTGGGCGATGTGGGTCTCGTGATCTGCCTCGACTCCGGCGCGGGCAACTACGACCAGCTCTGGCTCACCACCAGCCTGCGCGGCATGGCAAGCGGCACGCTCAAGGTCGAAATCCTCACCGAAGGCGTGCATTCGGGCGATTCGTCGGGCCTCGTGCCGTCTTCCTTCCGCATCATGCGCATGGTGCTCGACCGTCTGGAAGACAGCAAAACCGGTCACCTGTTGCCGCAAAGTTTCCATTGCGAAGTCCCTGCAGACCGCATGCAGCAAGCCGGTGCCACGGCGCAGATTCTGGGCGACGAGTTGTACAAGCGCTTTCCGTGGGCGCACTACGACTGCGGCGGTGCCACCACCTTCGCGCTGCCGACCACGACCGATCCGCTGCAAGCCTTGCTCAAGCGCACTTGGGAGCCGACGCTGAGCGTGACTGGCGCCGAAGGATTCCCCGCGCTCAAGGATGCGGGCAATGTGCTGCGTCCCTACAGCGCCTTCAAGCTCAGCCTGCGCCTGCCACCGCTGGTGGATGCCGTGGCCTGCCTCGACGAACTCAAGACGCTGCTTGAAGACAACGCGCCGTATCAGGCCAAGGTCACCTTCAAGCCAGATGGTGCTGCCAGCGGCTGGAACGCGCCCAGCATCGATCCATGGTTTGAAAACGCGCTGAACGCAGCCAGCAACGCGCACTTTGGCGCGGATTGCGGCTACATCGGCCAAGGCGGCACGATCCCGTTGATGAACATGCTGAGCAAGGGCTTCCCGACCGCGCAGATGATGGTCTGCGGCGTGCTCGGTCCCAAGAGCAACGCGCATGGCCCCAACGAATTCCTGCATGTGCCGTATGCGAAGAAACTCACCGCAGCGGTCGCGCAAGTGATCGCCAGCATGCCGCCATCGGTCGGCTGATTCCGTACCACTTTCCGCCCCACTTCAACGGAGCCCCGCATGGTCGCAGCAAACGTCGCAGCTGGTGTCGAGGCAAGCCCCTCTTCCGTTTGGTTCACCGAAAGCGGTGGTGCGCGGCTGGCGGTGCGCGACTGGGTTTTGCCACCTGCGCCCGCGCGTGGCATGGTGCTGATCGTGCATGGGCTGGGCGAGCATTCCGCTCGCCATCAGCGATTGGCTTCGCGGCTTGTGGAGGTAGGATTTTGCGTGCGTTCGTATGACCAATACGGCCATGGTGAATCACAAGGCGCGCGTGGCGGTATGGACCATGCCAAGCGCTTCACCGTCGATCTCGCCCATGTGCTCAACCAGACCATCAGCGGCATGTCGCTCGACATGCCATTGATACTGCTCGGGCACAGCTTTGGCGGATTGGTCGCTGCGAATTTCATCGCCGAAAAACGCGCGCGTGTGCATGGCTTGGTGCTGTCGTCTCCGGCCCTCGATCCGGGCTTGAGCGCGGTGCAGAAGGCGCTTGTTTCCACGCTGCCGCACGTCGTGCCCAACCTGCGGGTCAGCAATGGTCTGCCGCTCGAATACCTCACGCATGATGTGTCGGTGATCGACGCTTATCGTGCCGATCCACTGGTGCACCGATATGTGAGCGCGCGGCTCGGGCGATTCATTGCCGACGCGGGCCCCGCTACCGTCGCCAAGGCTGCGGAGTGGACCGTGCCGACGCTGCTGATGTGGGCCGGTCAGGACAAGCTCGTCGCACCAGCGGGCAGTCGCGCATTTGCCGCGAAAGCGCCTGCCGATGTGGTGCGATCCAAAGAGTTCGGCGATCTCTACCATGAGATCTTCAACGAGCTGCATGCCGAGCCCGTCTATGCCGAACTGCTGGCCTGGCTGGACGAGCGCTTTCCCGCCCAGCCGCGTTGATGGGACGGATCAGCGCGGATTGCGGATCGTCATCCCCAAACCGAGCGCGTCCTTGCGCCCCTTCTTCTCGACCGGATTGGCGAGCAGCTTCTGCGCTGGATAAGGGCGCAGAAACTCCTTGGCCTGCGATGCGCGCGCGTTGAGCCACGCGTCGTAAGCGCCTTCATTCAGAATCGCTGGCATGTTCTTTTCCGCGCCCGGCGCGTGATAGCGGTTCATCAAACCGTGCGCATTCGCGTTGATGGTGATGATCGCAAAGCTCAGCAGCTCCGACCCATCTTCCGCATTGCGCCAGCGCGCCCACACCCCGGCCACGCCCATGGGCAGTCCATCCACGCGCGCGATGCGGGTCGATTGCGGCTTGCCGTTGCGGTAGTCGTCGGTGAAGAACGCCATCATCGGCACGATGCAGCGCTGGTTGTTCAGCCACGCATCGCGAAACGCCGTGCCGGTGGATGCGTTGTCCGATTTCACGTTCACAAGCTTCACCGCACGCAGTTGACCATCCGACGCCGACTTCGCCCAATGCGGAACCAGACCGAACTGCGCAGGCACCAGCAGGCGCGCGTGGGGAGCAGGTTCTTCACCGGCCGCGACAGCCGCAGCCTTGCGCTCGGCGTTCTCAGCATCGGTGGCCGCGTCCAGCGTGCGTGCAATGAAAAAGGCAGGCTTGCGCGGCGTGACCTGCCGCTCGCTCAGCTCCGCAGGCGGCTCCACACGGAACGCGGTGCGAAAAAGTTCAGCATCTTTGATGGCTTCGAATAGGGTGCTCATGGCGGGATGGTACTTGGGCTGGGCGTGAAACTGGTGTGTACGGGTTTTTGCAACTCGTCATGGTGTCTCGACTTTTAAAGGACTATATTCAGTCCATGCGTTACTCCACCCAAGTCAAACCCATCAGCTTTCTCAAGGCCAATGCCGCTCAGGTGCTGATCGAGCTGGCCGAAAAGCGCGAGCCTCTGGTCATCACCCAGAACGGTGAAGCCAAGGCGGTCCTGCAGGATGTCGCTTCCTACGAGCAGACGCAGGAGACATTGGCGCTCCTGAAGGTGCTGGCTCTTGGCAATGAAGACGTGCAGGCGGGCCGCGTGAAACCCGTTGCGGATGTGGCCGCGCGCCTGCGTGCCAAACATGCAGCCACGCCCGCCTCTCGTGAACGCAAAATGCGTGCGTGATGGGCGCGCGTCGTCTGGAGGTGCTGCTCACGGCAGGAGCAGAAGCGGATTTGGAAGGTATCTACGACTACATCGCCGAATTCGACTGCGTCGCCAACGCAAATCGCGTGCTCGATCAACTGATGAAAATGGCGGACAGCCTCCTGCATTCGCCCGAGCGAGGCAGCTTTCCCAAAGAGCTGCTGGCTCTCGGAATCAAGGAATACCGGCAGGTCTTCTTCAAGCCCTATCGATTGATCTATCGCGTCCTCGGCGAGCAGGTCGTCATCTATCTGATCGTCGATGGCAGGCGCAATATGCAGGAAGTGCTCACCCGCAGGCTGTTTGCCGCGTGAGGTGAGTCACTTCACAATCAGACGGACTCAGGCTGGCAGTTCACCCAGCTCCGGCACCCCGCGCCGCTTGGCCACCGCAATCGGTGGTGCCCAGCGGCTGCCCTTGGGTTTCTTGTTGGTGACGAGCGTGATCTCTGCGGGTTCGAACACTTCGAGGTTGTGCGTGATCGGCGTGGTGAGCACATATTGCGCGCGTGTGGAACGCAAAAAGTGGCCGACGAGCTGGATGTTGCGCACGTCGAGGTGAGCAAAAGGTTCGTCGATGAACACGAAGCCACCCGAGCCGCTTTCTTCGTCCTTGAGCAGGCCGACCAGCAGGATCAGCGACTTGATCACCTGTTGGCCGCCCGATGCTTCGCCGTCGTTCAGGCCGATCGTGCCCTTGCCGTCAAACGCGAAGTTCACCTTGAGGCCTGCCTGGGAAAGCACGATGTCGTCGTTTTCGAGCAGCGGCAGGTCGGCCGCCACTTCGACGCCCGCAAGGCTTCCCAGCTCCTGGATGTTCTTGCGGTAGCGGCGAACGGTGCTGCGCAGCACTTCGATGTAGCTCTCTCGTGCGTTGAGCACAGCCGTTCCGGCCTGAATGTTCTTGACCTTGTGATCGTCGAGGCTGGTCGATTGCTCGCGCACCGTCACATCCATGCGGCGGTGGCGTTCTTCGACCGTGTCGTCGGTTTCCCAGGAGCTTTGTTCGAGTTCCTGTTCGACGGAATGCAGGCGCAGCTTGGCCTGCACTTCGTTGATGTATTCGTCGACCAACGTGTCGATCTTGGCGGGTGCAATCCAGCGCGCGGGGAACTGCGAGCGCTGCGACTGGCTGCGTGCCACGTTGCCTAGTTGCTGCTTGCGGCGCGAGGTCCAGTCCTGCGCTGCGCGTTCGGATTCGCCGCGTGCGCGCTGCAGATCTCGTTCGACGCGTTTGTGTTCTTCGACAAACGCGCGATGGCGATCGTGCGCGCGCGTGGTGTCGGTTTCGAGCTGCTGCCAGCGCGATGCGGCGGCCACGCGTGCTTGTTTGGCGGCGGGAAGTGCGGCGCGGGCCTCGGCGAGTTCGTCGCTGCGGCGCGCGAGTTCTTCGGCGGCGCTGTGGCCTTCCAAAGCGCGGCGCGTGTCGGTGATCTGGCGCTTGATCGCCATGACTTCTTCGTGCACGGGCGCGAGCTGTGCGTCGATGCGCGCGACGTCCTTTTCGGCGGCGGAGCGTCGGGCCTGCACAGCGGCAGCGCCGAACTGGTGTTCGTGCGCATCCACCCACATCGAGCGCGCACCGCGCCCATCGTGCATGTAGGCCTGCGGCGTGATCCATGTGCCGCCCAGGCGCTTGCCTTCGCTGGGGTTGGCCACGCAGCGCAGTTGCTGCAACTGCTGCGCCAGCCAGCGCGGCACGGGCGCGGTGAACTTCACATGTTCGAGCAGCGTGCCCGCATCGCCTTTGCCTGCGGCCGAGCCGGGCTCGACGATGTAGTGGCGATAGCGCTCGCGCTCGCCGAGTTCGTAGGCTTCGGCAAGATCCTTTTCTTTGTCGAGCAGCACCACCCAGCGGTGGCCGCGCAGCACGCCTTCGATGGCGTGACGCCATTTTTCGTCGAGTACTTCGACGACCTCGGCCACCAGTTGATGCGCGATGCCCGCGCCGTTCAACGCGCGGCGGAATTTCAGCACCTCGGGGGGCATCGGCGGCAGGGTCTGGCCTTCCAGAGCGTTCAAGGCTTCCTGCGCGGCCTTGCGGCGTTGCTGCAGCGACGAGCGCTGTTCCAGCAGATCGGCTTCCTTGGCCTGCAACTCTGTGAGGTGCGCCTGCAGCTCGTCGGCATTGCTGCCCTTGTCCACCAGCGCGAGCAGCTCCTGCTCGCGTTGCGTGATTTTTTCGAGCGGCGCTTCATGGCGCTGCGCAGTGTCGAAGGCCGCGCGCGCCTGATCACGCTCCACGCGCAGTTGCTCGGCCTTTTGTTCGGACGCGGCGCTTTCTTCGAGCAGGCTCAGCAGGCGCTTGTTCTGCACGGCGATGTCGGCCAGCGCGTTGCGGTGCTGCGCCTTGTGCCTGCGCAGTTCGCGCGATTGCTTGGTCAGCGTTTCGCGCTCGCTCCACCAGGCAAGCACCGGCACGACCTCGGTCGCCAGTCGTTCGCGTTCGGCCAGACGCATGCGCCAGGTCTTGTAGTTGTTCACGCGGTTGGCCAGCTCGGTGAGCTGGGCGCGGCTGTGGTCGAGCTCATGCTCGGCCTGCGCCATTTCGCGTGCGAGTTCCTGTTGATGACCGCGCGCTTTTTCATACGCGTCCAGCACCTCCTGATCGCCGAACACATCGAACACGAGGCGCAGCAATTCACGCGGGCTGAACTCGCAGAGCCGGTCGGTCTGCCCCTGTTCGAGCGAGAGCACGCGCGCAATCGCGGGCGACAGTCCTGCGCCAGAGAGCACACGTCCCCAGTTTTCCACGCCCATGAAGCCGAGGTCCTTCTCGGGCATCTCACGCAGTTGTTCGATGCTCACGTCGCCTTCGACGAGGCAGTAGCGGCGCTGCCAGTCACCGCCGTTCTTGTCGATGCGGCAGACCAGCGTGACCTGATCGCTGTAGATCAACCGGCGTGCGAATGGGCGGCTCGATGTCTGGCGGCTTTGCGCGCGGTTGTCCACCACGGCGCGCAGCCAGGCGGTCTGCGCGCCCGCGTGGCGTGCGTAGGTCTTGTAGTCGCGCGGGGACGAGCAGCGCAGACCGAGCAGCGTGCGCATGGCGTCCAGCAGCGTGGTCTTGCCTGATCCGTTCGGTCCCGCGATGGTGATGATGGAGGCGTCCAGCGGCACCGCCACGCGCTGGCAGTAGTCCCAGTGAACGAGCTCCAGAGTCTGCAGATGGAACATGGCGCGTCAGAACTCCCCGGGACTTGGTTTGGTGGCGGCGCGCTCGTCGTCGAGATCGTCGATGGCGGCTTCCATGGTGTCCAGCACATCGGGCTCGGGCGGCGGCTCGGTCACCGATTGCTCGTAGGACGGGCCGTGGGTGGCGTGCGCAGCAGGAGCGGGCGGTGTGTGCTGAACGACGGTGGTCGCAACTTGCGGCGCTGCTTCCATCGCAGGTGCTGAAGCTGCTTGTGGCGTTGGCGCGGGTTCGACGACGACGGCGTTCTTCTGCGCAGCTTCCTCGGCTTCCTTCTGCACTTTTTCGCGTGCAAGCACATTGGCCAGAGCGCCATCCAGAATGCGCGGCGCGAGCACGTCGTAGTCGAGCAGCACATCAAGCAGCGGGCCTTCGCCGATTTCATCCTGTCGGCGTGTGATGAAGCCGTGGCGTTCCAGCAGCTTGAGATTGCCATCGAGCCGCATCTTTTTGCCAAGCTGCTGACCGTAGTCTTCGAGCAGCGCCTTGTACGAAATCATGGGGCTCACGAGCCGCGCGACGGGCATCGGCTTGGCTCCGGGGAACATGTCGTTCTGGCCGACTTCGGGCTCGTCCATGCGGCTGGTCTGGCGCTCGCGTTTGGGCAGCACGATCAGCGCCCACAGCACCACCAGCAGGGCCTGTGCGTCACGCGGCAGGTCGATGTTGTTGTTGGTGCTCAGACCAGCTTCGCCCAGCACGCTGTTCTGCGCGGCAGGCAGCAGCGCAATGCTGACGTGGTCGGCATAGATGCTGTCCATGAAACGCAGGCCCGATTGGGCCAGGCGCTGTTCGATCTGCGCGAACAGTTCGGCGTCCACGAGTGCGCGCTTCACACGCGGGTGGTTGCGCGGCAACCAGCGGCGAGCCAGCAGCTCGGCAATCAACAATGCGGCGTCATCCATGGCGTTGTTTCTTCTTCGTTTCCTTGATCGCGGGCTTGTCGTCCGGCGCTCTTTCAATGCTTGCTTCTGTGCTTGCTTCGGTGATGTCGACCAGCGCGCTGGCGGGCACCAGCGTGCCTTGGCTCAACAGTTCCACCTGCGGGTGCTTGATGCGCCTTTGCGTGGCAAGCCATTGCACTCGCCACGGCTGACGCGCGAATTCGCCGGTCGCGCCGGGCAGCACCTCGGCCTGCGGGTCGCCGAGCAGCGGCATGAGCTGCGCGCGGTAGGCAATCTGCGCATAGCGCGCATCGGCCGGGTTGCTGCCGAGCAGCGCATCGACCACCGTGCGTGCGCTGTCGGCACCTTCGACGTTCCAGGCAGCGAGCAGCATGTTGAGGTCTTCCAATTCCTTGGGCAGCGCCACGGCCTTGAGCGAGCCTTCGGGCGCTTCCTGCGAATCGGGCAGCGCTTCTTCCTGCAGCGGAGCAGGGCGGTCGCGCTCGAATTCGGCTTCGGTCACGTCCAGCAGTTCGTGCTGCGCCAGCGTGGCGAGCGACGTGGTCATGCCGATGGCCCCGTCCATCAATGCGTGCAGGTCGGGCGCGGATTGCAGCCAGCGCTTCACGTCGGTGCTGGTGATGCCGGTGGTGCCCAGCGTTACGCGCTGGCGGTCCATCTGCTGAAGTGCGCGGTTGAACTGACTCGCCATCGCGAGCAGCCGCGACTGCGCCTGCCCCATGCCGCGCGCGGCGCGTTCCAGCGCAATGTGACCGTGCGCGTTGGAGATGATGGCAGTGATGGCTTCGGAGGCCCGGTCGATCAACGTGGTCGCGCGGTCGTAGCGCTTGCGTGCTTCGCGCAGGCGGAATTCCGAGCCGCTGGCAATCGCATCGGCAAACTCGCCATGCAGACGCGCAAGCTGCGCGTGCAGCAGTTTGACCTGACCCGCATCGACCGAGCCAAGCTGGTTGGCACCCACCACCTGGCCGAGCAGGGCGGCGAGTTCGGCGCTGTCGTCGTCATCATCGTTGCCGCCCGTCGTTGCGGCCTCGTTCGCCAGCGGCGCGAGCATCGCGGCCACGCGCTGGGCGACGGACGGCAAGGAGTAGCTGCGCTGGCTTTCGTCCCAGACCAGCAGACCCACGTCGCGAAAACGCTTGAGCACGGTTTCCAGCGCCTCGGGGCGCAGCGCGTGGAACAGCTCGTCGATGTGCTCGCGCGGCAGTTGCGCGTTGCCCTGCGCGGCCAGTTGCAGAAACACCCAGACGCGCAATTGCACCAGTGCCGCATTGCCGTGAAACAGGCCGCTCAATGCATGGGTGAGCTGGGGCTGGCGGGTGAGATTCCACAGCAGCGGCGAGTCGGCAGCAGCGTCGGCGTCGCGGAAAAAATCGGCCATCACGCCGACGTTGCTGCCCGCAACAAGGTTTTCTCCCGGAATGTCGGAAGCCGCCTCCGCTACGGCAGCGGAGGAGAAATCGAAATCACTGCGCATCAGGAGAAAACCAGTTGGGAGAGCGATGCGACGGCAGCGGTTTCGGCGCGGAGCACGCGGTTGCCGAGGCTGGCGGGCGCAAAACCGGCGTCAATGGCGGCGTCTTCTTCCTCCTGCGTCAGCCCGCCTTCGGGGCCGTGCAGAATCCAGACGTCCTTGGCACCAGCAGCCAGCTCGCGCAGTGGGCGATTGCCTTCGCGCAGCGACAGCACCACGCGCACGGCACCAGGTGCCAGCGCCTCGGCGGGCTGTTTCTTGGCCAGCCATTCGGCGAGCGACGCGGGGCTGTGGATATCGGGCACGCGGTTGCGGCCGCATTGTTCGCAGGCGGAAATCGCAATCGCTTGCCAGCGCTCCTTGCGCTTGTCGGCGCGCTCGCCCGATAGCTTGATGACGCTGCGTGCCGCCGCCAGGGGCTGAACGCTCGCCGCGCCCAGTTCGGTGGCTTTTTCGACCAGCCAATCCATGCGCTCGTTGGCGGGCATGCCGCTGATCAGGTGGACGGCGACTGGCGCTTCGCGCTCGGTGGGGAGGTGCGAATCGACATGCACGTCCACGTCGCTGCGGCCCATGCGGGTGACGGTGGCGGTGTATTCGCCGCCGCGCCCGTCGAACAGGGTGATTTCATTTCCTGGTTGCAGGCGCAGGACCTGGACGTGGCGGGCCGCAGTAGGAGGCAAGGTGACATCCACACCAATCGTCAGCGGCAATGAACAATGGAAACGCGGCATTTCTTTCTGGGCTTTTTCTTTGGGTTTCAGCGCTTTGACGGATTGGGGCTGGTCTTGGCTTTGGCAGTCTTCGTTTTGGGGTGACGAGACAGGCCCTCATGCGTCGTTGTCGAAGCCTTGCCGTACAGGAGTACTGTCTGCGGCTTCACGCCTAGCCTGAGGGCCTGTCTCGTCATTGTGGTTTGGGGTTCAAGCGCCCTGCGCGCTGCGGGGCTTGCTGTTTGAAGTCCAAGACCACGGTTCCATTTTTTATTTTCTGCTTTCTGGGTTACATCCGCCCGTAGGCGAAGCCGACGACTGGTTGTGTGCCTTCTATTTCATCGATCAGTCGCAAAAGTGGCTTCAACTCGCGGTAACGCGCGGCAGTCTGGCGGATGTAGGCGATAAATCGAGGGGCGTCGGCCAGGTATTTGGGCTTGCCATCGCGCAGGGTGAGGCGGGCAAAAATGCCTGCGACCTTGAGGTGGCGTTGCAGGGCCATCCAGTCGACCGCGCGGTAGAAGTCGCCGAAGTCGGCACCCCAGCCGCTCGCGCTGTTGGCTCCGAGAATGCCCGCTTGGCGTGCCTTTTCCCAGTAACGGACGGTAATGTCGATGACGAAATCTTCTTCCCAGCTGATGAAGGCGTCGCGCAGCAGGCTGGCGATGTCGTAGGTCACGGGGCCGTAGACGGCGTCCTGGAAGTCCAGCACGGCGAGTTGCTTGTCTGCGGTGACCATCAGGTTGCGGGTCATGTAGTCGCGGTGGACAAACACCTGTGGGGCTTCCAGATTGGTGGCAATGATGGTGTCGAAGGTCTTCTGCATCATGGCCTGCTGCTTTTCGTTGAGCTCGACCTTGCGGTGCTGGCCCAGATACCAGTCGGGGAACAGCTGCAGTTCGCGGCGCAGCAGGGCGTCGTTGTACTCGGGCAGCACGCCGGGGCGCGAGGCCTTCTGCCAGTCGATCAGGGTGTCCACCGCCTGCAGGTACCAGGCGTGGGCGGGCGTGGGCTGTTCGGGGTTGAGCAGGCCGATCAGCGTCTGGTCGCCGAAGTCGGTGATCAGCATGAAGCCGTGGGGCTCGTCCCAGGAAAGCGCCTGGGGCGACAGCACTTGGGCTTCCTGCAACAGTTTTTGAACATGAACGAATGGACGGCAGTCTTCCTTGTCGGGAGGAGCGTCCATAATGATGTAACTTGCGCCGCTGGCGCTTTGCACACGCAGATAGCGGCGAAAGCTCGCGTCCGCGGAGGCGGTGCTCACCGTATCGACGAGCAGGCCGTGTGCGGGAGCCAGCGCTGCCAGCCATTGGTTGAACAGCTTCTCACGTGCCGGATCGGACCAGGAAACTGCTTTGGAAAGGGCTTCTGTGCCCGCCTGAGTGGGGTGGTTGGGTTGGCTCATGGATAATCCGATTCTACAAACCCGGCCCGCCGGATGCTGATGACCCGGTGCATGCTCCCGCGCGCCGCTGTCCTTCTGACACCTTGGGAACTGACTAGCTTTGCTGCCCGACGACTTGAAGACTCCCGATTACCTGGCCACAGGCAACAGCGCCTCCTTGGCGGGAGCAGCCGTGTCCGCTTGCGGCCTGCAGCGCTTCGAGCGCCGGTTGCTGACCCGTCTGGTGGCTGCCGCCGTCTGCGGCGTGGCGGCTGGCCCGGTGCTGGCGCAGGATTTGAATTCCATGCAATGGAAGGCCAAGGACGGCTCCGTCGTGACCGAGGCCTTCGAGACGACTGTTCCACAGCCCGCCGCTGCGCCGAACGTGGCTCCGCAAACCGTTGCTGCTGCGGTCTCTGCCCCATCCGCTGTGGTGCCCGTGGCAAGCGCGCAAGCCTCCGACACCACTCAACTGGCGCAGGCCGCCGATACCGGCAAGAAGAAGCCGGTGAAGGCGGCCACTCCTGCCAAGACGGCTGTCACGCCCACCGCACAGACCACGCTGACGACCCAGCCAGCGGAAGATTCTGAAGTTCTGTCCGCCGAGTCGGGCCTGCCAGCGCCAGTGCTGCGCTCTTCGCCCATGCTGCAGGAGGAAATTCCCTCGGCCGTGCGCCCGCAATTGCCGGCGTTCGTCTCGGGCGATCAGGTGACCGGCCAGCCGGACATCAAGGCCGTGATCGACGGCAATGCCGAACTGCGTCGCGGCGACACGGTGATCCGCGCCGACCGCATGGAATACGACGTGCCCGAAGACCGCGCCATGGCCGAAGGCAATGTGCACATCAATCGGGCAGGCAATGTCTATCAGGGCACGCTGCTGGACTTGAAGGTCGATGCGTTTTCCGGCTTTTTCAGTGACGCGCGCTATCGTTTTCTCGACACGGGCGGTCACGGCGAGGCGTCGCGCGTCGACTTCATCGACAACGACAACTCGGTCATCTACAACAGCACGTACACGACCTGCGAGCGCACCAACGAGGACAGCTGGCGTCCCGACTGGATTCTGCGTGCCCGCAAGATCACGCTCGATCGCGGCGAGGACGTGGGCGTGGCGGAAGATGCGATTCTGGAGTTCAAGGGCATACCGGTACTGCCCGTGCCCGAGATGTCCTTCCCGCTGTCCGACAAGCGCAAGTCCGGCTTTCTTCCGCCGACCATCGGCCTGAGCAGCAACAGCGGCATCGAGTACGAACAGCCCTATTACTGGAACATCGCGCCCAATCGCGACGCCACCATCACCCCGATGCTGATGTCGCGCCGGGGCGCTGCGGTGTCCGGTGAGTTCCGTTATCTGGAGCCGACCTACAAGGGGCAGGTGTCGGGCATGTACATGCCGAGCGATCAGTTGCGCGACCGCGACCGCTGGGCCTATGCCTGGAAGCACAATGGCCTGATCGACTCACCGATTGGCGGTCTGGGTCTGAACATCGACATCAAGCGGGTCAGCGACGACAACTATTGGCGTGACTTTACGCAGCGCACCAGCCCGATTGGCCTTGGCACGCAGCTCACGCAGCGTCTGCTGGCGGCGGACGCGTCGCTGGGCTGGACCCGGGGCGATCAATCGGTCTCGCTGCGCACGCTCAAGTGGCAGACGCTGCAGGATGTGACGTCTCCCATCGTCCCGCCGTATGACCGTCTGCCGCAGTTGCACTACCGCTATGCGCCGCTGGAGATGCCGGGGGGCTTCGATTTCAGCGTCGATGCCGACTACACCAAGTTCCAGGCCGATCGCTTCTACACCAGGCAGGCGAATGCAGAGCGCTCGCTCGCGTCGGCGCAGTTGAGCCGACCGTTTCTGGCACCTGCAGGCTTTGTAGTTCCGAAGGTGATCTTCAACACCACGAACTACAAGTTCGACACGGCGCTTGCGAACGGGCAGACCAATTTGACCCGCACGCTGCCGACTTTCAGTCTCGACAGCGGGCTGGTGTTCGAGCGCGAGGCGAACTACTTTGGCCGCAACTTCCTGCAGACGCTGGAGCCGCGCGCGTTCTACACCTACACGCCGTATCGTGATCAGAGCATGATTCCGATCTACGATACGGCGCCGAACGACTTCAACTTTGCGTCGATCTACACCGAAAACGCCTATGGCGGCTACGACCGCATTGCCGACAACAACCTGCTGACGCTGGGCGTGACCACGCGTCTGCTCGATGCCGATACAGGAGCCGAGGCCGTGCGTCTGGGCGTGGCGCAGCGTGTGCGCTTCTCCGATCAGGACGTCACCATGCCCAATTTGGGGCCGGTGCGTGACCGTCTGTCAGACATTCTCTTTGGCGCTGGCATCAACTGGACGCCGCAATGGGCGTTCGATTCGGTCGTGCAGTACAACCCCAAGACCAGCCGCTCGACGCGCAGTACCGTTAGCGCGCGCTACTCACCTGGCAAGTACCGCACGGTCAGCGCGGCCTATCGTCTGCAGAAGGTCACCGACTCGATCACCGAAGCCAGCGAGCAGCTTGATCTTGGCTGGCAATGGCCGCTCAACGATCTGTGGGGCGACCGGGTCGAAAAGCGCACGCCGGGCGGCCCTGGTCGCTGGTACACCGTGGGCCGTCTGAACTACAGCATGAAGGACAGCCGATTCGTCGATACCCTCGTGGGCCTTGAATATGAAAGCTGCTGCTGGGTGGGGCGCGTAGTGCTGGAGCGCCTGCAGAATTCGCTCAAGACATCGAATACCCGCTTGATGTTCCAGGTCGAATTCCTTGGCTTCTCGCGTCTGTCGCTGGGTTCGAACCCGCTGCAAAGCCTGCAGCGCTATGTGCCGCGCTACCAGATGCTGAATCAGGGTGTCGAGTCGCCGAGCCGTTTCTCCCAATACGATTGACAATGCAGCGGTACTACGGCGTACGGGTGACTGGATGCCACGGCCGCATGGGGCGCGAATCGCCCGTTTACTTTTGAAGATGTCATGAAAATTCGTGCACTGACTTTGGGTCTCGTTTCTGCCGCCACGTTGGCGGCGGTGCTGCCGCAGGCGGCCTCGGCACAGGGCCTGCGTCCTTCTGGCGCGGCGCAGGCACCACGCCTGTCACCCAGCGTGACGTTGCCCGCCGCAACTGCAGGAGGCCGCGCCACCACGCGGTCGGCCGATTTCATCGTGGCCGTGGTCAATTCCGAGCCCATCACCAACAACGACGTGCAGATCCGCCTGGAGCGCGTGCGTGCCCAGATGGCCGCACAGGGCGCCGCCCAGCCGCCAGAAAGCCTGTTGTCCAAAGAGGTGCTGGAGCGTCTGGTGATGGAGAAGATCCAGATGCAGAACGCCAAGGAAATGGGCCTCAAGGTCGATGACTATGCCGTGTCGCAGGCCGTGAAGTCGGTGGCGCAGCAAAACAAGATCGCCGAGGAAGACATGTACCGCCGCCTGGCGCAGGACGGCATCAGCAAGGAGCAGTTTCGTGACGAGCTGCGCAGCCAGATGCTGGTGCAGCGCCTGCGTGAGCGCGAAGTGGATTCGCGCGTCAAGGTCTCCGAGACCGACATTGACCAGTATCTGAGCGAGCAACGCAGCGCCTCCAGTGCGGCCCCTGCGGCCAGCGCGGAAATCAATCTGGGCCACATCCTGATCGCCGTGCCCGAAGGCGCATCGGCCGAAACGGTCGAGGCGCAGAAGGTCAAGGCCGACAAGGTGGTCGTCGAAATTCGCGGGGGCAAGGACTTTTTCGAGACCGCACGTGCATCGTCCGATGCGGCCGACGCCAAGCAGGGTGGCCTGATGGGTCTGCGTCCTGCAGACCGCTATCCCGAACTGTTCGTGAACGCCACGCAGAAGACGGCGGTCGGCAGTGTGGTGGGCCCGATCCGCTCGCCTGCGGGCTTCCACATCCTCAAGGTGGTCGATCGTTCGCTCTCTGGCGTGCCGTCGGTCGCCGTGCAATCGCATGTGCGCCACATTCTGCTGCGCATGGGTGCCAAGCTGTCCGAAAAGGAAGCCGCCCAGCGTCTGGAAGACTACCGCCGCCGCATCGAGAGCGGACAGGCGACCTTCGAGTCGCTGGCCCGCGAATATTCGCAGGACGGCAGCGCGCAAAATGGCGGTGATCTCGGCTGGGCCGGGGCTGGCCGCTATGTGCCCGAGTTCGAGCAGGTGGTCGAATCGCTGCAACCCGGCCAGATCAGCCAGCCGCTGCTTTCGCGCTTCGGCATGCACCTGATCCAGTTGCTGGATCGCCGCGAGGTCAAGTTGTCGCAGCGTGAACAGCGTGAAATGATTCGCGACGTGGTGCGCGAAAAGAAGCTCGAAGAAGCCTACGGCAACTGGATGCAGGAAGCCCGCTCCAGGGCCTATGTGGAATTCCGCGAACCACCGCAATAAACAGCATCAAGCATTCAACTGGCAGCATCGGCTGCCAATTTTCATTATGAGCAAGCATATTCCGCGCAAGCGCTTTGGACAGCATTTCCTGAGCGACACGTACATCATCGAATCCATCGTGAACGGCATCGCCCCCGTGGCGGGCGAGCCCATGGTCGAGATCGGCCCGGGTCTTGCCGCACTCACGCAGCCGCTGGTCGAGCGACTGGGTCACCTCACCGTGATCGAGCTGGACCGCGATCTGGCGCAGCGCCTGCGCGGCCATGGCCAGCTCACGGTGATCGAGTCCGACGTGCTGCGGGTGGATTTCGCCAAGGTTGTGCAGGACATGAACGTGCCCAAGGTGCGCGTGGTGGGCAATCTGCCCTACAACATCTCCACGCCCATCCTGTTCCATCTGCTCGAATACGTGGATGTGATCAAGGACCAGCACTTCATGCTGCAAAAGGAAGTGATCGACCGCATGGTGGCCGATCCGTCGTCGGGCGATTACAGCCGTCTGTCGGTGATGCTGCAGTGGCGCTACGACATGGAGAACTTCCTGTTCGTGCCGCCCGAGAGCTTTGATCCGCCTCCGCGCGTGGACAGTGCGGTGGTGCGGATGGTGCCCAAGGCCAATCCTGCGCCGGTGGACGTGAAGCTGATGGAAGAGATGGTGCAGGTGGCCTTCTCGCAGCGGCGCAAGAAGTTGCGGCATACGCTCGGGATCTGGCTGGAAGGGCGCGGTTACACCGGGGAGTTCGATACGCAGCGGCGGGCTGAGGAGGTGCCGGTGGAGGACTATGTTCGGTTGGCGTTGGAGATCAAGCCTGCGGCTGGGGTTTGACGGATTTTGCGCCTGTCCGGTGGCTGAGTTCGGAGGCCGGGAGTTCCGCCCGGCGGCGGAGTTACTTTTGCTTGCGCGCAAAAGTAACCAAAACGCGCTTTGAATACCTGCGGCAAAACTCACTGCGCGCCGTAGGCGCTCCGTTCAGACAGCTTGCCGCAAGTCAGTTTGGAAGAGGAAGGGTCGGCACTTCGCTGCGCTCGTGCTGGCTGAAATGAAAAAAGCGTCAATGCTTGCATTGACGCTTTTTTGCTTCAGGCGGCGGCTAGCCAGTAGTGGGAGTTGAAGGGGCTGCTCATCCGCAGGGCCTGCGGGGTGACATCCACGATCTTGTCCGTGGGCATGATTTCGCCCGAGGACTTGTCAACTACTATTTCAATAGCGGGGGCACGCCGGGTGACGGCGGTTTCGGCCACGCTGGCCCGTTCCACTTGGCCTGAAGTTGCAGAACGGGCTACAGAAAAGAATAGAAGCAGCGGAACGAGATCTTGCGATCGGCCCAGTACTCGGCAGCGTCGCGGAAGATGTCGAGCAGTTGCTCGCGGGCTTCCTTGTCGAATTTGGGGGTCGTCGGGATCTGTTCGAGCACGATGATGAAGCCGGGCTGTGGGCCGGACTTGTGCAGCGGGTCGGTCATGCAGTCGTACAACGCATCGAAGTTCTTGCCGAAATGCGCCGGGAACATGAACTGCTGGGCGATCAGGTCGAGAATGTCCTGCTTGGTCTGTGCATGCGCCAGGTTGGCGTACAGGAAGTGGTTGCCCATCGCCTGGGCTGCGGTCTGCAGATCCTGGATGCGATAGGCTCGGATCGACTGGACGATATTGGGGCGCACGCCGCGCAGCAGCGTGTTGTCCTGATCGTGACGAAGTGGCATTTCCATCTCCGTTGCTCTTTCTTGTTAGATATCCACAAAAAGATGAATGTTTCGATTTTTTCGGGCGAACGTGGAATTGTGTGCTGATAACGAAGTATCGCCAAGTCTCTGCGTTCTGCAGGATGGGCCGATTCGTGGCAGTTGACAGTTATTCCCTGATCTCTCGGAAACTCGCGTAGTGGTCGTTGGTGTAGTAGCAAGCGTCAGGCACGCGCGGAGGTCCGCCACACACGATGCGCCGAGCCCCCCGATTGCGGGCTCCAGGCGTTTTGACGGTGTATTCGAGGTAGTAACCGCGCCGGGCTTTGGGAAGCTGGCGTTCGTAGTTACCAAAAACCGAACCGTCCTTTTCGTTTGCGAAGGGACCGCCGTCCTTGATCAGTGCATATGTAGTGCGCCCTTGTGGCGGCAACTCTGCAACAGCAATGGTGGCGGATACGGGATTTGCAGCATTTTGACGAGCGAATGCCGCGACAGGTGTCCCGAGAGACACAGTCAGCAAAGCGTACGCCAAACCTGCCAAACCGGCTTTGAAGCCAGCTTTTTGCGCCGATACGGCGACAGCCTTCAACATCAACGACACCTTTCGGAAACTACGGGTTTACCCGGAATTTCGAGGCAATAGTTTGACTCAAAGACCCACAAAAAGCAAGGGAGTGCCCAAAATTTAGGCACTCCCTTGGTCAACATTTAATAATAAAAGTTAGTACAAACTTTGATTTAAATCATTACCGAGCGGCGTTTGCGTCCGCCACGGTCAACGCTGTCATGTTCACGATGCGGCGCACGGTGGCGCTTGGCGTGAGGATGTGAACCGGCTCGGATGCGCCCAGCAGCACTGGGCCAATGGCGATGCCGCCACCCGCTGCGGTCTTGAGCAGGTTGTAGGAAATATTTGCGGCGTCGATGTTGGGCAAGACCAACAGGTTTGCGCTTCCCGATAGTGAACTGCCGGGCATGATCGCCGCGCGGGCCTTGGGATCGAGCGCCACGTCGCCATGCATTTCGCCATCCACTTCCAGCCACGGTGCCTGAATTTTGAGCAATTCCAGCGTTTCGCGCATCTTCACCGCGCTGGGCTGGTTGCTCGAACCGAAATTGGAATGTGACAACAAAGCGGCCTTGGGCTTGATGCCGAAACGCATCATTTCCTCAGCGGCCATCACGGTGATCTCGGCGAGCTGCTCGGCAGTCGGGTCGTAGTTCACGTGCGTGTCGACCAGGAACACCTGACGGTCGGGCAGCAGCAGACCGTTCATGCAGGCGTAGGTGGCAACGCCTGCGCGCTTGCCGATCACCTGATCGATGTACTGCAGGTGGTGAGCGGTCAGGCCCCAGGTGCCGCAGATCAGACCATCGACTTCGCCCTTGTGCAGCAGCATGGAGCCGATGAGCGTCAGGCGGCGGCGCATTTCGATCTTGGCGACGGGCGCGGTCACGCCCTTGCGCTCGGTCATGCGGTGGTAGCTCTGCCAGAAGTCGCGATAGCGGTGGTCGTTCTCGACGTTGACCACGTCGTAATCGACGCCTTCCCTCAGGCGCAGGCCGAATTTTTCGACGCGCTGGGCGATGATGGACGGACGGCCGATCAGCGTCGGGCGGGCGATTTTTTCGTCCACCACGATCTGGGCGGCGCGCAGCACGCGCTCTTCTTCACCTTCGGCATAGGCCACGCGCTTCTTGGCGGCGGTCTTGGCGGCGGTGAAGATCGGCTTCATCGTCGTGCCCGAGGCGTAGACGAAGGTCTGCAGATGGTCGCTGTAGGCGTCCATGTCCTGGATCGGGCGCAGGGCGACACCGCTGTCGGCGGCTGCCTTGGCCACGGCCGGTGCGATCTTCATCATCAGACGTGGATCGAACGGCTTGGGGATCAGGTATTCACGACCGAAGGCCAGTTGCTCGCCCACATAGGCCGCTGCCACGACTTCGCTTTGCTCGGCCTGGGCCAGCTCGGCAATCGCGTACACGGCGGCGATTTCCATTTCGGTGGTGATGGTGGTCGCGCCGCAGTCGAGCGCGCCGCGGAAGATGTAGGGGAAGCACAGGACGTTGTTGACCTGGTTCGGATAGTCCGTGCGGCCCGTCGCGATGATGGCGTCGTCGCGCACGGCCTTCACGTCTTCGGGCGAGATTTCGGGGTTCGGGTTGGCCAGCGCGAAGATGATCGGATTGGCCGCCATCTTCTTGACCATGTCCTGCTTGAGCACGCCGCCCGCCGAGAGGCCGAGGAACACGTCCGCGCCGTCGATCACGTCGCCCAGCGTGCGCTGCGTCGTCTCCTGCGCGAAGAACGTCTTGTCTTCGTCCATCAGCTCGGTGCGGCCCTTGTAGACCACGCCGGCGATGTCGGTCACCCAGATGTTCTCGCGCGGCAGGCCGAGCTTGACCAGCAGGCCGAGGCAGGCCAGCGCCGCAGCGCCCGCGCCGGAGGCCACGAGCTTGACGCTCTTGATGTCCTTGCCCGCGACCTTCAGGCCGTTGATGATGGCCGCGCCCACGGTGATGGCCGTGCCGTGCTGATCGTCGTGGAAGACTGGAATCTTCATGCGTTCGCGCAGCTTGCGCTCGACGATGAAGCAGTCGGGTGCCTTGATGTCTTCCAGGTTGATGCCGCCGAAGGTGGGTTCGAGCGCGGCGATGATTTCGACCAGCTTGTCCGGGTCCTTCTCGTCGATTTCGATGTCGAACACATCGATGCCCGAGAACTTCTTGAACAGCACGCCCTTGCCTTCCATGACGGGCTTGCCCGCAAGCGCGCCAATGTCGCCGAGGCCCAGCACGGCCGTGCCGTTGGTGATCACGCCGACCAGATTGCCGCGCGCGGTGTAGCGGAAAGCCGCATTCGGGTCTTTGACGATTTCTTCGCAAGGGGCTGCCACGCCGGGCGAATAGGCCAATGCCAGATCGTGCTGGTTGATCAGTTGCTTGGTGGCGGTGACCGAAATCTTGCCGGGCTTGGGGAACTCGTGGTATTCGAGCGCTGCCTTGCGCAACTGGGCACGTTTATCAACAGGGGTCGGGGCCGTATTCTCGGACATCAAGAGTCTCCAGCAGAGGCAATGCTGACGGCGCATTCCAATGACCTGAGACAGCCGTCAGCGTGAACAGGGGAGCCGATTGTAGGCCGCTTGGCTGTCATTTGGCTGTGGAGTGAAACAGTTGTGATGACTAGATGCGCAATTGGCATGGACAAATGTCTTTTGTAGCGCGAAAACGCCATTTCATGCGGCCTGAGCACCAAGTCGGTGCTTGCATCGGAGTTGCCGCAGCCGTCTCTCAATCCCCTTCCCAATTCACTCCATTCGTGCTGTGTGTGATATTTTTATATTCAATATATGAGAATTACATTCATATGTTGATAATTCAAAAAAACTTCCCTAAACTTGGCCTCCGTAGAAAACACAGGGCTGTGCTCTGAAAAAGGAGTCAAGTGTCAAACGCTCAACGCAAACTCAAGGCCGCCATCGTCGGTAGCGGCAACATCGGTACGGACTTGATGATCAAGATCCTTCGCCACGGCAAGCACATCGAAATGGGTGCCATGGTCGGTATCGATCCCAATTCCGACGGCCTGGCCCGCGCCGCGCGCATGGGCGTTGCCACCACGCATGAAGGCGTCGAAGGCCTCACGCGCCTGCCCGTGTTCAAGGACATCGATTTCGTGTTCGACGCGACCAGCGCCGGTGCCCACGTCAAGAACGACGCCTTCCTGCGCAGCCTGAAGCCCGGCATCCGCATGATCGACCTGACACCGGCGGCGATCGGCCCTTACTGCATTCCCGTCGTGAACGGTGAAGACCACCTCGACGCGCTGAACGTGAACATGGTCACCTGCGGTGGCCAGGCCACGATTCCCATGGTCGCCGCCGTCTCGCGCGTGGCCAAGGTGCATTACGGCGAAATCGTCGCGTCGATCTCCAGCAAGAGCGCTGGCCCCGGCACGCGCGCCAACATCGACGAATTCACCGAAACCACATCGAAGGCGATTGAAGTCGTCGGCGGTGCCACCAAGGGCAAGGCCATCATCGTGCTGAACCCGGCCGAGCCGCCATTGATCATGCGCGACACCGTTTACACGCTGAGCGAGCTGGCCGACGAGGAAGCCATCGCCAAGTCCGTCGAGCAGATGGCCGCCGCCGTGCAGTCCTACGTGCCCGGTTACCGCCTCAAGCAGAAGGTGCAGTTCGACCGCATCGACAAGCCCGTGCGCCTGCCCGGCGTGGGCGATGCGCTCACTGGCCTCAAGACCTCGATCTTCCTGGAAGTCGAAGGTGCCGCGCACTATCTGCCCGCCTACGCAGGCAATCTGGACATCATGACCAGCGCCGGTCTGCGCACCGCAGAACACATGGCCGCCCGCATGCTGGCTGCTGAAGCCGTCGCTGCCTGAGGAGACAAGACATCATGAATCCCAACAAGAAAATCTACATTTCCGACGTGACCCTGCGCGATGGCAGCCACGCCATTCGCCACCAGTACAGCGTCGAGAACGCCAAGCAGATCGCCAAGGCGCTCGATGACGCCAAGGTCGATTCCATCGAAGTCGCTCACGGCGACGGCCTGCAAGGTTCGAGCTTCAACTACGGCTTCGGCGCGCACACCGATCTGGAATGGATCGAAGGCGTGGCCAGCGTGGTCAAGCACGCCAAGATCGCCACGCTGCTGCTGCCCGGCATTGGCACCGTTCACGATCTGAAGAACGCCTACGACGCCGGCGTGCGCGTGGTGCGCGTGGCAACGCATTGCACCGAAGCGGACGTGTCCAGGCAGCACATCGAATACGCCCGTCACCTGGGCATGGAAGCCGTCGGCTTTCTGATGATGAGCCACATGACCACGCCCAAGGCGTTGGCCGAGCAGGCCAAGCTGATGGAAAGCTACGGCGCGACCTGCTGCTACGTGGTGGACTCGGGCGGTGCGCTGGGCATGAACGACGTGCGTGATCGATTCCGCGCGTTCAAGGACACGCTCAAGCCAGAAACCCAGACCGGCATGCATGCCCACCACAACCTGAGCCTTGGCGTGGCGAACTCCATCGTCGCCGTCGAAGAAGGTTGCGACCGCGTGGACGCCAGCTTGGCGGGCATGGGCGCGGGTGCAGGCAATGCACCGCTCGAAGCCTTCATCGCCGCCATCGACCGCATGGGTTGGAACCACGGCACCGATCTGTACAAGCTGATGGATGCGGCTGACGACATCGTGCGCCCGCTGCAGGATCGCCCCGTGCGCGTGGACCGCGAAACGCTGGCGCTTGGTTATGCTGGTGTCTACAGCTCGTTCCTGCGCCACTCCGAAGCGGCTGCAGCCAAGTACGACCTGAAGACCGTGGACATTCTGGTCGAGCTGGGCAAGCGCCGCATGGTCGGTGGCCAGGAAGACATGATCGTCGACGTGGCGCTGGACATCCTCAAGCAGCGCGCCTGAGTGGACCGACACGCCCGTCGCAAGTCGGCAATCGGTAATTAGTATCGGCTGAAACGGCAGCACGGGTTCTGCGCATCAAAAGAGATGGGCAGGGCGCGCGTTGTCGTTTTCGCCGTGGTTGGTTCGGCATCCACTCCAACACCCGGATGCCTGTGAAATGATGAAGAGACAGTGAACACAATGGCTACTACACAATCAGGCCAAACGGCCCACAAAAGCCTAGCTCCCGAAGCCCAGATCAGCGACGCAGATCGTCGCCGCGCCCTGTTCGGAAGCGCCGTTGGCAGCACCATCGAGTGGTACGACTATTTCCTCTACGGAACCATGTCGTCCATCGTTTTCGGCAAGCTGTTTTTCCCCTCCGACGACCCCGTCACCAGCCAGTTGCTGGCGCTCGCCTCGTTCGCGCTCGCCTTCCTGATCCGCCCGATCGGCGGCATCGTCTTCGCCCACATCGGCGACCGCGTGGGCCGCAAGAAAACGCTGGTGATGACGCTGTCCATCATGGGCTTGTCCACCGTGCTGATCGGCTTGACGCCGACCTACGCGCAGATCGGCGTGTGGTCGCCGATTCTGCTCACGCTGTTGCGCTTGCTGCAGGGCCTGGCGCTCGGCGGTGAGTGGGGCGGCGGCGTGCTGCTGGCGGTGGAGTACTCGCCCGCCAACAAGCGCGGCTTCTTCGGCGCTGTGCCGCAGACCGGCGCGCTGTTCGGCCTCGCGCTGGGCAACCTCGTCACTTCGGGTCTGAGCATGGTGTTCTCGGAAGAAGCCTTCCTGTCGTATGGCTGGCGCATTCCGTTCGTGCTGTCCATCGTGCTGGTGATGATCGGCATGTGGATTCGCAACAAGGTCGAAGAAACACCCTCGTTCCGCAAGGTCGCCGAACAGGCCAAGGCCAATCCATCGGCCGCAGCCACCAAGAAGCTGCCGCTCACGGAGACGCTCACCAAGCACTGGAAGCCGGTGCTGATCGCCATCGGCGCGAAGTTCGTCGAAACCTCCACGTTCTTCCTGTTCGCCACCTTCACCATTTCGTATCTGGTGGGCCTCGGCTACAAGCGCGTGGAAGCGCTCAACGTGGTGCTCATCGCCGCGCTGATCGCTGTGCCAGTGATGCTGTACTTCGGCGCGCTGTCCGACCGCATCGGTCGCAAGAAGGTGTTCATCATCGGCACGATCGCCATCGCGATCTACGCTGGCCCGTACTTCTGGCTGCTCAACCAAGGCTCGGCGGTCATCTCCACCCTCGCCGTGGTGGTCGGCTTCTCGATCATCTGGTCGACCTACGGCTCCGTGCTCGGCACCTTCTTTGCCGAAAGCTTCCCGCCCAACGTGCGCTACACCGGCATCTCGTTGGGCTACCAGGTCGGCGCGGCACTGGTCGGCGGCCCCATGCCCCTGATCGCCACTGCACTGTTGGCTCGCTATCATGGCAGCTATGTTCCGGTTGCGATCTTTATCGCGCTTTGCGCACTGGTATCGCTGATCGCCATCAGCTTCACCAAGGACCGCACCGGTCAACCGTTGGATTGATGAATCGAGGCATGCGGCATGGTGCCGATGAGCACGCTCCGGTTCATCGCCCATGCCCGTGCCCGACATGAACGACGACAACACAGCATCAACCACCAGCAAGACCGCCAAGCCCCTCGCCAGTCAGACCTTGTTTCGGGGCCTGGAAGTAGTGAGCGCCGTCGCCGACGGCTGCCGCACGGTCAAGGAAATCTCCGAGAAGACCGGCATCACCTTCAGCACCACACACCGGCTGGCATCCGCCTTGGTGGAGGTGCGCTATCTGCGCTTCGAGCCGCGCAAGGGCTACCGCCTTGGCAGCCGACTGGTCGAACTCGGCTTCATGGCCTACCGCGAATCGCCGGTCACCGTCACCGCACGCCCCTTTCTCGAAGAACTCGCCGCACAGACACACGACACCGTGCACCTTGCCGCGCTCGATGAAGACGAAGGCATCATCTACCTCGACAAGATCGGCGGCAAGCGCCCCATCGAAGTCAACACCCGCATCGGCGGCCGCAAGCCCGTGTGCTGCACCTCGGTCGGCAAGGCGCTCATCCTCGACGACGGCCGCGCCGCATGGAAAAAGCGCTACCAACAGGAAGCCGAAAAAGGTCTGGCCGGCCGTCTCACGGAAGACGAATGGCTGGCCGCGATGGCCAACTATGCGGCCAAAGGCTACTCCTTCGACATGGATGAAAACAACGACGGCATCCGCTGCGTGGGAGCGCCCGTGCGTGACGCGAGCGGCGACATCGTCGCTTCGATCAGCGTGACCAGCACCGATACCTATACCGATGCTGAGCGGATGAAGGAGTTGATTCCGCTGGTGCAGGCCGTGGCCAAGAAGATCAGCGTGCAGTTGGGCGCGGCCAGCTAGGTCAATCAGGCATTGCGGTGCAGGGCCAGCGCAACGCCAAGGCTGACCAGCACCGCCCCGAACACACGGTCGATCCAGTGCCGTGCGGCGATCAGTCTCTGTCGCACGGCAGGTGCTGAAAAGCACCCGGCCACCAACGCAAACCACAAGAAGTGCGCAAGAGAAATGAACGTGCCATAGGCCAATTGCACGCCCATCGGTGTGGCAGGCTGCACCACCTGCATGAACAGGCTCACCACGAACACCGTTGTCTTGGGGTTCAGCGCATTGGTGAGAAACCCGGTGCGCAGCGCGGACCAGTCCGATGGCGGCTGGGTGGCGACCTGTGACTGGAACTCACCAGGTTGTGTGCGCAGCATCTGTATGCCGATGTAGATCAGGTAGAGCGCACCAAGCAGCTTCACGATGTTGAAAAGCACCAGCGACTGCTTCATGAGCAAGCCCACACCGAGCAGTGTGTAGGTGACATGTACCCACACGCCGAGCGCGATGCCCACAGCGGTGAGCACACCCGCGCGGCGCGACAGCAGCAGTGAATTGCGCGAGACCATTGCGAAGTCCGGTCCTGGGCTGATCACTGCCAAGGTGGTGATTGTGATCACCGTGAGCCATTCATTCATGATCGAGCAAAGCCATCCGTGTTGAATCCATGGACTGGATGCTAGAGAGCTTTGGGTGCAGAATCCAACGATGATTTCTGACCAGAATGGTGAGTTCAGCTCACCGATTTCCTCGGCATCATCGACAGTGCAGCGCATGCCTTCGCTGAACGCGCTGCGCTGCTTCGAAGCAGCGGCGCGGCTGGAGCATTTCGGGCAAGCAGCGGAGGAACTGCACCTCACGCACGGTGCCATCAGCCGTGCGGTGCGTGCCATCGAGGATGAGCTGGGCGTTGCGCTGTTCGAGCGCCGCAGCCGGCGTGTGTTTCTCACCGACGCGGGTCGGGAACTGGCACAGGCGGTGCAGGAGGGTCTGGAACGCATGCGCGGCACCTGCGCACGTCTGCGCGAGAGTGCGGCCAACGAGCAGCGGCTGACGCTGTCGTGCGAACCCACCTTGCTGATGCGCTGGCTGTTGCCGCGCTGGCCCGCGTTTCATCGCAAGCTGGCCAAGTCGCATCCGTGCGCGCACATTCATCTCGTGGCGGGAGGCGGTCCGTTCTCGTTCAGCGATGGCATCGATCTGGCGATCCGACGTGATGATTTCACCTGGGGCGATGCGGTGCATGCCGACGCGCTGTTTGCGGAAAAGACCGGGCCGGTCTGTCGCACCGAGCTGGTCAAGCGCTGGTTCGCGCCGAAGCAGGAATTGCGCGCCGGCACGCCCTTGCTGCACACGCGCACGCGGCCCGATGCATGGCGCACCTGGTCACGCATCACCGGCACGACCTTGCCCGAGCAGCCGCGCCAGCACCAGTACGAGCATTTCTACTTCAGCCTGCAGGCGGCGATTGCGGGGCTGGGTGTGGCCATCGGAACGCAGGAATTGGTGCGCGAAGACCTGCGCAACGGCGTGCTCGCCGCGCCGCTCGGCTTTGTGGAGGATGGCTCGCGCTATTGCCTGCTCGCGCGTTCACCAGCGGCCGCAGGCAGCGTGCACGAGCTTTTGCTGAAATGGCTGCTCAGTGTGTCGAGCAAGGCTTAACCGACGGTCTTGAACGGCGAACGAAACACGCTTTCGTCGGTGTGCACCATCTCCAGCGGAAAGCGCTGGCCGCGCAGATAGTCCGCGATGTTGGCGACCACGAACGGGCTGCGGTGGCGATCGGCCGTGGCCTTGATTTCGTCGAACGTCATCCACACGGCGCGCACGATGCCGTCATCGAGCGAACGCCAATCATGGTGCGCAGCGGCCTTGCCGCAGAACGCGAAGCGCATGTAGGTGATGTCGTCGCCCGTGCGTGTGCGCACGAAGCGGTTCATGTAGATGCCCACCAAGGCTTCGGGCACGAAGTCATATCCGGTCTCCTCCAGCACTTCGCGCACGCAGGCCTGCACGGGCGATTCGCCGGGATCGAGATGACCTGCGGGATTGTTCAGTCGCAGACCATCGGCTGTGTCCTCTTCAATCAACAAGAAATGACCGTCTCGTTCGATGACGGCTGCTGCGGTAACGTTGGGCTTCCAGCGATTTGGCATGGCGCGCATTATGGCAAGCCTGCCTCACATAGCCTGACATTAGTCCCCGAAATCACACACTTGATAACAATATCGCAGCAGAACTCGATGATTTCGCCTGCGATGCATGAAATTCCGCCTCAGGTTCACCAATCGATCGAAGCGAGCATGTACACCGCATCCTCGCCATAGCTGGCAAGCGACGCCTGCTGCTGCGGGTCACGGAGCTCATGCAACTCGTAGCCTTGGCGCGCCCAGTAAGCCTGAGAGCCCTGGACTGAAACAAGCCCTGAAAACGGCAGCGCCGCATGCTTCGCCAGATCACGCATGTGCTGCAGCAGCGCGTGCGCAAGCCCTTGTCCAGCAAAGTCGGGATGCACCGCCATGTCGTGCAGATACAGCGTGTCGGGAGCGCTTATGGCCTCGAAATCGCCATGCAGCGGAGTGACCTTTCCCGCGCGACTGCGATAAGCCGCGAGGTAAGCACACACAACGCCTTCGCGCTCCAGCACCAGCGAGCAGTTGACCGTGCTCGCAATGCGCCGCGCAAAGACCTCTGCGCCCTCGACGTACTCGTCGCCATAGCAGGCCCGCTGCACTTGCAGCAGGCCCGGTAGATCATCGAGCTGCAACGGACGCGGGGACCAACTCATCACTGTTTCTTCAAGCCATCAATCATTCAATCAATGCGGCAGTTTGGGTGACTGCACGAAGTCTTCGAGCGACAGGCCCTTTTCCTTGAGGATGGCTTCAAGCACGGGCTGCAGCTTGCCCAGGCTTTCCTGCACGGTTTCGCGCACGGTATCGACCACCACCTGCGTGCTGCGCTCAATCTCGATGTTGAGCGCGTTGCCTGCCTTCTTGTCCGCAAACACGGTCGCGCGCAGCGTTTCGGGAATCAGCCAGACTTCGAACCAGCCTTCCTGACGGTTCACTTCAGCGACCGTGAGGCTTGCGCCGTGGATGGCGATATAGCCCTTGGCGAACACATAACGGCGAAACGCCTCGGGCACCGCCACGCGCCACACGACGTTGTTTTCCAGATGCGTCACATCGGCGAGCGTGGCGGAAAAATCGATGTGGCCGGACAGCGGATGCCCGCCGATTTCCGCGCCGTCCTTGGCTGCGCGCTCCACGTTCACGCGGTCACCGACGCCATAGCTGCCAAGCGTGGTGATGTTCAGGCTCTGCAGCATCACGTCGAAATTGGCGCGCGTGGGCGAGACCAGCTCGGTCACCGTGAGGCACACGCCATCGGTCGCGACGCTCGCACCGATCTCCAGATCCGTGCAGAAGCCTTCGGGAAACTCCAGCGTGAACGTGCGCAGACCCGCGCGATCTTCGATGGCGGCGATGCCCGCCGTGGCTTGAACGATACCGGTGAACATGGGTGAAAACGGACTTGAATGGGGCTGGGGCACGTGAGCTGTGCCGATGCCCCGATTTTGCCACCCATGGCCGCCTCAGGTCGGATCAGCCGCCATTCCCCGGAATTCCAGCGCCATCATCACGCGAGAGGCTGGAGATGTTGCGCTTGATGATCACCGGCTTGCCACCCAGGCGGCTCTTGTTCACCCAATGCACCAGCGCCGAGTCCAGATGCTGCGAATGCCTTGGGAACCAGCCCACCAGCTCCCCCATCAGATCACGGCACAGCGCCACATTGCCATTGGCCAGTTCGGCCTCGACCTCCAGCGCCGATTTCAGCACCGCCGCATGCTCGTCCATATGGCACTGGCGCGGCGGAAACTCGGTCTCCACCATCATCCGGTCCTCGGACTCGAAATGCCGACGCAGATGATCGAGCAGCGCGGCATAGCGCTCCACCAGTTCGGCGTCACCAGCCGCTTGCACAGCGCGCGCCACTTCGACGAATTCCTCGTGCATCCGGTCCACACCAAGATGGCCGAGCAGCAGGTCGTCTTCCCATTCAATCGTTGCGTTCATGTGGGTGTCTCCACGTCGTTTTATCTGATGAATGATTGTAGGCTGCGCCAAAAACCAACTGCCCCAGTCCAAGTCCCCGCATTGAAACAATGCCCTGCGAAGCGTAGCGGGCACTCGAACACACAGCCACAACGGCAAGACAGCCCCTTAGCCGCGACGCGAAGCTGCAGACAGTACTTTCGTACGGCAAAGCTTCGCAACAAAGGATAAGGGGCTGTCTTGCCGCCCCCAAACGACTCACCCATCGAAGCCGCAAGGCTTCGCAAAACCAAAACAAAAAACAGAACGAAAAAAAGCCACGCGAACGATACATCCGCGTGGCAATTGCGCTCTACCTTTGCTTGCGCTGGCTGTCACGATCCTCTGCCGTGTCCTCCGCGCAAACTTCGAGTTGTCCGTCGTTCAGTTCTGCATCTTTTTTTACTTCGCGCGCAGAAATTCCCCCACTTCGAGCAGCACCAGCTCGTTGTCATCCTGCTTGTTCGGATCGCGGCTGGAGCTGAAGGGCAGGTTGTTGTCGTTGCCCACCACGATGTGGTTCGCGTCCACCACATCCACGTCCTCGATCGTGAAGAACGGGAACTTGAGCACGCCGTCGGTGAGCGGCTTCTTCGCCAGCTTGTTCGGGTCCTGGATGTTCAGCAGGTCGATATAGCCGATCTTGCGCAGCTCGCCGCCCGCGTTCGCGTCGGTCAGTTCCACCTTGTAGACACGCTTGAACTTCGGCAGATCGTCAAAGCAGTCCTTGCGCTTCTCCCCTTGCGGGCAGGCCTTGTCGGCCACTCCCTCGCTGTTGTCGCGTTCGATGATCAGGCCCGTGGTCTCGTCGATCATGTTGAAGTCGCCAATCGCGTGGTGATTGGCTTCCAGCACATATTTCCAGTGGCGACCGGTCCATTGTTCGGTCTTCACGTCGAACTCCAGCACGCGCAGATACTGCTTGCCGCCTTCCACGCTTTCATAGGCCTTGGCCTCGTCGTTCCACAGTGGTCCTTCGAGCAGCGGATACAGCTTGCTGCCGTCCTTGGACGAAGCCATGCCTTCATAACCCTTGGAGCGCTTGACCTGGAAGGCCGCCATCTTGGCATCCGGCGCACCGGGGGCCACCATGCCGGGCGTGTCGGGCGAGCGCACGACCTTGCCATCGACCTTGGTCTCGAACACGCCGAGCACCTTGCCGTTCAGGTCGGCCTTGATGATGTAGGGACCGAACTCCTCGCCGATCCACAGCGCGCCGCCCGCGAACTGAAAGCTCTCGGGATCGAAATCCGCGCCGGTCAGATAGCGCTGCTTTGTGCCTTCCTGCGTGATGCGGAACGGCACCTTCTTGTCCGGGTCGTGCAGGAACACGGTCTTCAGGCGATCGAATTTGCCGCTCTTGAAATCCACCTTGTAGTGGTTCAGGTACAGCATGAAGTCGGGCGAATTGGCCTTCGCGCCCGCGCCGTTGTCGGTGAGGATCCAGAACGAACCATCCGCCATGCGCTTGATGCCCGAGTGCCCTTGCAGCGGCTGGCCTTTGAAGGGCAGCGACACGCCGGTCGGACGGCCATTGGACAGGCCCTCCACGGTGCCCGCCTGATCCGCGCGCTTGGCCGTTGTGAACTTGCCGCTCATCTGCAGATCGGCAGGCGCGTCCTTGGGCGCGGCCACGAAGGACTGCGCTGGCAGAACCGCATGGCCGGTCAGCGTGGCGGGGAAGGCTTGTTGTTGAGCAATGGCGTGCTGTGCGCCAAAGGCGCTGGCGAGCAACGTGCAGACGGCAATGAGTTTGAGTTTGTGCATAGAGAGCTTGTTTATTCGCATAAAACGCAGGCCACTCTGCCTATGCGCCGTGACAGCACTGTGAATTGCAGTGCACATGATTTGAATACCAGCAGTCACATATGCGAATACCTTGTAACGTATTGGGATATTGAGATTCATTTGCACCGCTGTTCAAAAAATGAATAGCATCTGAAAATGATTGCAATTGATAACTTCTGATCGGTTTTGCGTATATATGAGTGTAAAAATGGGGAAAAAGCACGCCACGCCCATGCGTACTAAGCAGTTCGTGCTATCAATATTGATAGCTTTGGCGTCATGCGGGGTCTCTGCACAGACGGTTTTTATTGACGACTTCGGCAGCTCGTCGGTTCGTACCACCTCTCCCTATGTGCCTCAGGCATATCTGCCTGACACCAGCCTGTCGAACAAGAACGCTGTGTTCACTCACGGAGCGCAGTACTACAAGTTCGCCGCACTCCCTGCGACCTACCCCGCATCCGGCGAAGCGGAGAAGAGCGCGAACATCGACAACGGCTACTACGCCGTGGCTTTGCCCAGCGCATTCGCCAACGGCATCTGGATGTCCTGGGTGTCGCCTCCGTCCGATCCGAATCAGTATTGGTTCAAAGGCACCAATGACTACACCGGCAGCGCGGCCGGCAGCAATCCCGGTCAGTACGGTGCGGTGCTGGCGGTGAACGCGGGTGAGGTGCTCAACGAGTACTACCGTCGCCCCGTTCAACTGGAGCGGGGGGCGACCTATGTGCTGAGCGCGGCGATCTACATTGCCAACAGCGGAGCCGCGACGCGTCTGGAAGTCCAGCAAAGCGCGACCGGTCAGATCCTTGCCAAGTCCGCTGACTTCGGCGACTGGCAAAGTGCCCCCTACAACTTGCCGCAGCAGGCGTGGGGCCCCATCAGCCTGACGTTCACGGTGGATTCCAATTGCAATGCCAACGAGAACTACAGCGTGTCGTTGCGCAACAAGCTCTCATCGAACAGCAACAACGACTTCTACGTGGACGACGTCAAGCTGGAGAAGGTGGCGTCTGCTCCTTCTGCCGTGGCGATGGCCTGTGCGACCACCAAGGTTCCCACCATTGCAGCAGATGACGACAATCTGGGAACGGTCTACGCGGGTGAAACCACAACCACGGGCGTGCGTGTGAATGACACCATCACGCAGGCCGATGGCACGACGGTCACCACGAACAGCTCCAACAGCACGATTCGCCAGACCAGCACTGTGCCAGGGCTCACACTGCGCAGCGATGGCTACATCGAAGTGGCTTCGACCGTGACACCGGGAACCTACGAAGTTCCTTACCAAATCTGCATCGCGCCCGAAACCAAACCTTGGCCGACCTGTGCCGACGCGATTGCCACGATCACTGTCCCGTCCGGAACGGCCCCGCCGCGCACGCCCGACCTGCAGCCTCTGCCGGACGATTACACCAGCACCCCCGTCGCGCCCGGAGGCAAGGTGCCCAGCGTGATCACCAACGACACCAGCGATGGCACCACGCTCACGCCGACCGATATCGGCAGCAGCGTCACGGTCAAGCTGGTGGGTGAAGACCCGGGCCAGTTCACCATGAACCCGGACGGCTCGATCACCGTGAGCACCACGACGCCGCCCGGCACCTACACGCTCACCTACGAAATCTGCGCGAACCCCGCCCAGACACCGGCCAACTGCAAGACCACGACGGTCACGATTTTGGTGCAGTCGCCCATCGATGCCGTGAACGACGACTTCACGGGTGCGCCCACCGCACCCGGTGGCAGTACGGCTTCGGTGCTGGGCAACGACACGCTCAGTGGTGCTGGCAATCCGGTCCCCAAGGTCGACGTGACAGTGCAGGCCGATCCCAACGGCACAGTGCCCACGGGCTTCAAGGTCAATGAGGACGGCACGATCACCGTGGATCCCACCGTGGTTCCCGGCAACTACAGCGTGCCCTACCAGATCTGCGCGGTCAGCAACAAGGCGCTGTGCGATAGCGCGGTGGCCACCATCACGGTCGCTCCACCCGTCGTGACCACACCGCCGACCATTCTGGCAACGAACGACGACTTCACCAGCGCGCCCATCGTGCCCGGCAAGTCCACACCGTCGATTCTGGGCAACGACACGCTCAACCAATCGGGCAATCCTGCTCCTGTGACCGATGTGATCGTGAGCAGCGACCCGACGTCCCTGCCGCCCACCGGCTTCACCATCAACACAACGGATGGCACCATCACGGTCGGCTCGACCGTGCCGCTCGGTGACTACGTCGTGCCCTACAAGATCTGCGCCCAAAGCGATTCCTCCGCGTGCAGCACCGCCGTCGTGAAGATCAAGGTCGATGCCAGCGTGGGCACCAGCACACCACCCAGCGTTATGGCCAACCCCGATGATTTCACCGGCACCCCAGTCGTGCCCGGCCAGTCCACGCCCTCGGTGCTCACCAACGACGAACTGGATGGCACGAGCAACCCACCGGCAGGCGCGGGCGGAGTCGACGTTTCCGAAGATCCCAAGAATCCGCCACCCGCAGGTTTCAAGATCAACACCGACGGCACCATCACCGTGCCGACCACGGCGACTCCCGGCACAACCTATGACGTGCCCTACCAGATCTGCTCCAACGGTGTCATCGTGGTCTGCAAAAGCACTGTGGCGAAAGTCACTGTCGGCAACAGCACGGTGGTAACTCCGTCGCCCACACCGATCCTCGCGTCGAACGATGACTTCTCCACCAACGTGACGCTGATCCCCGGCTCGACCACACCCTCGGTGCTCACCAACGACAGCCTGAACAGCACGAGCAATCCGGTGCCGGTCACCGATGTGGTCGTCGGCGATGATCCCAAGTCCAGCAAGGTGAGCGGCTTCACCGTGAAGCCGGATGGCACGATCGACATCGACCCGACCGTGGTCCCCGGCAACTACGTGGTGCCCTATCAAATCTGCGAAGCGGCCAACACCAACAACTGCGCTGCAGCCAAGGTCACCATTGTTGTGAGTGCCGACAGTGGGGGCGGCAACAACGGCAGTGGCTCCGGTGGTCTGCCCGGCGTCGGCGGTGGCAGCAGTGTGCAAGCCGTTCCAAGCCTCGGCACATGGGCACTGCTGATGCTGTCCGCACTGATCGGTGGCATGGCCATGCGCCGTCGTCGCCAGATGTGATCTGCTGAAGAGCGGCATTCACTCCTGATCCATACGGGTCATCGCTTTGCGGCGGTGGCCCGTTTTCTTATGCCGCAGCCGCCAACGCGCCCGCAAAAAATCCGCGCGTGAACGCCTCTTCAAACACCGAATAACCAGACCAGTCCGCATGCGCGAACACCAGGCGATCGGCGACAGGCGTGGGAGCCAGCGCCACGCGTTCGCCGTTCGACAAGGCAATGCGTTGGTTTGATGAAGCGGACTGCACGCCAAGACGGCTCAGAAACGCCTGATCGCCCGGCACCGGAATCGACATGGCGTGGCCGTAGCGCGTGATCTCCATGCGCGTTGCGCGTTCGTGCAGATCGGGATGTGCGCTGGCCAGCGACGCCATGATCGGATCGCGCCAGTGTGTCCAAGGCTGCTCGGCCAGCAGCTTGCGGCCGTTCTTCATGTCGCCGAGCGCTTGGTAGTAGCTCAGCACCGTGGGCGCGGGGCGTGGATCGAGGCGCTGATGGCCTGCATCGACATAGCCGAGACCGCCGGGCACGGCGTCGGCGAACAGCACGTTGTCCCATGCGGGCGCTGCGCCTTCGCGGTCGGCGAGCGGCGCGTCGATGTGGATGTTGGCGACCAGCCATGGAGCCCATTGCAGGCGCTGCGCGGCTTGCTTCAGAAACTCGGGCGCGGGCTGCACCACGCGTGCGGCGATGAACACGGGCAGCGCGACCACGCAGCGCTCGGCCACCCAGCGCTCGATGCGGTCGCTGGCGGCGATGTGCACATCGACCTCCACACCATGCCGCGTGGGCGCAATGCGCAGGACCGAACTGCCGGTGCGCAGTTGGTTGGCGGACTGCAGCGGCTTGGCCAGTTGCTTGCTGAGCCAACCGTTGCCTTCGGGCCAGGTGAGCACGGCGTCGCGATCGGCCTCTTCGTTGCTGGTGATCTCTTCGCCCGGCGCATGAAAACCATGGCGGCTGGCGAAATACGCAATCGCCGCCCACGCGGATACGCGCGACAGACCTGCACCGTAATCGTCGCGGCAGGCGTAGTCGAGATACCAGCGCAGATGCGGATCGTCGAGACCGTTCTGCACAAGCCACGCGTCCATGGTGATGGCGTCGAGCGCAAGATGCGAAGCGGGCAGGGCGCGCCCATGCATCCAGCTTTTCATGGTCGGCATGCTGAACGGCGCATCGCGCGAGACGGCTACAACCAGCGATGAAAACTGTCGGTACTGCTGCAAGGTGGCCGGCGTCACGTCCTGCATGGGCAGCAGTCCGTCCTGCCAATGGCCGTTGAAAAACAGGCGCTCCTGCGGGCTGTGGCACAGCGACATTTCGTCGTATTTCCAGCGGCCCGAAACGCGTTTGCGCAAGCCCAGTTCTTCGAGAAAATCCTGCACCTCGCGTGCTTCGTCGCCCGGCACCGGCAGGTAGTGCGCGCCGAGCGGGCAGGTGATGCCCTTGATCGATCCGCCACGGCTGTTGCCGCCGGGTTGGTCTTCGAGTTCCAGCAAAACAAAATCATCCACGCCAGCGAGACGCAATGATCTTGCTGCGGATAGCCCTGCAATGCCGCCGCCCGCAATCACCACCTTGGCCTTGTGCGTGACGGCGGGTTCGAGCGCTGAGCCACCGCGCGCAAGCCGATCTCGCAGGGCATGGCCGCGGTCGATATGGATGCCGGTGAAGCCGCCTTCCAGTTCACGCGCGGCGGGCTCGCACGCGCTTAGAAGACCACCGCTTGCCAGTGCAGCCGCCCCGGCTTTCAGAAGCTCGCGGCGCAGCATCAGTGAGCTACCTCACCCCATTCCTGCTCGTAGGTATGGACCAGCACCTGGTTGGACAGGCGGTTCACCTGCGCGGGCACGCGCGCCATGTCGAGCGGAAAGTCGAACATCAGCGGCAGGGATTGCAGCGACAGAAAACGCAGGTTCTCCGGCAGCTTTTCCGGCATGCGCCACGGCCTGCGGCTGGCGATCACAAAGCCCCATTCGCCAAAGCTCGGCACATGCGCGTGATACGGCTTGGCGGTGAGGCCGACGGACTCGATGGTCTCCACTACGGTCCAGAAACTCTTGCGCGCAATCAGTGGCGAGGTGGTTTGAATCACCGCATAACCGCTGGCCGCAAGGCGCTGATCGAGCAGCGCGTAGAAGCTGTTGGTGAACAGCTTGCCGATCGCGAAATTGGTGGGATCGGGAAAGTCCACGATCACCACATCGAACATGTCCGTGCCTGCCTGCAACCACTGGAACGCATCGGTGTTCACGATCTTCACGCGCGGATCGGTGAGCGCGTCGGCGTTCAGCTTGGTGAGCATCGGATGCTGGCTGAAAAGCTGCGTCATCGCCGGGTCCAGCTCCACCAGCACCACCGATTCGACCGACGGATACTTGAGCACCTCGCGCACCGCCATGCCGTCGCCGCCGCCCAGCACCGCCACGCGCTTGGGCGCACCATGCGCAGCCATCACGGGATGCACCAGCGCTTCGTGATAACGGTATTCATCGCGTTCGGCAAACTGCAGATTGCCGTTCAAGTAGAGCCGATAACCCGGCTTGCCATGCGTGACCACGATGCGCTGATACGGCGTGGCGCTGGAGAGCACGATGCGGTCCTGATAGAACTTGTCCTCGGCAAACTTGGTGATGTGATCGGCTCCGACCAAACCCGCCAGCAGCGCGCCGATCACCAGCGCGCAGGCCACCGCATGCGAGCGAAAGCGCCGCAGCTCATGGCGAAACAGCCACAGCGCCCACACGGCAACCGCCGCGTTCATGAAGCCGAACAGCAGCCCTGTGCGCACCAGACCGAGTTGCGGCACGAGCAGCAACGGAAACGCCAGCGACACCGCGAGCGCGCCCAGATAGTCGAACGTGAGCACCTGCGACACGAGGTCCTTGAGCTGCACATTGCGCTTCAAGATCCGCATCACCAGCGGAATCTCCAATCCCACCAGCGTGCCCACCAGCATCACCATGCCATACAGCAGCACGCGGAACGCACCCGGCACATAGGCATTCGACAAAAACAAAATCGCAGGCAGCGAGCCACCCACCAGTGCCACCATCAACTCGATGCGCAAGAAATGCGCAGGCAACTGCCGCTCGAAATATCGCGACAGCCACGAGCCCACACCCATCGCAAACAAGTAGGTGCCGATGATGGTGGAGAACTGCAGCACCGAGTCGCCCAGCACATACGACGCCAACGCGCCCGCAGCCAGTTCGTACAGCAACCCGCACGCTGCGATCACGAACACGCTGGACAGCAACGCCACATCGATCGGCCGCGCGCGCGCAGATTCTATGGAGTCGGAAGAAGATGTGGGTGAACTGGAACTCATGAATGAAGAGCTGCGCAAAAACTGCGCACATGCAGTCTGAGAAGTGGGCGCGACGCTGGATCAATCACCCCAACGCCAATACAGCCCTTCAGACGCGACGCGAAGCCGCAGACAGTATGTGCATACGGCAAGGCTTCGCAACAAAGTATGAAGGGCTGTATTGGCGCCTCCATACGATCAACGAACAAAGAAAAAACTAGTGAATCGCAGCAGCCACGATGATGCTGATGCCCAGGCACATGGCGGCTACCACCAGGGCCAGCGCCTTGTTGTGCTTTTCAACGATCTCCGCCCACAGGTCATACGGCGTGAGCTTGTCCACGATGACAAAGCTCACCCAGAAAATCACCACGCCCATCAGCGCATAGACCAGCGATCCCAGCAGCGCTGCCGGCTTCAGATATTCAAAAATCATCGACATCTCAAATCTCCCCAGTAATCCATCACATCACACCAACCCACATCACACCAGATCACTCACTTGTGCCCGCCGCCCGACGAGTACCCGCCGTACGAGCCGCCCGAGCTGCGATAACCGCTGCCGCCCGATGAACTGGAGCAGGTGCTCAGAATGATCAGCACCACGAACAGAATCACCAGAATCAGGATGACCGTGCCGCAGCCAATGCCGCTGGCCGACACGGCCGGGGCCGCGTCTTCGCGCTTGAACTTGCCGAACTGGTCGGTCATCTTGAAGGCCTCGGCCACCACGCGCGCGTCCATGCGCTCGCCATGCGACCAGGTCACTTCGCCCTTGCTTTCCTCGCGCGACAGAATGCCCTTGCCGCTCGAGCTTTCAAAGTCGCTGTTGAACGTCTTCTGTCCGCGCTGCACAGGCCAGTAGAACTCGCCGAGCACGTAGTTGGTCTCGGCGTTGTAGCTGTACTGCAGCCGGTAGGGCGTGCCCAGATAGCTCGTGCTCTGCGCGCCCTTGTTGTACTTGGGCGCGCCCGTGGCGGGGCGCACCAGACTCCAGCCGTCGGTCGAATCGACCAGAAAGATGAAGCCGCGCTTGGCGTGAAAGAGCAGATACTCGTCCCAGCCAAACCATTCATCGTCGCCGGGCTCCACGCCCATGCGGTGCTGAAAGCCCACCACCTGCCACTTCGCGCCTTCGAACTCACCGATGCGGCCCAGCGGAATCAGTGGCTCGACCGGCTCGTCCTGCGCAGCGGCGCGCATCTCGCCGCCGATGCCGTTGGTCAGATCGATGATGCTCTTGCACGATGGACAGGTGCACGACTTGGTCGAATCCAGCGTCACCTTGACCGTTGCGCCGCAGTTGGGGCAACTGAACTGGCGCGCCTTTTCGTTCTTGGCCGCAGCGCCGTCCTTGAGGCCCTTCATGTTCAGCGCTTCGAGCTTCACGGCAAAGCCGCGCTGGATCTGCGGCGGCTCCGTACCGTAGTCGATCGACAGCACCTCGCCATCGTCGCTGCGCAGCTCGACCACGGTGAACGGCTTGCCCAGTTGCGCGAGCTTGGGCAACTCGCCCTGCGCGGCCACCAAGGCGGCCGTGATGTTGGTGCTGACGCTGAACTGCTTGCCGCCCACCGCCGTGGTCATGCCCACGCGGAAGCGATCCGCCGCAGGCACCTCGCGACCCAGCGGCGCGCCGCGTGTGAAGACGAAGTTGCCGTTGTCCTCGCTCAGCGTGGCGAGGCTGCCGTCGGGCAGAAACGCGTTCCACTCGTTCCAGCTGCCTTGCTCGCCCTTGTACTGCGCGCGGCCGACGAGCATGAACGGCACGTCCTTGCCATCGAGCGGCATCTTGCCCGATGCGCCCAATTGCAGCGGCGAGTAGTCGTCGAACACCTCGGCCATCTTGCCGATGCGTTTGAGCACCTCGCCATCGCGCACCACGGTGCTCTGGCAATACGGGCAGACCGCGTAGATCGACTGCGCGCTCTTGAATTCCACAGGCGCGCCGCACCCCGGACAGGGCGCGGTGTACGAACGCTGGGTGGCGCTATCGGCCATAGATCAGTGCATGTGCTGATGTGGGTGGACATGGGCATCCGGCAGCGGCCTTCCTCACCAGAGGCCGCACCGGTATGCGAGAAGAAAGAAAGAGATCTGTTGAACGCGTTGGAAGATCAGACCAGCTTCTTGAGCAGCTCGGTCTTCTTCGCGTCGAACTCTTCCTGCGTGAGAATGCCCTTGGTCTTGAGCTCGCCGAGCTTCTCCAGCGTCGCCATCACGTCCTCGGGCTTCATCGCCGCTGGGGCTGCAGCCGCTGCGGGAGCCGCCTGCTGGGGCTGCGCCGCGCCGCCCTGCAGACCTTGCTGCAGGTTCTGCGCCAGCACCTGGCCGAGCGCCACGCCCGCACCCAGTCCCATCGCATCACCCGCAATGCCGCCGCCCTGGCCCGCGCTTTCCGCAAACTTCGGAATCGACTGCGCGGTCTGGTACTGCATGAACTTGCCCATGTCGTTGCCGACCATGCCCATGCCGATCTTCTGGTCGAGGATCTTCTGCAGCTCCTCGGGCAGCGACACGTTCTGCACGGTCATGCCTTCGAGCTTGAGGCCCAGCTTTTCGAGCGCGGGCGACAGATCCTTGGTCAGCGCATCGGCAAAGATCATCTGGTTGGCCGCCAGATCGAGGAATGGCACACCGCTTGCGGCAATCGCCGTGCTGATGTGCTGCAGGATCAGGCCGCGCAGTTGGCCGTCCAGATCATCGACCGTGTAGTTCTCGCGCGTGCCCGAGATCTCGGTGTGGAACAGCTTGGGATCGGCCACGCGGTACGCGTAGTTGCCGAATGCGCGCAGGCGCACCATGCCGAAATCCTTGTCGCGGATCGTCACGGGCTGCGGCGTGCCCCACTTCTGGTCGATCTGCTGGCGCGTCGAGAAGAAGTACACATCGCTCTTGAAGGGCGACTCGAACAGCTTGTCCCAGTTCTTCAGATAGGTGAGAACGGGCAGCGTCTGCGTGGTCAGCTTGTGGGTGCCGGGGCCGAACACATCGGCCACCTTGCCCTCGTTCACGAACATCGCCAGTTGCGACTCGCGCACCACCAGCGTCGCGCCGTTCTGGATTTCCATGTCGCGCATCGGAAAGCGCCAGGCGAGCGTTCCATCGCTGTCCTCAGTCCATTGAATGATGTCAATAAACTGTTTCTTGATGAAGTCCATGAGTGCCATGAAAACGCTCCCGCTCAGTGATGTGAAGTGGTTGTCTTTTATTCGCCGTCAGCGAACCTGCGCATCATAGCGACATCGCAGGCATGAACCCGTGCGAAACATGCAGTTACCAAACGGCTTCTTGAGCCTGCCTATCGCCGTGTTCGAGACTTTTGATTGGCTTTATCAGATGAGAATAAATATCATTAACTCATCTTCGATAGAAACACCAGAACATGACCCGCCTGATCAACGCCGCCCGCCACAACCGCCTGACCCTCATGAAGACAGGCAGCTACTACCTCATCCACATCTGCGTCGCCGCCATGGTGGCCTATGCCGTCACCGGCAACCTCATCGCCTCGCTCACGCTCAGCCTGCTGGAGCCCACCGTGCAGGCCGTCGCCTTTTTCTTCCACGAAAAGGGTTGGGAACGCGCTTTGAAGCGCCGCGAGGAACAACAACAGCAACACGCCGATGCCGCACATGGCATGGACGTGGCCGCCGCCGGGGCCTGAGATGAACAGCGACTCAGCAAGCCAACAACATCACGCGGACGGGAGCGAAAACGCCTTCTGGTGCTGGCTCCAGTCGCAGTGGCAGGCCATGGCAGCCGCGCACTGAATGACTCATCCTTCCGGTTGACGCAACTACGCTTTGCTCAACCCACCAGCGGCCACTTGCCGCCCAGGTTCTGCGTCGCCTCCTGCGCGGCCTTGAGCATCAGCGATTTCATGCGCGACACGGCCAGCTCCGAGAAGCGCTCCAGCGGCCCCGACACCGACAACGCGCCCACCAGCGACGCAGACGGCCCGAACACCGGCGCAGCAATCGCACCGCACAGCGGATCGCGTTCGCCGAACGAGGTGAACAGCAGGTCTTGCGCATTCAATGTCTTCGCAGGCAAGCCCTGTCCGAAGCTCGTCAGCACCTTGCCCGCTGCGCCGCGATCGATCGGCAGCAGATCGCCGGGACGAATCCGGTCCAGCGTCGAATGATTCGAATCGATGCGCATCAGGCACAGCCGGTGCTCGTCGTCATTGCGCACATGAAACGAAGGGCTCTCGGTGCCCTGATTCACCAGCCACACGAGCTGCGGATGAATCGCGTCCTGCAACCCGTTGGTCTGCTCGAATGCCCGTCCGAACACGAACGCCAGCGGCCCCAGCGCATATCGCTTGTCGTTGCGATGCACGACCAACCCGGCCTTTTCCAGCGACGACAACAGCCGCAGCAGCGTGCTCTTGTACATGCCGGTGCGCAGCGACAGCTCGGTCAGCGTGAGCGCGCTGCCCGAATTGGCCAGCGAGGTGGCAATCACCAGCGCGCGATCCACGGCCGCAACGCCGTCGTTTTTTTCGGAAGAGTCGCTTGAAAGAACCTTGGACATGGGACAGCAGAAGTTCGGAGAGTGAAGGGCGAGAGGGGATTGTGACGGACAAGCAGGCCGCTTCCGCCTGACGCCAGCAGTTTCGTTTAACAGAACGAAACTTCCTTTTTGAAATTTTGGGGAACTGCAGCATTGTGAAATGCTGCGACCTCGCCCACCAGTGGGCAGCCACGCAAAAAGGCCATGGCAAGGGATAACACCTACCCAGATCAATTGACTTGAAGTGCCTTCTCCTGAAAACTATAAAAAAGAATTCAAGTTTCGTTAGGCAGAACTTTTTAGAAAAGGCCTGAGGGCCAGGAGACAAGGCAGTGAGCAACACCAAACGCATTTTTCTGTCCGCCATCGCTGGCGCGGCAGCCACCTTCATCGCCATCGGCAGCGCATCGGCGCAGTCAGCGGGCGGCTATCCGAACAAGCCGATCCGCTTCGTCGTCGGCTTCAGCGCAGGCAATTCGATCGATTCGGTCGCGCGCATCATTGCCCAGCACATCACCAACAAGACCGGCCAGGCCGTGGTGGTGGACAACAAGACCGGCGCCAACGGCATGCTGGCCGCTTCCGACGTCGCCAAGGCCGCACCGGACGGCTACACCATCCTGATCAGCAACTCCAGCACCATCACCGTCAACCCGTCGCTCTACAAGAAGATGGCCTACGACGTGAAGAAGGACTTCGCACCGGTCTCGCTGATGGTGTCCGTGCCCTTCATCCTCACCGTGAATCCGCAGAACGACCCCTTCGGTACGGCCCCCAATCTGAAGGCCATGCTCGACCTCGCCAAGGCCAAGCCGGGCGCGTATTCCTACGGCTCGGCAGGCGTGGGCAATCTCACGCAACTGAGCTACGAACTGCTCAACGGCATGGCGGGCGTGAAGATGACGCACGTGGCGTATCGCGGCACCGCGCCTGCGCAGGTCGCGGTGCTGGCCAAGGAAGTCGATTCGACCTTCGACAACCCGTCGTCGGTTCCCAAGATCAAGGCGGGCCAACTGCGCGCGCTGGCCGTCACCTCCGCGCAGCGCTGGCATGAGCTGCCCGATGTGCCGACGATTGCCGAAGCCGGTTATCCGGGCTTCGACATCTCGTTCTGGGTGGGCGCGCTCGCGCCTTCCGGAACGCCCGCACCGGTCGTCAAGACCTTGTCCGACCTGATCGCCACGGCCGTGCAGGACCCCGAGGTCAAGGCCAAGCTCATGCAGCAGGGCAACATCCGCATGCTCGCGCCTGCGCAGTTCGAGACCCAGATCGACAGCGAAACCAAGCAGTACGCCGACATCATCCGCAAGGCCAACATCACGCTGGATTGAGCGCGCACCGATGGTGCATCCATCACGCGACGACAGCAGACAACCGAACGACAAGACATTTGGAGCAATCAAGGTGGCATGGGAAAAAGAACTCGATGAACTCGCGCGCAGAACCGAGCTGTCGCAACGCATGGGCGGACCGGAGAAGCTCAAGCGCCATCGCGACGCGGGCAAGCTGCCGGTGCGCGAGCGCATCGCGGCATTGGTGGACGAGGGCTCGTTCCGTGAAGTGGGCGGGCTCGCAGGCAGCGGCGCGTATGACGACAACGGCGAGCTCACCGACTTCACGCCGTCCAACCTGCTCATGGGCCGCGCGCGCATCGAGGGCCGTCCGGCCGTGGTGATGGGCGACGACTTCACCGTGCGCGGCGGTGCCAACGACGGCGCCGTGGGCGACAAGATGATCGTGGCGGAACAGATGGCGCACGACCTGCGCATTCCGTTGGTGCGCCTGGTGGACGGCACGGGCGGCGGCGGCTCGGTCAAGAACATCGAACTCAAGGGCCACACGCTGCTGCCAAAGCTGAAGTCCTGGCCGTACATCGCGCGCAATCTGGCGACGGTGCCTGTCGTGGGTCTGGGCCTCGGTTCGGTCGCAGGTCTGGGCGCGGCGCGCGTGTCGGCCAGCCACTATTCGGTGATGGTCAAGGACACGGCGCAGCTTTTTGTCGCAGGCCCGCCCGTGGTGGCGCGCACCGGTCAGCACATCGACAAGAACGATCTGGGCGGCAGCCAGATCCACACACGCAACGGCGTGGTGGACGACGAGGCCGAATCCGAAGCCGATGCCTTCGCTCGTGCTCGTCGCTTCCTGTCCTATCTGCCGTCGTCCATCTACGAATTGCCACCGCGCGCCGAAGCGGGCCGTCATGCGGCAGAGAACCAGCAGGCGCTGCGCAACGCGATTCCCGAGAACACACGCTCGGTCTACAAGATCCGCACGATCGTGGAAACGCTGGTCGATACCGGTTCCTTCATGGAAATCGGTCGCCACTGGGGCAAGGCGATTGCCGCAGGCTTTGCGCGCATCGACGGCTGGCCGGTCGTGGTGGTCGCCAGCGATCCGTATCACTACGGTGGTGCCTGGGACCGTCAGACCGCCGAGAAATACATGCGCATGGTCGATCTGGCCGAGCAGTTCCATCTGCCGGTCGTGAATCTGGTCGATGTGCCGGGCTTCCGCATCGGCCTCGATGCCGAAAAGGAAGGTGTGATGCGCGCGGGCGTGCGCGCGCTCACCGCCATCGCGCAGAGCACCGTGCCGTGGTGCACCATCATCATCCGCAAGGCGTTTGGTGTGGCGGGCGGCGGTCATCAGAATGCGGACCGCTTCAACTTCCGCTACGCATGGCCGTCCGCGCAATGGGGATCGTTGCCGATCGAGGGCGGGCTGGAAGTGGCCTACAAGGCCGACATCGAAGCCTCCGCCGATCCGGAAGCCACGCGCGCCAAGATCGAAAAGCGCGTGCGCGGCCTCACGTCGCCATACCGCAGCGCCGAGGCGTTTGTGGTGGAAGACATCATCGATCCGGCCGAGACCCGCGCCGCGCTCGTCGAGTTCGCCACCATTGCCGCGCCGCTGCGCCAGGCTGGTCGTGCCAGCTTTGGCTTCCGTCCTTGAGGTGGATGACGCCATGAGCACCACACACACCGTGCGCCGCATACTGATCGCCAACCGTGGCGCGGTGGCTGCGCGCGTGATTCGCGCCGCGCACCAATTGGGCATCGAAGCCGTGGCCGTGCATTCGGTCGCCGACGAGCATCTGCCGTATCTGCAAGAGGCCGACGCGACGATCTGCATCGGCGAAGGACCGGCGCTGCAAAGCTATCTGAACCAGGACGCCGTGCTGCGCGCAGCGAAGGAATGCGGCGCGGATGCGATCCATCCGGGCTACGGATTTCTGTCGGAGAACGCGGAGTTCGCCGAGAAGGTGGAGGCCGCCGGCTTGTGCTTCATCGGCCCCTCGCCACGCTGGATTCGCGAACTGGGTCACAAGACCGCCGCACGCGCACTCATGCAGCAGCACGGCATGCCGATGACGCAAAGCAGTGCGCTGCTGCCGGACGACGTGCAAGCCGTCACCGCCATCGCCGACGCCATGGGCTACCCGCTGATGCTCAAGCCCGCCAACGGTGGCGGCGGCATCGGCATGCTGCCGGTGCGTGATCGCGCTGAAGTGGCAGGCTCATGGCGTCAGGCGCAGTCCACGGCGACCAAGGCGTTTGGCAATGCGCAGCTGTATTTCGAGACGCTGATCGAGCAGCCACGCCATATCGAATTCCAATTTCTGGCGGACCGTTACGGCAACGTGCGCTGTCTGTTTGAACGTGACTGCTCCGTGCAACGTCGCAACCAGAAAGTGGTGGAAGAAGCGACTGCACCGGGCATCGCGCGCGAGGCCGTGGAGCAGATGGCCGCGCGCCTTGAAAACATACTTTCGGGCATCGGCTACGACGTGATCGGCACCGTGGAAATGCTCTACACGCCAAGCACGGGATTCACTTTTCTGGAAGTGAACACGCGGTTGCAGGTCGAGCACGCAGTGACCGAACAGGTGACCGGCATCGACATCGTCGCAGCGCAGATCCGCCTTGCCGCTGGCGAGCCCATCGATGCGGTGCTGCCCGAGACAATCGCCTGCAAAGGCCATGCCATCGAAGCGCGCATCTACGCCGAAGACCCCGTGCGTTTCTTCCCTTCGCCCGGTGTCATGAACACCTTCGTGCAACCCGTGGGTGAAGGCATTCGCGTGGAAACCTGCTACGGCGAAGGCTCGCGCATCTCCACTTTCTACGACCCGATGATCGCCAAGGTGATCGCGCACGCGCCTGACCGCCACACCGCCATCGAACGCTTGCGCGATGCGTTGCAGGCATTCCACGTGAGTGGAGTGAAAACCAATATTCCCTTTGTGCTGCGGATTCTCGATGATGAGGATTTCCAAGCTGCACGCCTGCACACGCAACTGGGCGCGGCCATCGCCGCACGCAAGCCCGAGGCCGAAACGGCCTGAACCCCTCCAGCCACACAGACAACCAGACAGGACCAGAAGCCATGCCATCCACCCTCAAATCCCCACTCTCCGGCCGCGTCGTGAGCCTGTGCGTCGAGCCGCAATCCACCGTGTCGGCGGGAGATGCCGTGTTGATCGTCGAATCGATGAAGATGGAAATTCCCGTCGAAGCCGAAGGCTCCGGCAAGGTCGCGAAGTTTCTCGTCGCTGAAGGCGACGAGATCACCGAAGGCCAGCCGCTGGTGGAACTGCAATGAGCACGCCATTGTTCGACCGTCATGGCCGCGTGGCCGTGATCACCTGGTCCAATCCTCCTGTCAACGGCATTTCGTTCGCACTGCGCCAGCATGTGAGCGCGGGGCTGGATGCGGCACTGGCCGATGCCGACATCGATGCCATCGTGCTCACGGGCGATGGTCGCATGTTCTCGGGCGGAGCGGACATCCGCGAGTTCAACACACCCAAGAGCACGTCGGAGCCCACGACACCGCAGCTCATCTCGCGCATCGAGAATCTGTCCAAACCGGTGATCGCCGCAATCCACGGCTCCGCATTGGGTGGCGGTCTGGAGATGGCTTTGGGCTGCCACTGGCGCGTCGCACTTTCGGATGCGAATGTGGCGCTGCCCGAAGTGAAGCTGGGCCTGCTGCCTGGCGGCGGTGGCACGCAGCGTCTGCCGCGTTTGATCGGCGTGGAAAAGGCGCTGGACTGGATCGTCACCGGCAAGACCGTGAAGGCCAAGGCGGCGCTGGAAGCGGGCGTGCTCGATGCGGTGTTCGAGAGCGACCTCATCGCGAATGCCGTGAAGTTTGCAGGCCAGTTGGGCACGAACACGGCACTGCGTGCCACGGGCAAGATGCCCGTGAATGCGCCCGCCAACGCCGCAGAGCTGTTCGAGAAAGCGCGCGAGAACGCACGCAAGACCGCGCGCGGCATGGAAGCGCCGCTGCAATGCATTGCCTGCGTGGAAGCATCCACGCGCAGCTCGCTCGAAGACGGTTTGACGTTCGAGCGCGCGCGCTTCATGGAACTGGTGAACGGCACACAGTCCAAGGCGATTCGCCATCTGTTCTTTGCCGAACGCGAGGCCGCCAAGCCACCGCGCGATGCGCAGGATGCGCCGCTGCGCAATGTGCAGCGCGTGGGCGTGATCGGCGCAGGCACCATGGGCGGCGGCATCGCCATGGCGTTCGCCAACGCGGGCTATTCCGTCACTTTGGTGGAAGTCACCGATGCGAATCTGCAAAAAGGCCTTGGCACCATCCAACGCAACTACGAGGCCACGGTCAGCAAGGGCAAGCTTGCAGCGGTCGACATGCAGACGCGCGTGGAGCGCATTCGCGGCACGACCGACATGCGCCAGCTTGCCGATGTGGATCTGGTGATCGAAGCCGCGTTCGAGGACATGACCGTCAAGCATGATCTGTTCACGCAGCTCGACCAGATCTGCAAGCCCGGCGCGATTCTCGCCACCAACACGTCGCGCCTGGACATCAACAGCATCGCAGCCGTCACGCAGCGTCCGCAGGACGTGGTGGGTCTGCATTTCTTCAGCCCTGCCAACGTGATGAAGCTGCTGGAGATCGTGCGTGCCGACAAAACTGCGCCCGATGTGCTCGCCACCGTGCTGACGGTGGCCAAGCGCATCGGCAAGATCCCCGCCGTGGTGGGCGTGTGCGATGGATTCGTGGGCAACCGCATGGTCAGCCCATACACGCGCGAGGCGCATTTTCTGCTCGAAGAAGGCGCCACGCCGCAGCAGGTCGATCAAGCGCTCGAGCGCTTCGGTCTGGCCATGGGGCCACTGCGCATGGGCGACATGGCGGGGCTCGACATCAGCTGGGCTGCACGCAAGCGCCTTGCGCCGACGCGACCCAAGCACATCCGTTACTGCCATATCGCTGACCGGCTGTGCGAGTCGGGCCGTCTGGGCCAGAAGACCGGCGAAGGCTTCTACCGTTATGAAGCAGGCAGCCGCGCGCCGATTCCCGATCCCAAGGTCGAAGACATCATCAAGGCCTGCGCGGCAGAGTCGGGCATCACACGCCGCGCCATCACCGACGAGGAAGTCGTCGAGCGCACGATGTATGCGCTGGTCAACGAGGCTGCACGCATTCTCGAAGACGGCATCGCGCAACGCGGCAGCGACATCGATGTGATCTACGTGAACGGCTACGGTTTTCCCGCAGGTCGCGGCGGCCCGCTGTTCTATGCCGACACTGTGGGCCTGCCCAAGGTGCTCGAACGCATCCGCGAATTCCACAAGGCCCATGGCGAGCTGTGGACGCCCGCACCGCTGTTCGAAAAACTGGTGGCCGAAGGCAAGCCGATTTCCTCGTACGAAGTTCCCACAAAACAAGCATGACGAGCCCCGAGACCAACACCCCGAGTGGGCCCGATGCGGCCTTTCAGAACTATCTCGCGCAAGGCGAGTTCCGCATCCAGCAATGCGATGGCTGCGCGCGCCACATCTTCTATCCGCGTGTGCTGTGCCCGCATTGCGGCAGCACGCAACTGAGCTGGCGCACGGCCAGCGGCAACGGCGCGGTGCATGCGTGCAGCGTGGTGATGGGCAAGCCCGGCACCAACACGGATTACGCCGTCGTGCTGGTCGATCTGCAGGAAGGCGCGCGCATGATGAGCAATGTGGTCGATTGCGATCCGCACACGGTGAAGATCGGCATGCCGCTCAAGGCACGCATCGTTGAGAAAGAAGGAAAGCCGCTCGTGGTTTTTGCACCGGCAAACCAAGCAGGAGGTGCGCAATGAGCAGCAACCTCCGTGATCTGCGCGGCAAGTCCGCGATCGTCGGTGTGGGGCAGGCCGGAATCGGCGAGGCGCATGGCTTCACCGTCATGGAAATCCTCGCGCAGGCTGCGACCAAGGCGGTCGCCGATGCAGGCCTCACCATGCAGGACATCGATGGCCTCGCCACCTGCAGCTCGGCTGCGAGCATGTGGGCGTTGCCAGTGGCGGAATATCTGGGTCTGCGTCCGCAGTTCATCGACAGCACCATGCTCGGCGGGTCGAGTTTCATCGCGCATCTGATGCCCGCGATGATGGCGCTCGAAAGTGGCCAATGCAACGCTGTGCTGGTCTGCTACGGAAGCACGCAGAAGACCGGTACCTTTTCGCGCAAGGGCATGACCGACGCGTTCAAGCTGATCGATCCGCTGCCTTACGAGCACCCGTATCAACCCATGCTGCCGCCCACGGCCTATGCACTGGCCGCGTCGCGCCACATGCATGAATTCGGCACCACGCGCGAGCAATTGGCCGAGGTGGCGGTGGCAGCGCGCCGCTGGGCGCAGCTCAATCCGGAAGCCTATATGCGCGATCCGCTCAGCATCGACGACGTGCTGAACTCGCGCATGATCTCCACGCCGCTCACCGTGCGTGACTGCTGCCTCGTCACCGATGGCGCAGGGGCTTTCGTGCTCATGCGTGCCGACCGTGCCAAGGCGCAAAAGCAAAAGCCGGTCTACGTGCTGGGCAACGCCACAGCGGTGTGGAACCGGCAGATTTCCTGCATGGAAAACCTCACCGTCACATCGGCCAGCGAATCGGGCCAGCGTGCATTCGACATGGCGGGCCTCAAGCCATCGGACGTGGACGTGGTCGGTCTCTACGACGCGTTCACCATCAACACGCTGCTGTTTCTTGAAGACCTGGGTTTCTGCAAAAAAGGCGAGGCCGGTGCGTTCGTGCAGAACGGCGGCATTGCGCCGGGCGGGCGTCTGCCGGTCAACACAAATGGCGGGGGCCTCTCGTGCGTACACCCCGGCATGTACGGCATCTTCCTCGTGATCGAGGCCGTGCGACAACTGCGCGGTGAATGCGGCGAGCGCCAGGTGAAGGACGCGAAGGTCGCGCTGGCGCATGGCAATGGCGGCACGCTGTCCAGCCAATCCACGGCCCTCTTCGGTCTGGAGGAAACGCTGTGATGCAACGCGCTCGTTCATCGGGAGTTCAACCATGCTGAACAAGGTCGTCGATTCGCTGGCGGAAGCCGTGCGCGACGTGAAGGATGGCGCGGTCATCATGATCGGCGGTTTCGGCATCTCGGGCGTGCCGACCGAGCTGGTCTGCGCGCTGCTTGATCAGGGCGCGCGCGAACTCACCATCGTCAACAACAACGCGGGCAACGGCAAATACGGCCTGAGCCAGTTGATCGAAGCGGGTCGCGTGCGCCGCATGGTGTGCTCGTTCGCGCGCAATTCCAACCCCAAGATTCCGAACGCCGAAGCGTTTGCCGAGTGGTATCGCGCAGGCAAGATCGAGCTGGAATGCGTGCCCCAGGGCACCATGGCCGAACGCATGCGCGCGGCGGGCTCGGGACTGGGTCCGTTCTTCACACCCACTTCGTACGGCACCGTGCTTGCCAAGGGCAAGGAAACCCGCGTGATCGACGGCGTGGGTTACGTGCTGGAGAACCCGTTGCATGGCGACTTCGCTTTGGTGAAGGCGCGCTGTGCGGACCCGTGGGGCAACCTCATGTTCCGCAATGCCGAGCGCAACTTCGGCCCGGTGATGTGCATGGCGTCGAAGACCGCCGTCGCGCAGGTCGATGAGATCGTGCCGCTGGGCGCGCTCGTGCCCGAGAACGTGATGACGCCCGGCATCTTCGTGCAACGTGTCGTGCAGGTGCCGATCCATGCGCAAGGAGCCAAACCATGAGTACAAGCACGAACACGAACACATTCAAGCGCCTCATCCGCGAAGAGATCGCGCGTAAGGTCGCCAACGACATTCCCGATGGCAGCTACGTGAACCTTGGCATCGGCATCCCCACGCTGATCTCCAAATGCCTGCCCGCTGGCCGCGATGTGATTTTGCACAGCGAAAACGGCATCCTCGGCATGGGCCCCGGCCCTGCAGATGGCACGGTCGATCCCAGCCTGCTCAACGCGAGCAAGGAACCCGTCTCGCTGCTGCCCGGCGCATCGATCTGCGATCACAGCATGTCGTTCGCGATGATGCGCGGCGGTCATCTCGACGTCTCCGTGCTCGGCGCTTTCCAGGTCGCAAGCAACGGCGATCTTGCCAACTGGGACACGGGCGCGCCCGATGCCATTCCCGCAGTCGGCGGCGCGATGGATCTGGTGGCAGGAGCCAAGCAGGTCGTCGTGGTGATGGAGCACACCACCAAGGACGGCCAACCGAAGATCGTCGAGCAATGCACCTATCCGCTGACCGGCGCGGGCGTGGTCGATCGCATCTACACCGACTGCGCGGTGATCGACGTGACGCCGGATGGATTGGTCGTTCGTTCGATGGTCGATGGCCTCACGTTCGAGCAACTGCAAGCCATGACGGGAGCACCGCTGCGCCGCGACTGAGCGCTGTTTGAGGGGTGGCCATGCAGTAACATCAGCGCATGGCCGACAGCGACACAGACATCGATCACCAGCTTCTGGTCTTTGACCTCGCTCCCGTGGGCCTGCTGGTCGCGCAGCATCGGCAGATTCGCTCGTACAACCAGTCTTTCTGCGACATCTTCGGCTACCCGCCGCAGGCCCTGCTGGGGCAGTCGCTGGCGGTGCTGTACCCGTCCGCGTCGGAGTTCGAAGACACGGGCTCGCGCGCGTTGATCGCCATGCGCGAGACGGGCAATTACGGCGATGAACGCATCATGCGCAAGCAGGATGGATCGCTGTTCTGGTGCCATGTGACGGGCCGCACAGCCGACCGGGTGGACCCGTTTGCGCTGACGGTCTGGGTGTTCGACGACATGTCCGCCGAGCGCCCCGTGACCACGCCGCTCACTGCGCGCGAGCGGCAGATTGCGCGGTCGCTGGTGTCAGGAAAATCGAGCAAGCAGATTGCCGCAGAGCTGGGCATCAGCTTTCGCACGGTGGAGGCGCATCGGGCGCGGTTGATGCGCAAGTTCGATGTGTCGAGCACGAGCGAGCTGATTGCGAAATTGGTGGGGCGGGTCTGACGAAAAAATCAGCGTGGTTCAGGCATCGACCAGACGCTGCAACTTGTCCTGCGCATCCCACTCGGTCCAGTCGATTTCGCCCACATGCCACCAGCGCACCTGCCCCTTGGCGTCGATGAGAAAACTGGTCGGCAGCGCGTAGGCGTTCCATGCCTTCATCTGCGTCTGGCTGCGGTCCAGCAGCACGTCGCCGTTGAACGGAACGGCTTTCAGAAACTGCTGCACGCGGGCGGGCATTTCGCCGTGGTTGACGCCGAGCACGCGCAGGCCCTTGTCGCTGTAGAGATCCATCAGCAGGTTGAACGCCGGCATTTCCAAGCGGCAGGGGCCGCAGTACGACGCCCAGAAATTCAGGATCAGCGGCTTGCCGAGGTAGTCCTTGAGCGTGACCTTGCGGTCATCCATGGTCTGGGCAAGCAGCGCGGGCGTTGCGCCGCGTTTCCATGGGTTGAGCTTGCCGCCGCTGGCTTCCTTGGCGTCTGATGGTTGCACCGCGTGCGCAATGCCGCCAGCGCTGCCGCTCAGCGCGGCGAGTGCGCCCAGTTTCAGCAGGCATTCCCGGCGATGGGAGGACAGTGGCGGCGTTGTCGTCATCGCGATCAGGCCAGTTTGCGCGAGTGGATGGTGTAGGCGAAGTTGGCTGGGTCGAGGCTGTCCACGCGGCCGTTGGCGGTTTCGCCCTGCGGGTACATGAGGAAGCCTTCGGTGCGATTGGAGCCCGGCAGGCGCACGTCGGCGCCGGTGTTGTAGGCCATCCAGTTGCCTTCCCATGCGCCGAACAGCAGGGCGCGTGCGGCGCGCACCTTGGGCGCATCCTTGGGCAGGCCGCCGGGTTGCTCTTCGAGCATGACCTTGGCGACGTCGGCGGGGTCGACCGGAATCCAGCCGTAGCCGTCGGCGTAGAACTCGGCGCGGCAGTGCTGGGCCTTGGAGATGTCGCCGCTCTTGCCCATGCTCTTGAAGCCGCGGGCCGAGTCTTCCACGCGCACGCCGTACACGTCGCGTGCGGGGATGCGCGTGGCGCGGGCGAGGGCGGTGAACAGGCCGTTCAGGTCGGCGCACTTGCCCGACAGATTGCCCGAGGTGAGCGTGTAGCTCACGTCGCCCGTGCCGCAGCCTGCGGTGGCGGGGTTGCGCTTGGCGTTCTCGACGATCCATTCATAGATCGCGCGGGCTTTGGCGATGGTGTCCTTGGGGTGACCGGCATCGGCCTGAATCTTGTCGGCGGTCTGCTTGACGATGCCGTCGAGCGGCGCAAGCGATGTGGCCTGCAGATAAGGGCGCAGCAGCGCGGCAGAGGCCTTGCGTGCATGTCCTTCAGCGCCCAGATCGACCGCGCGGTCCTGCGTGGCGATGCGGCTCACGACCTCGACGGATTGCGGCACGTTGGCATCGGCGAATTGCACGACGACCATGCGCACATCCGTGCCGGGCAGCGTGACCAGCTTGGCGCTCTTGGCACCGGGCGCGGTGAACGACACATCCAGCGTGCGCTGGTAGTTTTCCAGCGAGGTGATCGGCACGGGAATCCATACGCTCGCCTGCGCGGTCTTCTCCGCCACGTTCACCTTGGTGACGACTTCATAACGACGCCAGCCCACGAGCGATTCGTGCGCCGAGGCAAACGCGTTCTGAAAGCTGCCGGAGGTGGCGGCGAGGGTGGACAGGGCGAGGAAATGGCGGCGCTGCATGATGGTGTTGTTCTGGAGTATTGGCTTCATGGATGGCCGATCCCTTGTGGGGCATGGCGTGCTCGCCACGGCGGAATCAACCAGAGTGCGGCGATCCTAGCACCCAAGGGTTTTCCATGGCGCAGCCGCTGCCATTCGGGAACCGCTGGAAAGCAAGCGCTTACGCGTGTGCATCCACCAGGCATTGCGTGAACGCCGCCGCCGCGCGGCTGGGCTGCGGCGATTTGCGGGTCAGGCTCACAAAATCGCAGTAGTAATTGAGCAGCTCGGGCCGAATCGCCTGCATGCGGCCCGTGGCCTCGAACATCTGCGCGTAGTGGTCTGGCAGAAAGCCCAGATAGCGGCCCGAGAGAATCAGCGTGGCGATGGATTCCTGGTCGAAGCCGGTGGCAGAGCGCGTGAGCTTGGCCTGATGCGTCAGCTCCATATTGGGCGAGTGGTAGCCCAGCCCGGCGAACGGGTAGTCGCGCACGGCGTCCCAATCGAGATCGTCGTGCCTCTCGCCGAACAGCGCGTGCCCCACGCCGCAATACAACTGCATGGATTCGCCGAACAAGCGGTGATAGACCAGACTCGGCGAGCTGCGGTGCGTGGGGATGATGCCGATCTGGAAGGTGCCGTCCATCACGCCGCGTTCGATCTCGTTGATCGAGCCCACATGCAACTGCAGATGCACATCGGGCGCGAGCGTGTTGAACGCGCCGATGGCATCGCCGATGCGCGCGGCCGGGTTGCTCGCCGTCTTGTCGAACACCGCCACCGCCAGTTGCCCGCCCATGCGCGCATGGATGTCGTCGATGCTGTCGCGAAAACCGCGCACGGACGACAGCAGCCTGAGCGTTTCTTCATACACGCGCTGGCCTTCGGCGGTGAGCGCAAAACCCGCGCGCCCACGGCGGCACAGCGTGAGGCCAAGCCGCATCTCCAGATCCTTCACATGGCGGCTCACCGTGCTGGTGCCGATGTTCAGCTCCAGCTCCGCCGCCGACATGCCGCCGCAATCGACCACCGCCTTGAACACCTGCAGCAGGCGCAGATCCATGTCGCTGATCTGGCCCAGCACGGCGCGGTTGCGCGTGGCCTGCGGCGTCTGTTTGGCGCGGGTTTTGCCGGTGGCGGCAGGGCGTTTGGCGGTGGATTTCGGGGTGGGTTTTTTTACTTTCATAAATCCTCAAGTAAACAGTGACATTGTGCTATTTACCGGATTATTGCAGCGCCCAACAATGCACTCAAGCTGGCAGGGTGCTGCCAGCGAATTTCTCAATTCGATCAACGCCTTGCCCGACCCTGCTGGAGACGCACATGAGCATCACCACCACCCCAGACACCAACACCGCATCGCAAGCCGTGCGCACCGACGCCGCCTGGCTCGACGCGCACTGGATGCCGTTCACGGGCAACCGCAACTTCAAGGCCAATCCGCGCATGATCGTCGGTGCCGAAGGCGCCTACCTGCGTGACGACAAGGGCCGCAAGATTTTTGACGGCCTCTCGGGCCTGTGGTGCACGGGCCTCGGCCACGGCCGCCGCGAAATCGCCGAAGCCATCGGCAAGGCAGCGCTGCAACTCGACTACGCCCCCGCGTTCCAGTTCGGCCACCCATCGTCGTTCGAGCTGGCCAACAAGATCAAGGACATCACGCCCAAGGGTCTGGACTACGTGTTCTTCACCGGCTCCGGCTCCGAAGCCGCAGACACCTCGCTCAAGATGGCACGCGCCTACTGGCGTCTGAAGGGCCAGGCCAGCAAGACCGTGCTGATCGGCCGCGAAAAGGGTTATCACGGTGTGAACTTCGGCGGCATCTCCGTCGGCGGCATCGGCGGCAACCGCAAGATGTACGGTCAGGGCATTGCCGCTGACCACATCCCGCACACCCAACCACCGGCTGGCACCTTCCAGAAGGGCATGGCCGAAGAGGGCGGACGCGCGCTGGCCGACAAGCTGCTGGACGTGATCGCGCTGCATGACGCCAGCAACATCGCCGCCGTCATCATCGAGCCCTTCGCCGGTTCCGCTGGCGTGGTGATTCCACCCAAGGGCTATCTCGACCGCATCCGCGAGATCTGCACGCAGAACAACATCCTGCTGATTTTTGATGAAGTCATCACCGGCTTCGGCCGTTGCGGAACGATGACCGGCGCAGACGCCTTCGGCGTGGTGCCCGACATCATGAACTTCGCCAAGCAAGTCACCAACGGCGCACAGCCTTTGGGCGGCTGCGTGGCCAGCAAGGACATCTACGACACCTTCATGGCAGCAGGCGGCCCCGAGTACATGCTCGAATTCGCGCATGGCTATACCTACTCGGCTCACCCGATTGCCTGCGCCGCCGGCGTTGCAGCGCTCGACCTGCTGGAAAAAGAAGACGGCCCAGGCCGCGTGAAGGCCTTGGCACCGTACTTTGAAAGCGCAGTGCACAGCCTGAAGGGCGTGAAGCACATCGCCGACATCCGCAACTACGGACTGGCCGCAGGCTTCACCATCGAACATGCCCCAGGCGAACCCGCCAAGCGCCCTTATGAAATCGCCATGAAGATGTGGGAACTTGGCTTCTACGTGCGCTACGGTGCCGACACCATCCAGTTGGCACCTCCCTTCATCAGCGAGCGCGCAGAAATCGACCGCCTGATCAATGCCCTCGGCGACACCATCAAGTCAGTTGCTTGATTTTTCAAGAAGCTATCGCTACCGACCCCGGCGGTAGCCTCTTTTTTCAAAAAAGCAGACAACACATAAAAATGGGATCTGGCTTGGGATTTGGTTTTGAAACAGCAGGACTCAGCAGCATGCAGAGCACCTGAATCTCCAGTCACAATGACGAGATAGGCCTTCAGGCTAGGCGCGAAGCCGCAGACAGTACTTCCTGTACGGCAAGGCTTCTGCAACACCGCATGAAGGCCTATATCGTCACCTTAAAACGAATAACGAATCGAAGCCGTAAGGCTTCCCCTAAGAGTAGACAAACACATCATGAACAACGACAAGAACGTTACTTCTACGGTGGGCCATCTTATTGACGGCAAGATCGTCACGGACACCGAACGTACGCAGCCCGTCTTCAACCCAGCCACCGGCCAATCCTCCACCAACGTGGCTCTGGCCAGCAAAGCCACGGTCGAAGAAGCCATCGCATCGGCAGAAAAAGCCTTCCCCGCATGGCGCAACACCCCTCCGCTCAAGCGCGCCCGCGTGATGAGCAAGCTGAAGGTGCTGCTCGAAGAAAACGCAGACAAGATCGCCGCCCTGATCACCGCTGAACACGGCAAGGTGCTGGCCGATGCGCACGGCGAACTCCAGCGCGGCATTGAAAACGTCGAATACGCGAGCTACGCCCCCGAACTGCTCAAGGGCGAGCACAGCCGCAACGTCGGCCCCGGCATCGACAGCTGGAGCGAGTTCCAGGCCCTCGGCGTGACGGCAGGCATCACCCCGTTCAACTTCCCCGCCATGGTTCCGCTGTGGATGTGGCCCATGGCCGTCGCTTGCGGCAACACCTTTGTGCTCAAGCCTTCGGAGCGCGATCCATCGAGCACCATGCTCGTCGCCCAACTGGCACTGGAAGCCGGTCTGCCACCAGGCGTGCTGAACGTCGTGAACGGCGACAAGGTCGCAGTGGACACCCTGCTGCAAGACCCACGCGTGAAGGCCGTGAGCTTTGTGGGCTCCACTCCGATCGCTGAATACATCTACGCCGAAGGCTGCAAGCACGGCAAGCGCGTGCAAGCTCTGGGCGGCGCGAAGAACCACGCCATCGTCATGCCCGACGCCGACATCCCGAACGCCGTCAACGCCTTGATGGGCGCGGCCTACGGCAGCTGCGGCGAGCGCTGCATGGCGATCCCGCTGGTCGTCGCCATCGGTGACGAAACCGCTGACGCCGTGATCGAAAGCCTGAAGGTCGAAATCGACAAGATGAAGGTCGGCCCCGGCACCGACAACAGCAACGACATGGGCCCGCTGGTCACCAAGCAGCACTTCGAGAAGGTGAAGGCGTATGTGGACTCCGGTGTCGCCGAAGGGGCCAAGCTGGTGGTCGATGGCCGCGGCGTGAAGGTCGCCGGTCACGAAGAAGGCTACTTCCTCGGCGCCTGCCTGTTCGACGACGTCAAGCCCGGCATGAAGATCTATCAAGAAGAAATCTTCGGCCCCGTGCTTGGCGTGGTGCGCGCCAAGAATTTGCAGGAAGCGATGAAGCTCATCGACGACCACGAGTACGGCAACGGCACCTGCATCTTCACGCGCGACGGCGAAGCCGCTCGCTACTTCACCGACCACATCCAGGTCGGCATGGTGGGCGTGAACGTGCCATTGCCAGTGCCTGTGGCTTATCACTCGTTCGGCGGTTGGAAGCGTTCGCTGTTTGGCGATCTGCACGCTTACGGTCCGGATGCTGTGCGTTTCTATACGAAGCGCAAGACGATCACGCAGCGTTGGCCTTCGGCTGGAGTGCGTGAGGGGACTATGTTCAGCTTTCCTAGCAGCAAGTAATCTTCTTCTTTAGTTAGCTGTATTTTGGGCGCGGACTCTTTTGGGGTTCGCGCTTTTTGTTTTTGTGGTGGTTGTGTGGTTGCTTACGGAGGTCGGGTCTCGCCCCGGCGGGCGAGTAACTTTTCGCTTGCGCGCGAAAAGTCACCAAAAGCACGCTTGAATTCGGGGTCACGCGGCAGAACTCGCTTCGCGCTGCGCGCTCCGCTCGGGCAACCGCCGCGAGTCAGTGTTTTCATAAGAGGTGTGTCACGGCACTTCGCGTTGCTCGTGCTGCATCTCGCGACTGCGCGAGATGCTTGGGCATAAGCGCTGTGAAGAATTTATTTGACTCGCGATTCAACGCTTACCAACCAAGATCATTTCGTTGCGATACTCGCGCCCCCGCTGCTGTACCGAAGAGTGCAGCAGCGCCCTCCCCAGCTTTTGGTCTGACTCACGATAGTTGCCCGAGCGGAGCGACGCAGTCGCGCAGGGAGTTCTATCGTGGGTATTCAAAAGCGATTTTTGGTGACTTTTTGGCGCAAGCAAAAAGTTACTCGCCCGCCGGGGCGAACACCCGGCAAGCAGCCTCAAAAAAGAAAAGCCAGCACCTGAATCCAGTGCTGGCTTCACTCGGATAGATCAGTAGCAACGCTACTGAAAACGAAAAATCAATCCAACGTGATGTTCGCCGTCTTGATCACCGCACGCCACTTGTTCACTTCATCGTTCAGGAACGCGGTTGAAGCCTTGGGGTCCAGACCCGACGGCAGCACGCCTGCCGAGTCGAACTTGGTCTTCACTTCGGCGTCGGGCAGGGCCTTGGCGATTTCCTTGTAGAGGCGGTCGATCACGGGTTGTGGTGTGCCCACGGGCACGGAGGCCATGAACCATGCATCGGCCGTGAAGCCCTTCAGGCCTTGCTCGATGAAGGTGGGCACGTTCGGCATGGCAGGCAGACGCTCGGTGTGCGCGACGGCCAGGGCCTTCACGTTGCCTGCGTTGAGTTGCGCATTGATGGTGACAGCGGTGAGGAAACCGAAGTCGGTCTCGCCAGCGACGAGCGACACCACGGAAGGTGCGCTGCCCTTGTACGGAACGTGCGTGACCTTCACGTTGGCTTGCATCGCGTACAGCTCGGCGCCCAGGTGGTTGGGGCCGCCGGTGCCCGACGATGGGAAGTTCAGCTTGCCGGGGTTGGCCTTGGCGGCGGCGGTCAGGTCGGCGACCGACTTGAGCGGGCTCTTTGCGCCGACGGTCAGCACCAGCGGGCTGCGGCCCACGAGGCTCACCACGCTGAAGTCCTTGAGCGGGTTGTAAGGCAGCTTGGTGTACAGGCCGGGTGCCATGGCCATGCAGCCCACGTCGCCGAGGATGATGGTGTAGCCGTCTGCCGGTTGCTTGGCCACGTAGTCGCAGCCGATGGTGCCGTTCGCGCCGGGCTTGTTGTCCACGACCACGGAGACACCCATGTTCTCGCCCATCTTCTGTGCGAGCAGTCGGCCGATGATGTCGGTGGAGCCGCCAGCGGCGTAAGGCACGATCAGGCGGATCGGCTTGTTGGGATAAGCGCCCGTGTCGGCATGAGCGACCGGTGCGGACAACACGGACATGACTGCAGCAGCAGCGGCGATGGTGCGCAGTGCGCTACGTGGGGAAAGGGACATGTACTCCTCGCGGGATGTTGAGTTGGATGGTTCTCGCGGCGCGCGAGCTTATCAGTGCGTGATGCAATACCTACACGAAACAGGGGATTGACGCTCTTCTCGTCAATGTGGAGATAAGGAACGCCAAACGGTCTGTCTCAAGCAACTTTCGTACCGCTGATCCGGGTGTTTTTGGTTGCGCGTGGCTTGACCGGATTTTTGGTGGGAATGGCCTTCGCGGCTCTCGTGGGCGGCGCTTTGGTGCTTAGCGTCACCGCCGCACGCGGGCTGCGCAGCGAGTCGGCGTCGAGAATCAAACGGCCCTGTATGCGGCCCTTCATGCGTTTGACGGAGCGTGTCGCATCCTGCATGTGCTGCACCATCAGCGCACGCACGCGTTCCACATCGCGTTCGCGCGCGGCATCGACGATGTCGCGGTGGTAGTTGGCGTTTTCCTCGCCGAAGCGGCGGTGCTCGGTCTGTGGCGTGCGGTTGCCGAAGACGATGAGCTGACGGATCATTTCGTTGATCAGCTCGCAGGTGAAACGCAGGAACGGGTTGGGATTGGCCGCCGCAAGAATGTCGTGGAAGTTCACGTCTTCGCGGCGCTGCG